>JBILLV010000353.1:0-9205 GCA_044375895.1 Polyangiales bacterium | reverse complement strand
ACACCCGCCTCCAGCACATCAGCGACGCGGTGGGCCTCGGCGTCGTCGCGACCCGACCCATCCCCCGCGGCACCATCGTGTGGATGCGCGACGCGCTCGACCAGGTCGTCTCCCCCGAGCGGGCCGCCGCGATGCCCCCGGCGCTGCGCGCGCAGCTCGACCGCTACGCCTACCGCGACGTCGACGGCAGCCTCGTCCTCGCCTGGGACCACGGCCGCCACATGAACCACTCGTGCGACCCGAGCACCACGAGCATCGGCATCTCCATCGAGGTCGCCCGACGCGACCTCGCGCCCGGCGAGGAGATCACCTGCGAGTACTGGATCGGGCACTTCACGGTGCCGTTCACCTGCACGTGCGGCGCGCCCAACTGCCGGGGCGCGTCGATGGCGCCGCCCACCGACGCCGACCGCGCGCGCTGGGACGAGGAGACCGCCGCGGCCTACGCGAGCGCGCTGACGGTGGCGCAGCCGCTCCTCGACGCGGCGTCGGAGGTGCAGCCCGCGGCGTGGATCCTCCGCGCGCTCCGGGAGAAGCGCGCGATCGCGCTGCCGTCGTGGGCCGCAGGGGCGCCGGCGGCGGCGTGGCAGGACGGGCCCGCCGCGACCGTCTGAGGGACGGCGGCGGGGTTGATAGCGCGGAAGCGATCGGGCGAGATTTCTCGGCGTGACGTCTCCCTTCCGATCTCTTTGCGGGGCACCGATGAATTTCGGATCGGGTAGGAGTCTATCCCCCGACGCGCCCGACCCGGTGCGCGCCCGCCGGCGCCACCCACGCCCCCCCGAAGGAGCCCCCAATGGCCGACCGAAAACTGTTCGTCAGCTTCCCCATCCGCGACCTGGAGCGTTCGAAGGCGTTCTTCTCGACGCTCGGCTTCACGTTCGACCCGCAGTTCAGCGGCGACGGCGGCGCCTGCCTGGTGATCAACGCCGAGGCGCGCGTGATGCTCGTCACGGAGACGATCTTCAAGACGCTGACGGAGCGCGACGTGTGCGACACGCGCACGCACGTCGAGGTGCTCGTGACGGTGTCGTGCGAGAGCCGCGCGGAGGTCGACCAGCTCGTGAACCTCGCCGCCAGCCACGGCGGCAAGGCCGCGGGCGCGGCCCAGGACCACGGCTTCATGTACGACTGGGGCTTCTACGACCCCGACGGGCACGGCTGGGGCGTCACGTGGATGAACCCGGCCGCCGGGCCGACGTAACCGCCGCCCTGACGCTTCGGGTGAGCCCGGCGCTACCCAGGCGCAGGTCGCGCGTGCAACATGCCGCGCGTGAGCGACGGAGCTCCCACAAACACCTCGTCGCCGCTCTTGGAGGCGGCCATCGAGCGGTCGGTCACCGCGCTCGACGCGGCCTGCGACGCCGCGGAGCGCGCGGCCCCCAAAGCGGCGCCCGACCACGACCCCTTGTGGCTGAGCACCGAGATGGACCGATGGGTGCGGATGCCTGCCAGGATCCGTGACCTCTCGCAGTACGGGCAGCTCCACGTGCCGGTGTACTGGGACCAGGTGTTCGAACTCTCTGTGTACCCAAGAAATGCGTTCGCGACCCTCGCCGACGTGATCGCCTACTACCGCCAGTGCTCGCTCGACGAAGCTCATCACCCGAGCGCCGCCTCGCGCTGGCGGATGTTGCGCGGTCCGCTCTGGCGCCCGGCGCGCGGCGCCGCGCCGATCGCAGTCCAACGCCGAGCCGAGCAGATCGAACGCTGGCGCCGCGTCGCGCGCAGCCACCGGTGCGTGGAGCACGACGGCGCCGTCTACATCGACCTCGCCGACCTCTTGCGCGACGCGCTCTGCCACTGGACCGGTCACTGGACCTTCGACGGCGTCGTGCTTGATCGGTACGCGGGCGACGAGATCGACTACGGACACTACCTTCGCCGACACTTTCTCGCGCCCGAGGCCGCCGAGCGCTTCGAGCGCTTTCGCGACCAGCTGACCGCCGCCGGGATCCACCGCGAGACGACGTGGTCGCTGCTCTCGCCCTCGGGCGAACGCGTGTGGAAGCTCGTCGCCGTCTTCTCGATGGACGGCAACAGCGAGGCCTTCCTCCTGGAGAGCGACGGTGAGTTTCTCGACGTGCTCGCGGCGGGCAGCTGAGCGCGGGCGCTTGTGGGGAGCAAATGGTGAGAGCGTCCGAGGGGGAGGCCCGCGCTCACCCCCCCTGCTTCACCGCCGCCCGCTGCCGCTCCGCCTCGCGCGCCGCCTCCCCCTCCATCACCGTCCCGTCCTTCCGCACCCGCTCCACCACGATGCCCCCGATGTCGTCGCCGAGCTTCTGCCCCAGCAGCTTCTCGGCCAGCGCGCGGTGATCCTGCTCGTGCTCGTGCGGGAGCGCGTCGCTGTCGCTCTCGTACCCGATGATGAGCTCGCGCTTGCCCGTCGCGGGGTTGTACCGAAACTTGATCGTCACCTCGGCCATCGTGCTCAGTCCTTCTTCGCGAACGTCTTGATCGTGGCCGCGTCGAGCACCTTGCGCTCGAGCAGCAGGGTGTAGAGGGCCGTCAGCAGATCCTGGTGGTCGCGCAGCACCCGCTCGCAGCGCAGCGTCTCCTCGCGCAGGAGCTGGTCGATCTCCTCGTCGACGCGCAGCCGCCGGGCCTCGCTCACCCCGCGCTCGCCCCGCGCCCCCTCGTCGTCGAGCACCACGCGGGCGCCGAGGTTTCGGCTCATGCCGTACTGCTCCACCATCGCCCGCGCCACCGCGTTGGCCTGCTGGAGGTCGCCCCGCGCGCCCACCGACACCTCCCCCAGCACCAGGCGCTCGGCCCCCTGGCCGCCGAGGCACACGCAGACGTCCGCGCGCATCTCGTCCTCGGTGACGGTGTAGGGCCGCGCCCGCGCCGCGCGCATCACGTAGCCCAGCGCGCCCTCCTGGTCCTGCGTGATGCAGATGCGCTCCGGCGGCGTCGCCTTCGGCAGCAGCATCGCCACCAGCGCGTGGCCCGCCTCGTGGATCGCGATCACCCGCTCCTCCTCCGCCGACAGCACCACCTGGCGCCGCGTCTTGCGCTGGAGCGCGCGGTCGATGTCCTCCGCGGTGAAGGCCGTCGAGCCCGTGCGCAGCGACTGGCGCTTGAGCGCGCGACACACCGAGTGGATGTGGTCGCCGGCGAAGGGGATGTTCTTCTCCCGGTCGGCCATGCCCTCGGTGCGACGAACCATGTGCTCGATGAGCGCGTCGTCGAGGCCGAGCCCGAAGCGCTGGTTGTAGATGCGAATGATCTCGCGCCGGTCGTCGGCCGTCGGCGCCGGGATCTCGATCATGAATTCGAAGCGCCCCGGGCGAAGCAGCGCGCCGTCGAGGGACTCCAGGTAGTTGGTGGTCCCCACCACGAAGACCATCTCGTTGCGGCGAAAGCCGTCCATCTCCGTGAGGAGCTGGTTGACCATCGAGTGCTCCACCCCCGAGCCGATGTACGTCCCGCGCTGGTGGGCGAAGGCGTCGATCTCGTCGAACACGATCACCGACGGCGCCGCCTGCCGCGCCTGACGGAAGATGCGCCGGAGATTCTCCTCCGATTCGCCCACCCACTTCGACTTGAGCTCCGGGCCCGACACCACGATCACGGTGGCGTTCATCGCGGTGGCCACGGCCTTGGCGAAGTACGTCTTCCCCGTCCCCGGCGGGCCGTGGAAGATGACGCCGCGCGGGAGCAGCCCCTCCACCTGCTGCACGTCCCGCTCGTCGCCGAGGGAGTCCTTGCGGCGCACGAGGTCGATGAGCTCGTCGCGCAGCCGCGTCTTCACCTCGTCGTAGCCGCCGATGTCACGGTCGAGGTCGACGTTGGGCAGCTCGACGTCGTCGGTCACCGTCTGCTTGCGGATGTCCTGGTACACCTCCTGGGTGGCCGGACGCCCCGCCGTGGCCTCGCGCCGCGCCGAGAGGTCGCCGAGGATGCGCCGGCACTTCACGGGGTTGACGCCCGAGAGGTACTTGTACAGCCCGAAGGGGTCGAACTCCGTCGCGTGCATCGCCCGCGCCTCGCGCTGCGTGACAATCTTCGCCAGGGCCTCGCGCGGGATCCCCGTGATCTCCCGCCGCGCCGCGAACACCCCCTGGATCACCTTGGGCACCTCGAAGCTCGGGTCGCGGAAGCCCAGGAACACCGCCTTCGGGTTCTCGTAGAGCAGGGGGATGGCCTCCCGCGCCTCCAGCGTGAGCCCGGTGTGCGTGGTGGTCAGCACGTCGAGGTGGAGGAGCACCACGGCGGTCTTGTCGAGGCTCCCGCGCACGGTGTCGGTGAGCTGCTCGAGCATGCGCGACATGGTGCTCCGCGGCGGCGCCTCGGGGTCGGGGCGGCCGTCGACCACCACCAGCCGCGGCGCGTCCTTGGTGCGCTTGAGCCGCGCCCGCAGCGCGAGGAAGAGGTAGAGCGAGAGCTCCTTGTCGCAGTCCACCAGGACGCTCACGCCCCGGCGGATTCGCTCCTCGATGAAGGCGATGTCCTGCGCGCAGGCGGCCTCGACGGCGTCCTCCTCGCGCAGGTCGGTGGGGAGCGTGGTGATCGGGATCGTGCGGTTCACGGGAGCTCCTTGCGCGGGGCACACACGGCGCAAAAAAACAGGGGGCCAACTCTGGCGCCGCCCCCACGCCCCGGTCAAGCGCGCTCCCCGAAGCGGAGCGAACCCGTTGAAATAACCCGCTGAACATTCCCCAATCTGGGCTCGACGGTGGTATTCCTCGAAACACCGATGAAGCCGCAGGTCGAACGCTCGAATGTGCGTGCCGAGGCGGAGGTTCCGCGGATCGGGCGGTACCGCGTGTGTTACCGCATCGCGCAGGGGGGCATGGCCTCGGTGTACCTCGCGAAGCTCGACGCGACCGCGGGCTTCAGCAAGTGGGTGGCGCTCAAGATCATCCACCCCAACATCGCCGCCGAAGATCGCTTCGTGGAGATGTTCCTGGACGAGGCGCGGCTGGCGGCGCGGCTCGACCACCCCAACCTCTGCACGGTGTTCGACTTCGGCGAGGACGACGGTCGGTACTACATCGCGATGGAGTACCTCCACGGCGAGACGCTCGGCAACGTCGCCCGCCGCGCCTGGAGCGCCCAGGGCGCGCTGCCCCGGGAGCTGGGCGTCCGCCTCGTCGCCGACGCCGCCCGCGGCCTCCACGCGGCCCACGAGCTCAAGGCCGACGACGGCGCCAACGCCCACGTCGTCCACCGCGACGTCTCCCCCGAGAACGTCTTCGTCACCTACTCGGGCAACGCCAAGGTGGTCGACTTCGGCGTCGCCCGCTCCGACGACCAGCTCCACGAGCGCACCACCACCGGCGAGCTCAAGGGCAAGCTCGCGTACATGTCCCCCGAGCAGCTCCACGAGCGCAAGATCGACCGCCGCACGGACGTGTGGGCGCTCGGCGTGGTGCTCTGGGAGGTGACCGTCGGCCGCCGGCTCTTCCGCCGCCAGACCGACGCCGCCACCGTCTTCGCCATCACGCGCGACCCCATCACCCCGCCGTCGCGGCTCTGCACCGACTACCCCCGCGACCTCGAGGCCATCGTGATGCGCGCCCTGGAGCGCGACCTCACGAAGCGCTACCAGACCGCCCACGAGCTGTGCCGCGTGCTCGAAGCGTGGCTCCTCGCCTCCGGGCGCCACGCGGGCGTCACCGAGGTGGGGGACTTCATGCAGGCGCTCTTCGCCGAGCAGATCGCGTGGCGCGACCGCTTCCTCCGCCAGTCAGTGTTTCGCGACCTCGTCGCCGCGTGGCAGTCGATGCCCGCGCGCCCCTCTGCCAGCGAAGAGCCCGAGGCGCCCGGCCTCGAGCTCGGGATGCCAGTGCTGAGCGCCGTCGCTCGCCCGTCGCCCCCGGCGCCTCTCACCGCGCAGCAACCGCCCGACCCGGAGCCCCGCATCCCCGTCCTCGACGACCCGGACGCCACGACGCGCGCGCCGCCGCTCTCCGCCGAGGAGGTGTCGGGCGAGGTGCTTCCGCTGATGCGCCGCGCGGGCGCACGCCACGCCCGCACGCCCGTCGCTCCCGTCAACGACCGCGACCTCACGCGCAAGGTCCCCGCGACGCTGGCGCGTACCGGCGCCCGCATCCGCACCGAAGGGAACGCCACGTCGCCCACGCTGCCGCGCCCGCCGCGCGCGACCGACGCCGCGCCCGGGGTGACGCCGCTCACCGTCGAGCGCCACACCGAGCCCTACGTGATGTCGCTCCCGCCGCGCCGCAGCCGCTGGGATGTCGTCGGGTACCTCGTCGGCCTCATGGTGCTCGGCGGGCTCTTCGCGCACATCTGGTTCGATCAGCCGCGGGCGCCGCGCACCGCGCGCAACGGGACGCCGACCGTCACCACGTCACGCACCCTCACCCCCGCGCCTTCACCGCCGCCCGCAGCCGCGCCTGCGCCCGTCGCCGTGCCCGCGCCGACGCCCCCTGCGCCCGCGCCGCCCCCGACCGTGGTGCCCTCGCCGGCCATGGCGCCTACCGCCGTCGAGGTCGCTCCTGCGACGCGTCGGCGTCACCACCACGATGACACCGTGGAGAGCGACCCGACGGGTCTCTCCGACGACCGCAGCACGCCGGGCCTGCTCCAGGTGACGGCGTCGACGTCGGCCGAGGTGTTCATCGGGAGCCGCTCGCTCGGGCGCACGCCGCTCGATGGGGTGCAGCTCTCGCCGGGGGTGTACAGCGTGCGGGTCGTGTCGCCCGATCACCCGGGGGCGCGGGAGTTCATCGTCACCGTGCGCCCGCATCGCACCGCCTCGCTCCACGCGGCCTGGAACGACGAGCGCGAGATGCCCGTCGCCCCGATGCCCACGGCGCGCGACCCGGAGCCCTGAAGTCTGTCTGTGAGGGAAATGCGGACGGCGCCCTCGCGGCGATCCCGCCAGAGCGCCGTCACGCGGAGGCGATCAGGGGTCGTCGCTGAGGGGGGCGGTGCGGTCGATGGTGCCGTCGCCGTTGTCGTCGTAGCCGATGCTCATGGGCATGTTGTTGCCGCCCCAGGAGCCGAAGTTGACGTACATCACGGAGTTGGGCATCGCCGTCACGCCGTCGTGCTCGAAGACGACGTCGCCCGAGGCGGAGACGCGGTCGACGTAGAGCTCGAACATCGGCGCCGTGGTGCTCCCGTCGAAGCTGATGCGGGCTCGGTTCATCGCGAAGTCGACCGCGAGGCGGAGGTTCTGCCCGGCGTTCATCGAGCGGGCGCGCAGCTCGATGAGGTAGTCGTCGCCCTCGGCCTGGAAGGCGAGCGAGAGGGTCGGGGTCTCGGCGCCCGCCGCGCGGTAGAGCAGGTCGGGCTGGCCCGGCTGGATCACCAGCGTGTCGCGCTGCATCGGGTCGATGCTCACGCCGTCGAGGCCGAGCGTCCAGCCCTGGCCCTGGAAGAGCAGCTCGGTCGGCGAGGCCGCGGTGAGCGAGGTGCCGTCGAGCGTGACGGTGATGGGCGTCGCGCGCGGCACGGTGAACACGGGGTCGGGGCGCGACGGGCGGCCCGGCATGCGGAGCGAGACGCGCGAGCCAGGGATGTTCTCCTGGAAGACGCCATCGGCGGACACCGACGTGCTGCGCATCATCGCGTCGGTCACGGTGACCTGGGACTCGCCCACCGTGTTGATGCGCATGTTGGTCATGCCCCCGCCGTCCATCTGGCGGTTCTGCCACGCGTCGCTCGGGTGGGGGAACATGAGGCGCGGGCCGTGATCTCTGACCCCCATCGGGTTGGTCATCCCGGTGCCGGTCCACTCGTCGTCGGGCATCGAGGGGTTGAGCGCCGCGCGGTAGCTCCAGGTGTTCGCCACGGGGTTGATGGCGAGGAAGCGCTCGGAGTCGGGATGGTTGTTGTCGTAGACCATCACATGCACGAGCGTGTCGCTCATCCGACGGATCGCGTAGGGCAGGATCGCGTGCCCGCCCTGCCGGCCGAACACCGCGAGCGTCGTCCCGAGGAACATACGGCCGCGGTTGAACTCGCTCGTGAGGTGCGTGAGCATCTCGCGCGGCTCCATGCGCCGCATGGGCGCCGCTTCATTCGCGGTGGTCTGGCTGACCGCCCAGAGCACCAGCTCGCGCTCGAGCGTGTTGTTGCGCATGAGGCCGAAGGCGTTGGGGCCGCCGAAGGTCATCGGGTTGATGCCGCCCGCGTACATGTGGCCCGCGAGCACCGTGAAGCCCTCGCAGTTGCCACCGTTCGCTCCGTTGTTCTCGGTGTCCATCCACTGGCGCGCGGTGGGGACGAGGACGCAGGGGCCCATGGCGTTCATCCCCACACAGACGGTGGGGCCGAAGATGCGGCGCAGGAGGTCGGCGTCGAGGCGCGCCGTCTCCGGCATCTCGCCGGGGCGGCTGGTGCCGAAGTTCTGGAAGTTGAAGCCGTTGGGGTTGGGCCGGAAGCCCCAGTCCGCCATCATCGGCGCCGGGCCATCCGTCGGCGGCACCACCACGTCACCCGTCGCGTCGGGCTGCACCATCGCGTCGGGCTGCGCCATCGCGTCCTCCGCGGGAGGAACGTCCGAGCCAGCCACCACGGGGGCAGAATCACAGGCCGCGAGCGAGAGCGCCGCGGCGCACAGGAAGGTCGATCGAACGTGGACACGGTTCATGGGCAGAGTCTCCAGACGGGGAAAAAGGGGAAAGTGGCGATCCGCGGGCGGACTAGAGCACCCCCTGGTCCCCCTGGGAACCTCGAATTAGTTCTGGTGCCTCCCCGCGATCAGGCGTCGCTGAGCTCGATGGCGTCGCGGTTGTCGCCCAGCACCACCGTCAATCGCGGGCCGTGCACCGGCGGCGTTGCGCGCATCGGCTCCACCCACGTCGCGTACGCCGGGACGAAGCGCATCACGTAGTCCCGCGCGGCCTCGTCGCTGAGCCCCGGCGCACCTCCTCCCCGCCGCGCCCGCTCGGCGTCGACGCGCCAGCGCACCACGGACTGCGCGTCGGCCATCACGAGATGGACGAGCGCCTCACACCGTCGGAGCCACGCCGCGTAGCCCGCGAGCGCGTCGTTGCTCGGCGCCATGCGCGCGTCGGGCAGCGACTCCGTCGGGACGGGCGCGAAGCCCAGCATCCAACCCTCCACGAGCACCAGGTCGAAGGGCCCCGTCACCCGCCGCCACTGCGTCTCCGGAGCGCGATCTCCGCGGCCGCCGTGCGCGGATTTGTCGTACACGGGGACGCTCACCCCCTCCCCCGCGTCATCGCGCAGCGCGTCGAGGGTGGCGGCGCCGAGGGCGAGGTCGTGC
>JBILLV010000352.1:0-9240 GCA_044375895.1 Polyangiales bacterium | reverse complement strand
GGCCATCGTCTCGGCGAGGTGCGCGCGCACCTCCGCGGCGTGGCGCGCCACGAGGTTGTCAGCGAGGCCGCTGTTCACGAGCCCCTGCTTCGCGACGAGGTCGAACTGGAGCACGGCCAGCTCCAGGGCCTTCACCTCGGTGCGCATCGCACGCAGCTCGGTGCGCGCTGCCCGCGGGCCGGTGGTCGTGTCGTCGCCCGTCGCGGCGTCCACGTCAGTTCGCCCCCTTCGCGCCGCGCGGCGAGCGCTTGCGAGGACGGCCCCGGTCGTCGAAGAGGTCGAGCTGCGCGGCGTGTCCTGCGCGTTCGGCCGAGCGGCGGGCGATGCGTTCCTCGCCTGCGAGGGCGGCCGTCAGCTCCCCCACGCGGGCCTCGGGGAAGAACGCCCACCGACCGCGCCACCGGAGGGCAACGCGGAGCCGCTCGTACACGGCGCCCCGCTCGCTCGCGAGCTCCTGCTCGGTGGCCTTCGGCCCGCAGGTGACCCGGGCGAGCACCATCACCGGGTTGAGCACGATGGCGCGGTCGCGAGGGCCGAGCATCGTCGCGTCCGACGACCGCGGCGGGGCCGCAGGGCGCCCGAGGCGCTCGTCGAGGAGCTCATTGAGGAGGCACCGCAGCGCACCAAGGTCGACCGCCGGCGGCGGGGCGCCGGGGATGGTCGCCGTACCCGTCGCGCGGAGCTGAGGCAGGACATGGTCGACGAGGAAGCGCCGCAGGCGACGGCCCTTCTCGGTCTGCGCGAGCACGAGGGCGAGGTCGACGCCGGACTCCGTCAGGACCAGCATGGACCGCGCACCGCCGCGGCCTCGCGAATGACTTCCCCGATCGGGGAAGTCATTCAGTGCGCCCTGAAACTCCGCGAGGTCGGCGCCCGAGAGCATGAGGAAGTCGGCGCCGTCCGTGAAGTCGGAGGCCCAGCTCCCGCGGACGTTCTCCACGAGCTTGCGCCCGTGCTCATAGCCGATGGCCTCGCCCACCTCGGCGCCGCGCCACAGCCACCGGCCGCGGAACATCACCGCGGTGACGCGGCGGCCCTCGAAGTCGAGCGAGTGCGTGAGCGCGCGATCAGCCACGGGACACCTCCGTCGCCTGCGTCGCGTCGAGCTCCTTCGCGAAGCGGCTGCGCATCAGCCGGTGGAGGTTGAGCAGGCCGTAGCAGGTGGACAGCGACGGGAGCTTCGGGTCGACGGGCCCGTCCTCGCGGAGCGACTCCACCACCCGCACGAGCAACCGCTCGGTGTGCTCCGCGCGGGCGACGGCGTCGGCGGGCCGCTTCGGCGAGACGCCCCAGAAGTCACACGCGTCGGCGAAGTTGACGGGCGAGCCCCGCAGAAACTTCCGCAGCGCCTCGCACTTCGCGAGCGTGCTGAGGCCGAGCAGCTCCACGGGGGTGAGCTCCTTCGACGGCGCCTCCTCCGCGGCGGTGGCCGCCACGATGCGCGCCCGCTTCTCCGCCTTCGTGAGCGCGCGCTTCGTGGGCTTCGCGGGCTTCTCCTCCACCACGGTCGCGCCGGTCAGCGACGCCGCCAGACGTCGTCCGTCGCGCGTGACGCGGTAGGTGCTCGGCGCGGGGCGGGTGAGCCAGCCGATGGTGCAGAGCCCGTCGGTGCCCGAGAGCTTCGACAGCACGCGGTTGGAGTCGGGGTGCTTCCCGCCCGTGAGGCTGAAGCTCTCGGGGAAGAGTTCCCACGCACGCAGCACGAGCGCGTCGACGTCGAAGTTGCCCTCGCAGAGCGCCACGGCGGCGACGAGGATCTTCTGCCGGACGGTGAGCGACGCGCGGAGGGTCGCGGTGACATCGGTGGTGAGGTCGTCGGTCGTCATGGCGTGGCTCCGTGGGTCGATTCGAACAGGGGTCCGTGGTTGGTGACCGCAGGCGTCAGCGGGCTGATGGCGTCGAGCTTCGGCAGCACGCCCCCCGACGCACGCCGGGCCTTCCTGCGCCTGCGCGGCGGCGCGAGGATGCGTGCACGCAACCGGCTGATGCGTTCAGGCATCATGGCGATGAAGTCGGCCTGGGCCTCGACGCCGACGGCCGCGCGGCCGAGTGCGACAGCGGCGCCGAGGGTGGTGCCGGTGCCCGCGAAGGGGTCGAACACCACCTCGCCCGGATCACTCCCCGCGAGCACGCACCGCCGCGCCAGCTCCGCGGGGAAGGTCGCGGTGTGCTTCTCCTTCAACCGCTCGCTGGGGATCACCCAGACGTCGCGCGGGTGCGCGGTGTCGCCGCGCCAGGGGATGCTCGTGCCGCTGTGGTCGCCGGGGTCGCGCCGGTCGTCGCCGTGCTTGCGGGCCTTGTTGCGCGAGGCGGTGGCCACCGCTGGGGTGGCGAGGCGTTCGAAGTGGCTGCGGTAGCGCGGCGCGCGCGTCAGTAGAAACAGCGCCTCGTGGGCGGGCGTGCAGCGGTCGAAGACGCTCGAAGGGGTGGCGCCCGGCTTGGCCCACACCACCTCGTTGCGCACCCACCACCCCTCCGCCTGCAACGCATCCCGCACCGCCGACGGAACCGGGATGAGCTGCTTGGCCGCAAGGCCCGCCGACACGCGCCCCTCATGGCAGCGCGTCGCCCAGACCGCGGGCTTGCGCGTTCCCTTCGTCGCCGAGGGCTTGCGCGGGGCTGTCGTCCCGGCGCTGTAGCCCGCGCCGAGGTTGAGCCAGCACACGCCGTCGCGCCGCAGCACCCGCGCGAGCTCGCGCCACACCAGCACCAGGTGACCCACGTAGGCGACGAGCGTCTTCTCGTGGCCCAGGCACCCCACGCTCGCGGCGACGGTCACCTCGGGCAGATCGAAGCGCGGCTGGTACGTGACCTCGGGCCACGCCGTGGGCGCGACGCCGTAGTCACGCGCGTCGAGGTAGGGCGGCGAGGTGACGATGCACTGCACCGAGGCGTCGGGGAGTTCGCGCAGGCGCTCCAGCACGTCGCCCACCAGCACCACGGTGCCTTCGAACACCGCCGCGACGCGCTCCAGGCGCAGGAGTGCGGCGACCAGCCCGGCGTGAACGACGGGGGCGCTCACGCGGCTTCTCCCCGCGCGACGCGCGGCACGCGCAGTCGGCCCAGCTTGGCGAGGGCGTCGGCCCGCTCGTTCCCTTCGACGCCGGAGTGCCCCTTCACGTGCTCGAAGGTGACCACCCGCCCCACCGCCGCGGCCCGCACCCGCAGGATGAGCGGGCGGTTGGCGGCCCACGGGAACGGCGCCGTCGGGCGCGTGACGGCTTCGAGGGCGTACTCCGAGTCGCTGCGCACGAGCAGCGGCCGCGGGCGCCACACGGGGGTGTCGGTCATCGCGAGGGCGATGCCGATGCCGTAGAGCTCGGCGCGGTTGTTGGTGCCCATCCCCAGGTGTCGGCTCGCTTCGAGCACCGCGACGCCACCGTCGTAGACCACCACGCCGGCGCCGCTGATCTTCCCCGCCGTCGTCCCCGACCCGTCGGTGTAGGCCACCAGCGACGGTGCTTCGGCCACGTACGACCCGGGCATCACCGCGTCACGCTCCGCGGGGGCCACGGGACCGGCGAACAGCCCGAGTTGAACCGGCGCGGGAGAAGGTTCGGTCACCAAACCATCGGGCACCCGCGGCACGGCGGGCGACGCCGCAGGGGCTACCCGCGCCGCCGCGGCAACAGGCGTCACCGTGGTGGTCACGGACGTTCGCGCCGGCGCTGCCACGACGGGCGCCGCCTCGCGCGCGGCGAGGGCCTGGGCGAGCCAGCCCACCTCGTAGACGACCTCGGGGGCGCCGTGTCGGGTCTCGATGAAGGCGCGTCGGGCGCCGTCCCAGCGTCGGGTCACGCCGAGCGACGCGCTCTCGCGCATCGAGAACACCTCCCCCCACGGCACGCCCTCGCGCTCCGCCCACGCGATGGCTTTGGCCAGGGGCATGGCGAGCGGGCAGGCCATCAGCGCACCCCTCCAGCGATGGCGTCGAGCTCACGGCGAACGAGCGAGCCGAGTAGGACGACGAGCGCACCCACAAGGCGGTCCCCCTCCGCGGCGCCCTTGAGCGCGGAGAGCGCCCGGTCGAGCGCCCCGAGGCCGATCCTCGCAGCGGACTCACACCCCAGGTGGGCGAGGCCATCCCAGCCTTGCCACGCGAGGCCGTGCAGCCCCGCGAGCGCGGCGGCGCAGGTCGCCACGAGGCGCCATCGAGCGGTGTAGGCGCCGTGGCGCGAGCGCACGGTGGCGATCGCATGAATCGTCGACAGCGGCGCGCGCGCGTCGGCCAGGGCAGCGTCGAGGGTGGGCACTACGCGACCCTCGCGCCGAAGAGGTCGCGCCCGAGCTTCGGGTACGGCAACGACGCCGGACACGCCCGCCGCGCGGAGCGGTGGAGCGGGAAGAGGTACTTGTGGTTGCCGTGGTGGCGACGACTCCGGGTGACGCGGGGCAGCTCGACCGCGAGCCACGCGCGCAGGTCGACGTCGGTGTCGTTGGCCGGGGCGCAGGCGCCGTGCGCGACGAGCTGCGCGACGGCGTGGCGCCACCCCCGCTCGCGGGCGCGGATCTTCTGCGCGGTGCGGGCGCTGAACACCGTCCCGTCGTCGAAGAGGTGCAGCGTGCGGGGCGTCGCGCGCCCGAGGTACACGGCGCTGCGGGCCTGATAGATCTGGCCCACGTGCCCCGCGAAGGTGACCTCGCCATCGCGCCGCGTGCGAGGCTCCGGGTCGCTGAACGACACCACGCCGACCCACCCCTCCCGCGCCAGCCCGTCGAGGGCCCGCGTGAGAAACCACGTCTCGCCGTTGAAGCCCACCGCATCGAGCAGCACAAAGCGCCCCAGCTCCAGCGACTCCCGCGGCGACCCCGGCAGCGGCTTGAGCGCGAGGTCGTTGGCGGGGACGCTGAACACCGCCACGCCCACCAGCGCCCCGCCGCGCGCGAAGAGGCCATAGCGGCGCACCGCCGCGACGTAAGCCCCCGAGTAGTGGTGGGCCTCGACGAAGGAGCGCGCGACCTCATCGCGCTCGATCGGCGCCACCTCGAAGCCCTTCGGGTCAAAGCGCCGCGTGGCGTCGACGAAGAAGGCCCGGCGCCCGCGGGCGCGCTGTTCGAAGTCGACGATCACGCCCCGGTTCCCACGGCCCGCGCGATCTGCTCGGCCCGATCGATGCCGCCGAGGGAGGCGACCACGCGCAGCGCCCGCGCGGCCGGCACCAGCTCCGCAGGCAACCCCTCGCACGCCACCGCCTCGGCGCACGGCGGCTTCGTCACGGTGCGCCGGGCCTTCGCCGGACGCGCCTCGCGCTTCACCTGCGACCCCCGCGTCGCCGCACGCCGCGACGACTTCGCGCGCCGCCCGGTGCTGTTGCCGTTGCGGCGCATCGCCTCGATGCGGCGGCAGTGCTTGCACCAGGTCTCCGTCCCCTTCGGCGTGTGGTGGGTGACGGCGCTCTGCGGGTGCTCGCCACACTTCTCGCAGAGCTTCGGCGTCGTCGCGGTGTCGTCGGTCTTCGGGGCCTCGCTCTTCGTGGTCTTCGGCATGGTCGTCTCCGTCGGGGTCGTGCGGGGTGAGCGGACGGCGCGCGGCGCGGCAGGCGTCGCGGGAGGTGGCGTGGTGCGCGGGGCGGCGCCTTCGTCGCGGCGCGTGGCGGGCGACTGGTGAAGGCGCAGCACCTCGGCGCGCAGGTGTTCGAGCGTTCGGGTGTCGGGGAGGTTCGTGCCGCGCAGCAGCACGCCCGCGCGGGTGAGCAGCGCGGGGTGGCCCTTGCTGCGGTCGACGGCGCGCGCGACGGCCTCCCGGTCGGCGCTGCGGGCGAGGACGCGCAGGGTGCCCGAGACGACCTCGTAGGCCACGAAGTCACCTTCGGCGGGGACATGGGCCACGCGGGACGCGTCGCGCTCGGTGGCGTGATGGCGTGGGGCCCTCATGGCGTCCTCCGCCCGACCGGATGCTCGCCCGTGGAGACGCGGCGACGCAGCCACTTGGCGGCGACGGCGCCCGTCTTCGCGATGTTCTCGACGACGATCAGCCCCTGCGCGGCGACCTGGGAGGTCAGGCGACCGCCGAGCACGATGGTGCCCGTCCACGTGACGAACTGACCCACCGCGCGCTGCAGCGCCATCAGCGCAGACTCCGCGGTGTCGGCCCCGAGCGGCTCACCGTTCCCAGACACGCGCGCGATCTCGGCGAGGACGAAGGCGCGGATCTCGTCGGGGAAGTTCGGGTGCATCAGCGCCATCACCGGGAAGTGGTTCGCGCTGTCCTCGTCCTCCCAGGCGCGCACGAGGCGGTCGTCCGCGTGGCCGAGGCACCGCGCGACTTGCATCCGCGAGAGGCCGTGAAGCTCTCGCCCGGTCCGCAACGCCCGCTTCGCGCACAGGTTGATCTCGCGGTTGTCCACGGGAGCCATGCTGAGAGACGCGCTCACGGGCACAGCCCCTCGTCGTCGTCCGGCGCTACAGAGTCGCTATGACGAACGAACATCCGATCCCGCACCATCACCGGCCCGCCGACGCGCGGCGCTCGACCCTCCATGCCCCGCGGTCGGTCCATCCACGCATCGAGCGTCGGGTCGGCGGGGGCCTGCGCCACCTCGTCTTCCTGGCCCTCTGTGCGCTGGTCGTAGCGGCCGCGCACCATGTGGCGCTCGCGCAGCCCGACGGAGGGAAGATCGCTCTCGCGCCCGACGCTGTAGACGAAGGCGAGCACGAGAGCGAAGGCTTCCGCCAACGTGCGCGCGTGGCGGTTGCCGTCCGGCGAGCACCAGACAGTGCCGTGCTCCGTGGTCGCCGAGGTCCAACCCGCGGCGCGCACGAGCAGCTCTTCACCGCGCTCGATCTGGCGGACGTGTGCCGCGCGCGGCCCCGTGGCGGCGTCCTTCCGCACACGGCGCAGGGCATCGAGCAGGGGGAGCGCGTGCTCGGTGCTCGGGTCGAGCCAGAGGTCGCGGGCGCCGTAGAGGCAGGTGAACTTCTCCGCGAGCAGGAGGGCGATCACCAGGCACAGCCAGGAGTCGGCCATGTGCTTGAGCACCGCGATGGGCTCGCGCGCAGCCTCGGGAGCGCAGGAGGTGCGACCCTCGGTCGACATCACGGCGAGCCCCGCAGCGCGCTCGCGACGAGCACGAACGCGCCCACGATCGCGAGCGGGGCGCTGACGTACACGAGCAGTTCGAAGCCTTCGCTCAGGCCCCCGATGGCGATGGCGAGGGCAGTGACCGTCGCCGTGGACACGGTTCCATCACGCAGCATCGGGCGCCTCCTTCTTGCAGTCGTTGCGGTCGTCCATCGGGGAGCCCTCCCACGGGCCGGTGGCGGTGCGGCGGGCGTTGAGCTCGCGCGCGGTGGTGATCGTGCTGGGGTCGCAGTGGATCCAGGCGGGCGAGCGGGCGAGGTCGACCAGCACGCCCGCGAGCAGCGTCTGAGTGAGCGCGCGCTCGACGTCGCGGGGGAGCTCACGCTGTGCGGCGCGGGCGAGGCACCGGGCGAGCGTCAGGAGCGCCGCGGCGTCGACCTCCATCGCTGTGATGGCGTCGCGCAGCTCGACGAGGCCCAACGTCGCGAGCCGGCAGCAGACGTGGTCGCGCTCGCCCATCAACGGGTGCAGGAACGAGCGCACCTCGGGGGCGGGCGCGAGAGGGTCGCGCAGGCGCGCGGCGACCGTGGGCGCTTCGAGGGCGAGGACGTCGGCCAGCTCGGCGCGCGTGACGCACCTCGGGGGAGAACGCATCGGTCAGCCCCCCACGACCTGCGAGAAGCCCTCGGTGACGACGACCGGACCGGAGGGCTCGTCGTCCTCGTCGTCGTCAGCCCTCGGTGCGGCCGCACGGGTGAAGTCGTTGCAGGTGTGGCCGAGGGCGCCGGGGAAGCGCGCTGCCAGATCCTTCAGCGTTCGCTCTGCCGTTTCGCGGCGAAGAGGCTTCGTGTCCGGGTCACGGAGAAGAGCTTCGCAGTGACGCTTGAGCCCGTTCCGAAGGCTATGCGGTTCAGGCTTCGGTCCCCGGCCGGCGATCAGATAGTCGGTCGTACAGTTGAGCACGACCGACACCGAGTCGATCACGGAGGATGTTGGGTCGAGGCGTTCCCCTCGCTCAATGAGGGAGATGTGGGTGGGGTGGAGGTCGGAGACGATGGAGAGAGCACGAGCCGAAATGCCGACGCCCTCCCTGACTTCGATCAGCCGCTCTGCGAGTGTCATGGAGACGAATGTATGATCTCATACGTTCATCGTCAAGCTCTCATATGAACGTCATGCATACGAACGTCTCCGCGTGCGGTATCCTTCGACACGTGGAGACAGTTGCTCAACGGCTCGACCGGCTGATGAAGATGCAGGGGTGGAAGGCCGCGACCCTCGCCAAACGGGCCAAGCTAGGCACCAACACCGTGCAGAAGATCCTCGAGCGGGGCGGCGGCGCCCACGGGGAGACGTTGAGCAAGATTGCGCAGGTGACCGGCGCGACGATTGACTGGCTGCAGAACGGTTCTGGTCTCCCGCCGCCGACAGTGCCGCCTGGCGGGCTCCCAGAGGCGGAGCCAGCTGATGCGTTGGCTGGGGAGCGCGCGGTCTCGACGACGGACAGTACCCACCGTCCCACGTCGTCCCTCGCGGATGCACTCGACGATGCCTTCGACCGTCGGGGGCACGGCCATTCCCTTGCGGATTCCCAGGCCGTGCTCGCCGTGCTCGGGCCGAACTTCCGCTTCGACAATCGTGGTGACCCTGTAGCTGAAGGCCGTGCCTGGCTCGACGCGGCGCGCAACCTCCGGCAGCGGAAGGAGGAGATCACGGCGGGAGCTCTGATCCAGGAATTCTTGTACGGCCGTCGACGTCGCGCGGGCGACGGGCTGACTTCGGCCGCGGCGAGTGCGTCCAGCGCCGACCACGAAACGGCAGTCGTCGGCGCGCCGAGCGACCGGCCGGTCGCCGGGACTGAAGGGATGGCCAGCCAGGTCACGGGACCCGAGGCGGGGTCGGGCATCCACGCGCCCCCGGCGAACGCCGAGGAGATGCGGGCGAAGCTCGGGCTGAAGGCCCGGGGGGCAAAGTAGGCGCTGCTCGGCGTCCATCAGGCGCTCCGCCGTCTTCTCTTCGTGCGGCCTCTGCGCGCACCGACATCCCCTCAATTTCGCGTGCCCCAGGCAAAATTATACCTTGCGTGGGTCGGCGGGGTAGGTCGGCCACCCCCGTGCTCGCCATGCTCACCCCGCGGCATTGAGGGCACCGAGTTCATTCGCGGGGTTGCGCGTGGCTCCGCGCGCGGGACCCGGCCTCTCTACCCCACCGACCCACGC
>JBILLV010000003.1:0-97810 GCA_044375895.1 Polyangiales bacterium | reverse complement strand
ACGATGCGCTCGGCGTCGACGGCGCGGCCCTTCACGATCGCGACGACGGCGAGGTCGAAGAGCTGGTCGGCGGTGCGACCGGCGATCTCGGGGGCGGCGGAGGGGTCGGCGAGGTAGGCGTCGAGGCGGGCGACTTCGAAGTCGGGCTGCGCCTCACGGATGCGCGCGTGGGCCCCTTCGGTGACGATGCGGCAGAGGTCGTCGCGGGTGAGCGCGTCCCAGGAGGCGGTGGCGCCCGGCGGCGGGGCGATTTGGGTGTCGACCGGCGGCGGGTTGGCCGTCGGGAGAGGCACCGGGGGCTGGTTGGGCTCGACGGGCGCGGGGCGCGCGCTGGCGCAGGAGAGCGCGAGGGCGGCGAGGGAAGAGACGACCCAGGGGGCGGGGCGGAGCGAGGTGCGCGGCATACGGGCGCACCCTTTCGCACGGAGCGGGCGTCGGGTTCAAGCGACGTCGCCGCGCCGTGCGGGCGGTCAGCGCGAGCCGCTGGAGCCGTTGTAGATCTGCACCGGCGGGGGCGCGTTGGAGGGGGCCGAGGGGGCGACGTTCTGCTGCTGCGGGGGCACCTGCACCACCACGGTCGTGGGGGCGGGCTGGACGGCCTGGTTGACCGCCGCCTGCGTGCCGAGGATGGCGCCCGTGGCCGAGCCGCCGCCCGCGCCGCCGAGGTTGGACGGGAGGTACGACGGCGTGGGGCCGCCGACGCCGGGGATGGGGCCGACGGGGCCCGGCGTGTTGGTCTGCGCGCCCGCGCGGCCGGCGTTGAGCGAGATCGCGCGCTCGACCACCTGGACGCTCGGGTCGAGGGGGTTCTGCCGTTCGAACACGAGCTCGGCCGGCACCTCTTCGAACTGGCCGTCGGGCAGGCGGCGGAGGCGCGCGGGGGTGATGCGCGCCACGCGCCAGTTGACGGCGTAGTCGCTGCCGCGGGTGTTCATCGCGTGGATGATCTCCGAGCGGCCGACGTACATCCCGCGCCGCAGGATGGTGCCGGTGCCCGACGGGTCTTTCACCATCGCGTAGGGGCTGTCGGTGCCGATGATGATCGCGACGAGCGTGAGGTCGTCGAGCGAGTAGCGCGCGAGCTTCACGTCGCGCGACCCGCCCGTCAGGTCCTCCGGGCTCTGGATGAAGATCCGCGCATACGACCGGAACGGATCACGCGAGGCGGGCTCGGTGAAGGTGCTGTCGTTGATCTGGATCTGCGGCGGGGGACGCTCGCCCGCGGGACGGCGCCCCGCGACGCCCGCGTCGGAAGCGGCCGCGGGGGGCGTCGGCGGCGGGGCGGCCGGCGCGGGCTCGTCCTCGCAGCCGAGCGGCGCGGCGAGGCAGAGCGCGGCGACGGCGCGGAGCACGAAGGGCTTCATCGCGCACCTCCGGGAGCCGCGGCGCCCGCGGGGCGAGCGCCCGGCGCGCCAGGAGCGCGGGTGACGCCGCGGAAGGTCGTCGCGAGGACGGTCGCCTTGAGGCGCATCTCGTGGCTCACCGCGTCTTCGCGCGGGTCGCTGAGCTTGATGTTCTCCATGTTGATCACGCGCGGGAGCTGCGACACCGAGTGGAAGAAGCGCGCGAGGGCCAGGTAGCTGCCCCGCACCTCGAGCTGCACCGGGATGCGCGCGTAGTACTGCTCCACCCGCTCCTCGACGGGCTGGATGAGCGAGAGCTGGAGGCCGCTCGCCTCGGAGAGGGCGTTGACGCTCCGCATGAAGCCGGGGATGTCCGGGTCGTTGGGGAGCACCGTCTGGAGCTGCTGGGCGCGCTGCCGCGCCCGCGCCAGCTCGGCGACGTCGGTGTTGTAGCGCCGGAGGTTGCCCTCGGCGGTGCGAAACTCCTGCTGGAGCGTGGTCTTGCGCGTCTCCTCGTTGCCCCGCTCCTCGTTGAGGGGCTCGTAGAAGACGAAGTAGTAGAGCGCCAGCACGGCGACGACGGCGACGACCCAGCCCGCGACGATGGCCGCGTTCGGGTTGATGCCACCGAGGAAGTCCTTCGGGGATTTCTTCGCGGCAGCCATGTCAGTACCTCACCCGCCCAGTGATCGTGAATTTCTGCACCGGGATCTTCGTGTCCGCGTTGGTCGCCGCCTCGGTGCGGTCGAGCCGGACGTTCTGGAAGAAGAGGCTCAGCTGGAGGCGCGTCATGAACTCGCTCACGTCATCGTTCGTGCGGCCCTCGCCCGAGATCCTCACGTTGCGGTTGTCCTCTTCGAAGGACGTGATCCACAGGCGCTGCGGCTCCCAGGCGTTGCTCCAGAGCCGCGAGGGGTCGCGGTTGCGGAGGCGCTCGATCTCCTCCGGGTCGGCCGTCGGCGTGCCGCGCGGCGTGAGGATCTTCGAGATCTCCACGAGCATCGACATCGGACCCGTCCGCGCCGCCTGGAGCTGCTCGATGGCCTCCTCGCGCCGACGGATCTCCGCCAGCTCGTCGAGGATCTTGGTGTGGTCGGCGACGCGCGACTTGATCGCGTCGATCTCGCCCTGGGTGCGGGTGTTGGCGGCCTTCATCTCGTCCACCTGCGACTGCTGCGTCGCGTGGAAGAGGAAGAGCCCGCCGAGGAGCAGCACGAGCGAGCCCGCGACGCCGATCACCAGGAGGTTCGAGACCCCCGCGGACTGCCCGCGGGCCCTCCCCTTCTCCGAGGGCAGGAGGTTGATCTTCAGCATGTCACGCCTTCTCCCGGTCTTTCCTCAGCGAGAGGCCGATCGCCACGGCCACCTGCGCGCGGTGGAGGTTGAGCAGGTCGCCGTTGACCTCCTTGAGGTCGACGGCGATGTCTTTGAATGGATCGAGCAGCTCCACCGGGGCCTTGGCGCGGCGCTCGATGGCGGCGCCCACCTCGGGGATGTTGGCCGTGCCGCCGGCGATGAAGACCCGGTTGATCTCCTTCTCGCCGCTGGTCGCGAGGTAGAAGTCGAGCGAGCGGAGGATCTCCCCCGAGAGCCCCTCGACCACCTGCTTGACGATCTGCGGCACCTCGCTCGGCACCACCGAGCGGTAGCTGTCGCCGCCGCTGTAGCCCGCGGCGCCCGTCTTGTACGTCTCGGCCTCCTCCCAGGAGATGCCGAGGCGCTTCTGGATCTCCTCGGTGATCGCGTTGCCCCCGTTGATGATGTTGCGGGTAAACGACGGGATCCCCTGGGAGAGGATGTTGATCGTGGTGAGGGTCGCGCCGATGTTGATGAGCGCCACGGTGCCCTCCCGCGGGAGCCCGTAGTTGGCCTCGAACGCGTTCTGCACCGTGAAGGCGTCGACGTCGATCACGAGGGGCTTGAGCTTCGCGTCGCGCGCGATCTGGGCCGCCTCGTTGATCTCCTCCTTCTTCGCCGCCACCAGGAGCACGTCCATCTGCCCCTGCTCGGGCCGCTTGCGCAGCACCTCGTAGTCGATCTGGACGTCCTTGATGTCGTAGGGGATCTGCTGCTCGGCCTCCCAGTCGATCTGCTCGTCGAGCTCGGCGTTGGTCATCATCGGGAGCGCCATCTTCTTGATGATGACGGCGTGCCCGGAGACGGCCAGGGCCACCTCGCGACGCTTGATCTTGTGCTGGTTGAAGAGCTGGTTGAGCCCCTCGACGATGGCCGCGGCGTTCTGCACGTGGCCGTCGACGATCGTCTGCGGCGGCAGGGCGTGATAGCCGAACTTCACCAGGGTCTTCTTGCCCCGGATGTCCTTGAGCTGGCAGAGCTTGATGGAGCTCGACCCGATGTCGACGCCCACCAGGTAATTTCCGTCAGCCATGCAGAACTCCGCGTGAGTTCATGGGGGGTATTGGTCCTTCGGCGGCGCGGGTGTGCACCGACACAGCGCGCGATACAACACCGCCCGCACCGCGGAGGTCAACAAATCGACCCTTGGTGGGGGGCGCCATCCGCGCGACTGGCGCGTCCAGGCCCTGGACGGGCGGCGTTTCTGTTCACCGCGCGGTGACGCGAACATCGAGGTTGCGGTCGACGGCCACGAAGGCGCCGCCGGGGCCGTCGGGGGCGGGCTGCCAGCCGGGCGCGTCGATCGCGGCGTCCGCGACGATCACGTAGCGCAGGGACTCGTGGTCGGCGCGCTTGGGCTCGCGGCCCGCGATGTCGGCGGGACGGCGGCACACCGCGCAGTCCCGGATCCCGCGGCGGAAGAGGTAGGAGAGCGGGGCTCCCCGGTGGAAGGCCACCATCGCGTGGCCGTGGGTGACGAGGAGGCTCATCGCGGCGGGCGCGTGGCAGGCGCGGTCGATGCGGTCGACCGTCTCGGCGAGGGCGTCGGAGATTCCCTGGCGGTCGAAGTCCGGGTCTTCGAGGCGCCCGGCCCGGTGCACGGCGCCGAGGAAGGCGAAGAAGATGAGCTCGCTGTCGGTGTCGCCGCGGAGGTTGCGCACCAGGTGTTCGGGCACGCTCTCGAGGAGGGCCGCGCGCGCCTCGTCGAAGCGCGGGAGCGTCCCGGTGTGCGCGAAGAGCCACTGGTGGTGGCGGAAGGGGTGCGTGTTCTCGAGCGAGCGGGCGCCCACGGTGGCCGAGCGGGCGTGGGCCACCGCGCAGGCCGTCCGCAGGTCGCGCGTGAGGTCGAGCAGGTCGAGCGCCTCGCGCGACTCGGTGGGGTGCTTGCGCAGGAGCACCTCCGCGCCCTGATAGCTCCCGACGCCCCAGCCGTCGATGCGCTCGGCCCCGAAGGAGAGCGCCGCGCCCTCATGGGCGAGCGCGCAGCGGATCCGGTCGGTCTGGTTGGCGAAGTATCCGACGAGTCTAGCCATGGTGATCGGTGCCTCCTCGGTTGGGGAGCGGTCACTTCACAACGTCTCGCGACCGGATGCAACCACCGCCGACGCCGCGACACGCTTCGCGACAGGTTGGCGACAGGTGGCGCCGCCCGCGTGCAACAGCGTGCGGCCTTCCTACACCGACGACAGCGCCCGCGGCCTACACCTCTCCTTGCGCGGCGATCCCCGCAGCGCCCGACGCCTCGGGCGCCCGACGCCGCAGCATCCACCACGTCACGAGGTGTCACCATGAAGTCGATCATCACGCTCGCGTTCGTTCTTCTCCTGTCGGCCTGCAAGCGCGAGGAGGCTCCCGCGACGGAGGCCCCCGCCACGCCCGCCGCGCCTGCGCCCGCGCCCGTCGCGCCGCCGCCGCCTGCGCTCCCCGAGCCGGCGGTCCCGACGCCCGCCGCGCCTGCTGCGCCGACTGCGGTCGACGCGAGCGCGCCCGCCGCGCCCGCCGACGCGAGCGCCGCCGCGACGGGCTGATCGCGGTCACAACAGCTTCGCCGTCCCGGAGATCCCCTGCTCCCTGGCCTTGGCGGCGACGGCGTCGCGCACGGCCTTGTGGACGCGCATGTCGAGCGGGTTGGGCACCAGCTCGCCGGGCTCGGCGTGCGCCGCGATGGCCTCCGCCGCCGCCAGCTGCATCTCATGCGTGATCGCGCTCGCCCGCTCGTCCAGCGCCCCGCGAAACAGCCCCGGGAACGCCAGCGCGTTGTTGATCGAGCGCCCGTCGCCCGCGTACGCCGCCCCTGCGCGCACCGCCTCGTCGGGCGCGATCTCCGGGTCGGGGTTGGAGAGCGCGAAGATCACCTGCCCCTTGCGCACCATCTCGGGCTTGATGAGCCCGGGGCGCCCCGTGGTGGCGACGACGATGTCGGCCTCGCGCATCACGGTCGCCATGTCCGACGGCACCGCGCCGAAGCCCACCAGCCGCGCCACCGCGTCGGGCGATACGTCCGCCACCATCACCTCACGGGCGCCGTAGGAGAGGGCGATCCG
Organism: Polyangiales bacterium; assembly: GCA_044375895.1. Taxonomy (GTDB): domain Bacteria; phylum Myxococcota_A; class Polyangia; order Polyangiales; genus CAISKJ01. The sequence continues at coordinate 92,067 of JBILLV010000003.1, read as the reverse complement.
CGCGATGGCGCTCCCCGCGGCGCCGAGGCCGATCTGCCCGACGCGCGAGTTCTTGAAGTCGACGCCCGTGAGTCGGCACGCGTTGAGGATCGCCGCGAGGGCCACCGTAGCCGTCCCCCACTGGTCGTCGTGCATGACGGGCTTTTTGAGGCGGCGGTCGATCTCGTCTTCGATGCGGAAGCAGTCGGGCATGCGGATGTCCTCCAGGTGGATGCCGCCGAACCCGGTGGACATGCGCACCACCGTCTCGATGAACTCCTCCGGGTCGGTGGTGTTGACCAGCAGCGGCGTGGCCGAGATGCCCGCGAAGCGATCGTAGAGGCAGGCCTTCCCCTCCATCACCGGGAGGCTCGCGAGGGCGCCGATGTTGCCGAGGCCGAGCACGCGCGTCCCGTTGGTGAAGATGCCGACGGAGGTGCCGAGGCCCGTGAAGTCCCAGGCGAGGTTCGGGTCCTTCTGGATGGCGAGGGCGACGCGAGCGACGCCGGGCGTGTAGATGTACCGGAGCTCGGAGACGTGGGAGAGCGCGAGGCGGCTCGTCGTGCGGAGCTTGCCCCCGCGGTGGCTCTCGAACACCCGGTCGAAGGTCTCGATGAGGTCGACCCCGGCGAGCGCGCGGATGCCCTCCAGCACCTTCGCGGTGTGGGCCTCGTCGTTGGTCTCGACGGTGACATCGCGGATGGTGTCGTTCTCGCCGATCTGCACGGTGCCGATCTCGCCCACCAGGGCGCCGGCGTCGGCGATGGCCGCGGCGAGGCGGGCGAGCTGGCCAGGGCGGTGGCGGAGGCGCACGCGGACGATCGTGTCGTGGCTGTATTTCCTCATGGCACGACGAGGTAACACCCCTGCGCGGTGGACTGCCAGCGTCGACCGCTCACGGCGCCGATGCGTGGCGCGCGCCGGGGATTGAAGCGGCACCCTGTCCCGGTGCATCCTCCCGGCCTGTGAAGCTCCTCGCCGCCCTCGTCGCCGCCTCGCTGTTCACCGCCTGCGCCGAGTGCGGCACGCAGGATCACCGCGCCTGCGCCTGCGCCAACGGGGCCCGCGGCGAGCAGTTTTGCACCGAGGAGAAGACCTTCGGCCCGTGCATCTGCGGGCAGTCCCCGGTGCGCGACGCGGGGACGGGCGACGCCGTCAGCGCCGACCGGTAGGCGACTCCAGCACCACCAGCGCGCGGCGGGCGGCGTGCTGGAGCGTCACCACGCACGGGTCGCACGAGGAGTTGCAGCACCGCGGCCAGGCGTCTTCGTCCTCGGCGAGGTAGGCGTGGACGCTCCCGGCGTGCGTGAGGTCGAGGCCGACGTAGCGGCACGCCTCCTCGACGGCCTCGCGCTCGCGGTCGTGATCGGTGGGGGGGGAGTCGTGGGGCATCGCGTCGGTGGGAGACTACTACCGCGGGCAGCGCGCTGTCGCGTCGACGTAGGCCTCGCCCGCGCGGCGCACCGCCATGTCCTGGTCGATGGCGTCGAGCCCGGGCCGCTGCACCACCGTGAGCAGCGCCGACCAGCGCGTCTTCATCCGGGCGAGGCAGGGGTGGCGGCCGCCCTCCGTCTCCAGCGCCGACTCGCACGCCCCGGCGCGCGTCGCGAAGCGCCCCCGATCGCCCCGCAGCGCCTGCCGCAGCGCCCCTTCGAAGCGGGCGGGGTCGGGCTGCTGGCCGGTCTGGTCGAGCGCGCACAGCACGAGCTGACCGAGCGCCTCGCGCGGCGTGCGCACCTCCTGGGTCACGGGCGAGCGATCGCACGCGGCCGCGCCCGCGACGAGGGCCGCGGCCCACCACCTCACGGCGCGCCGCCGTCCTCCCCCGCGAGGAGCTCGGGGCGACCGAAGAGCAGCAGCCACGAGGCGAGCTCGCGCTGTTCGTGACGGGCCACGCGCGACGGCAGCGAGGGGACGGCCCCCGCGGGGAGCGCCGCGGCCGCGAAGGCCACCCGCAGCGGGTCGTGCGTGGCGTCGAGGAGGCGAAGGGCCGAGGCCGCCCGCACGTCGTCCGCCACGCCAGGGCTACAGAGCGCGTAGGCGTCGTCGGTCCACGGGGCGCGGGCGCTGCGGAGGCGGGCGCAGCCGTCGACCGCGCCGGCGTCGAGCTGGGCGGTGACGTCCTTCAGCGCGAGGAGCGCGACCGACGGGGTCCCCCACCCCGGCGCCACGGCGGCCGCCCGCATCGCCGCGCGGGCCGCGTTGGCGACGTCGCCGCGCATCAGCGTCACACGCGCGAGCAGCAGGTGGAGCGCGGCGTCGTCGCGCATCGAGACGGCCGCGCGGAGGTCTTGCTCGGCGCTGGTGAGGCCGCTGGAGGCCCCCACGGAGAGCCACACCCGCGCGCGCGCCGCCAGCGGGACGGGCGCCTCGGGCCACGCCTCCACCGCCGCGTTGGCGTACTCGATCGCGCGCGGCGCGTTGCCGCCGGCGTCCGCGAGCTCGAGCGCCGCCTGCGCGGAGACAGCGCCCACCAGCGCGCTCGCCGTGAGCGGGCGGTGGCGCACCGTCCCCTTGCCGACGAGCGTGCCTTGCGTGGGTTCGAGCACGTGATCGCCCACCACGACGACGAACGACCCGCGCACCCCAGACGCGTCGAGCACGTCGTCGGGGCGCGGGGCCACCGTGCGCTCGGCGACGACGGCGGTGGTCTCTCCGGCGGCGCGCAGCACGGCGGCCACGAGGCGGGCGAGGTCGAGCTCGGTGACGCGCTCGCGCAGCGTCGGGAGCACGCGCCAGAGGAGGCCCGGGGCGCGGGGCGGGGGCGTGGGTTCGTCCTCGGTGACCACCGCGGCGGCGCGGCGCTCGTGGACGGCCGCGGCGACCGCGCGGGCGCGGCCCACGGCGTCGCGCTCGGCGCGGACGCGGGCGATGAGGGGGCCCAGGTCGTCGCCCGTGACGGCGAGCGGATCGTTGGCCGCGGCGGGGGTGTTGGCGGGGAGCGCGGGCGGCGCGGGGGGGCGGCGCGCGAGCACGAACGCGCCGCCGCCGACGGCGAGGGCGCAGCCGAGGATCACGGCGACCACGGGGCCCTTCGAGCGGGGCGGCGGGGCGGCGGCCACCGGGAGCAGGTGGGTCGTACGGAGACACTTGGGACAGCGCGTGGCGCCGTCATCACATCGGGTGCCGCAGTGGGCGCACTCCAGGGCCATAGGGGGTCTGCGAGATAACACGCATGAACCCGCGCTCCAATTCCTTCTGGCGCGATTCACCCGTCGCCGTCGGGGTCGTCCACCGGGTCGACCTTCGGCGGGTGGATCCGCACCGTGCGCACCTTCCGCGGCGTCGCGTCGAGCACCTCGAAGACGTAGCCTCCCGCGAGGGTGACCTTCTCGCCCGTCAGCGGCATGCGCCCGGCGGCGTCGAGGCACAGGCCCGCGATGGTGCTCACGGTCTCGGGCTCGGGGAGCCCGAGGTCGAGCGCCCGGTTGGCGTCGCGGATGGGCGTCTCGCCGGGCACCACGGCGCTCCCGTCGGCGTCGCGGGTGAGGGTCGGCGGGGCGGGGTCGTTCTCGCTCAAGATGTCGCCCACGAGCTCCTCGACGAGGTCTTCCACGGTGACGAGCCCAAGCAGGCCGCCGAGCTCGTCGATCACGAACACCATCGGGAGCCGCTCGTGCTGCATCTGGTGGAGCAGCGTGGCGGCGGACGTCGACCCCGGGACGAAGCGCGCCGGTCGCACGTGCGCGTCGAGGGGGGCGCCGTCGATCATGGGGCCGAGGAGGTCTTTGACGGCGACGTAGCCGACGACGTTCTCGCTGTGGCTTTCGTAGACGGGGAAGCGGGCGAAGCGGCGGCCTTCGAGCGCGCGACGCAGCGCCGCGTGCTCCAGCGAGCGCGGCACCGACACGATGAACTCCCGCGGCACCATCACGTCGACCGCGGTGAGCTCACGGAAATCGATGGCCCGCGACGCGATCTCGCTCGTCCCCGAGTCGATGGAGCCGACGCGCCCGGCCTCCTCCACCAGCTCCTGGAGTTCCTCCGGGGAGAGGCGCGCCTCGGAGAAGCTGGTCTTGTCGCCGAACAGCCGCAGCACGACGTTGGACGACGCCGTGAACACCCACACCAGGGGCTTCACCACCGTCGCCATCGCGCGGACCATCGGCCCGAGGGTCACCGAGAACCGCTCGGCGTGGCGGAGCGCGAGGGACTTCGGCACCAGCTCGCCCACCACGATCTCCAGGAAGGACACGAGCGCGATCACCAGCACGAAGGCCACCCGGTGACCGCTGTGCCCCATCCACGGCGCGTGCACCGCGAACCACGCGGCGAAGCGCTCCGCAAGGCTGTCACCGCCGAAGGCCGCGGCCGTCGTACCCACCACCGTGATGCCGATCTGCACGGTCGCCAGGAAGCGCTCGGGCTGCTTGCGGAGCCACAGCACCGCCCGCGCCCCGGTGGAGCCCTCCTCCACCAGCTCCGCGAGGCGCGACTTGCGCACCGAGAGCACGGCGATCTCCGCGCTGGCGAACACGCCGTTGAGCACCAGCAACGCGAAGACGATGAGCAGCTCCGTCAGCACGGGGGACGTCTCTACCTCAGAGCCGCGCCCATCGCTCACCCAAAGCGGGCGACAGCCCACAGCGCCCAGCCCGCCGCGGCGATCGTCGCCAGTGCGGCGAGCGGCCACACTGAACGTCGGGGCGGTGCGACCGAAGGCGACGGGGGCGGCGCCGTGGACAGGGCCGACGGCGGCGGCGCGGTCGAGAAGGCTGACGGCGGTGGCGCGCTGGAGACACCCGCGGGCGGCGGCGCGGTGGAGAACTCCCGCAGCGCCGCGAGGAGCCCGTCCCGAAAGGCCGCGGCGGTGGGGGGCCGATCCTCCGGGCGGAGCGCGAGGGCAGCGGCGAGCACGGCGTCGAGGCGCGGCGGCACGTCAGGCCGGAAGGCGCGCGCGCTGCGGTCGATGTTGCCGAAGAGCGTGCGCATCATGAGGTCGTGGAGGGTGTGCGTGTTGGCGGGGTGACGACCCACCAGCATGCGAAACAGCACCACCCCCACGGCGTACAGGTCGCTCCGCGCGGTGAGCGTCTTGGTCGGGTCAAACTGCTCGGGCGACGCGTACTGATACGAGCCCAGGAAGACGTTGGTCATCGTGACCGCCGTCGCCTGCTCCTCGTCGTCCGCGCCCTCCTGCGCGGTCGACACCTGCTTGGCGACGCCGAAATCCAGGATCTTCACGCGCACCCCGTTGGGCATCGCGGGGTCTTCGGTGAGGAAGAGGTTGGGCGGCTTGAGGTCGCGATGGATCACCCCCGCGGCGTGGGCCACGGCGAGCGCGTCGAGCACCTGCGCGATCCAGTCGATGGCGGTGTGAACGGGGACGGTGCTGTACCTGAGGTGATCGTGCAGGGTGACGCCTTCGAGCAGCTCCATCACCATGACGGGGGCGCCGTCGACGTCGTAGACGAGGTCGAAGACGTTGACGATGCTCGGGTGCCCGAGGCGGGAGGTGTGCATCGCCTCGCGCTGGAGCCGCACGGCCGCCTCGTGGTTGCGCCGCTCGCGCTCGAGCACGTTGCTGGTGTGCTCGACCATCACGCGCTTGAGCGCCACGGGCAGGTCGCGCTTCACGTCGCGCGCTTCGAACACCTCCCCCATCCCGCCGCCGGAGAGGCGGCGGCAGACCTCGTAGCGCTCCCCCACGAGCGCGCCCGGGTGCCAGGTTGAGGTCGTCGGCGGCATGACGCGCCGCCACGATACACCCGAGGGGGAGGGGTGCGTCAGTAGAGAACGCGCGTGCGCAGGTTGGTGGGCAGGGCGGCCATGGCGGCGGAGACGGCGTCGGAGACGTCCCGCTCGATGTCCATGACGAGGTAGCCGATGTCGGCGTCGGTGGCGAGCACCTGGCCGAGGATGTTCACGTCCATGTCGGACACGATGCGGTTGATGTCGCGGAGCACGCCGGGCACGTTGCGGTGGACGTTGAGCACGCGGTGGGTGCCCGGGAGCGACGGGGGCTCGACGCCCGGGAAGTTCACCGACCCGACGGTGGCGCCGGCGTCGATGAACTTCACCAGGCTCGTCGCCACCTCGCGCCCGATGGCCGCCTGCGCCTCCACCGTCGACCCGCCGATGTGGGGCGTGAGGATGGTGTTGGGCATCCCGCGCAGCTCGCTCGCGAAGCCGTCGGAGTTGGTCTCGGGCTCCTCGGGGTACACGTCGATGGCCGCCCCCGCGAGGCGACCCGACTTCAGCGCCGTGGCGAGCGCGGGGATCTGCACCACCGTGCCGCGGCTGAGGTTGAGGAGGTAGGCGCCCTTCTTCATCCGGGCGATCTCCTCGGGGCCGATCATCCGGTGGGTCTGCGGCGTGGCGGGCACGTGGAGCGTGACGAAATCCGCCAGGGAGAGCAGCTCGACGAGCGTCGCGCACGAGCGGTTGTTGCCCATCGGGAGCTTGGTGGCGACGTCGTAGAACACCACCCGCATCCCCATGGCCTCGGCGAGCACGCCCACCTGCGAGCCGATGTGGCCGTACCCGACGATGCCGAGCGTCTTGCCGCGCACCTCGTAGCAGCCCGCCGACACCTTGCGCCAGCGGCCCTCGTGCACCTCGCGGGAGCGGTCGCCGAGCTGGCGCGCGAGGGCGATCACCTCGGAGATGACGAGCTCGGCGACGCTGCGGGTGTTGCTGAAGGGCGCGTTGAAGACGGGGACGCCGCGGAGGCGGGCGGCCTGGAGGTCGACCTGGTTGGTGCCGATGCAGAAGCAGCCGAGGGTGAGGAGGCGGTCGGCGGCGGCGAGCACCTTCGCCGTCACCTGGGTCTTGCTGCGGATGCCGAGCACCTGCACCTCGCGCACCTTCTCGCAGAGCGCGTCCTCGGGGAGCGCGCCGGTGAGGGACTCGACTTCGAAGCCGTTCTCTTCGAAGAGCTCGTGGGCGGAGGAGTGGACGTTCTCCAGCAGGAGCACCTTCGTGCCGCTGGACGACCGGGGGGAGTCTGCGTTGGCCATTGGGGGAGCGCGTTGTGGGCCACGAGGGCGGCGGGCGTCAAGCGGGAGCGGTGCGGGGAGGCGCTCATCGCGAGCCGCTCGGCGACGGTCTCAGCCCCAGCTCCTCCAGCTCGCGAGCCCCTCCCACGAGCGCAAGTGCTGCTGCGCCGTCGAGGCGTTGAACGCACGAAGGCCCAACGAGTACGCTCCCCCGATGCCCTCCGCCGACCGCGCGCGCGACCTCGCCGCCCTCCATGCAGAACTCGACCGCGTTCCGCTCTCCGGCGTCCACTGGAAAGGCGCCCACCTGTACCTGGAGCGCCTCGCGCCAGAGCCCTCGGTGGTCCCTCGCCTCACCGCCGCCCTCGACACATGGCCCGAGCGCTGGATGGCCGCCTCGCTCCTCGGCGCCACGCGCCACCGGGACGCCTGGGAGCCGCTCACCCGACTCGCGCTTGATCCCACGAGCGGCGACGACGGCAACTGGGCGACGAGCGGCCTCGCGAAGGTGGGCGGCGATGACGGCCACGCGCAGCTCCTCGCGTGGCTCCTCGCGCCACAACACCCCATCGTGCTCGACCGCATCCTCGACGCGATCAGGGCCTACGGCCGCCCCGAAGGCGCCCTCGCGCTCCGAGACGCCTGGGTCCGCGGCGCGATCACCCACACCGCCGCGGCCGTACGCATCGCGAAGATGCCCGTCCGCAGCGAGACCCTCGCGGCCTGGTGGGACGACGGCGACAACGACCTCCGCGCGCTCACGCTCACGGTCCTCGTCACCATGGCCGCTCCCGGCGTCCGCCGCGCCATCCCCCTCGCGCTGCGCGACGTGGTGCGCGCGGCCCTCGACGCGCCGCCACGGCCCCTCGACCGCTTCGACCGTGTCCGCCTCGAGGAGTGGCTCGCGGGCATCGCAGGCTGACGTCAGATTTTGTCGCGCAATCCCGCGAGCTCCGCCCCGGTGTAGCTCACCTTCTTCCCCACGGTCTGCGCCGCGATCATCGCGTCGAGCATCGCCGCGCCCCGCGCCCCACGGTGCCGCGCGACGAGCCGCCCCACCAGCAGCTCCCGATCGTGCGAGGGCGACGTCTCGCGCAGCGCCGCCAGCGACGCGAGCAGCGGGGCGTCGTCCCACGCCGTCGCGCGCGCCCGCAGCGCCGCGTCGCGCTGCGTCCCCGGCGTCGCCTCGCGGTCGAGCAGCACCCGCACGAACACCTCCGCCGCCACGTCGGTGAACGGCGCGACCTTCGCGAAGGCGCACACGTGCGCCCAGTGCTTCACGGTGTCGCGGAGCGCGAGCCCGTGCGCGTCGAGCGCCGTGAGCGCGTCGACCAGCTCGTCGACGTCCGCGGTGCGCGCGGCGATGATCCAGCCGCCCGTGGCGTCGAAGCCTACGGCGGCGGACGGAGGTTCCCACTGGTGCCACGCGATCGCCGCGCCCATCACGCAGTGGGCGAGCGTCCCTTCGTCGCCGCCGTCGCCCGAGAGGCTCAAGTGAAGCGTCGGGTTCTTGCCCGCGGTCGCGTGATACGACCGCACCCACACGCCCAGCCCGCCCGCGCGGCCCGCGTCGTGAAGGCGGCGTTGCACCGTCGCGAGCGTGCGACGCACCGCGGGGTCGCCCGGCAGCGCGCGGTCGATGACGCGGCCGTCTGACAGCGCCACCAACACGTCGGCGTGCCACGGGATGAACCACCCGCTCCCCCCCTGCGCGAACACCGTCCCCGCCCCGTGGTGCGCTTCTGGGAGGGTCACCACGGCGCGCTCGCGGCCGTCGAGCCCCACGCAGGTCACGGTCGCGTCGTCTTGCTGAAACCAGAGGGCGTCGCCTTCGCGCGACGGCAGCCCGAGGGCGCGGTGCGTGTGGTGGGTGATCGACCCGTCCGCGCGGAGGACGGCGAGGTGGAGGGTGTGGGCGGCGCGGTCGAGGGCGGCGAGCACGTGCGCGTCGCGGCCCGGCAGAAACGCCCGCTTCGTCGCGTGCGAGGCTTCGAAGCGAACCAGCGCGTGGAGCGTGAGCGCGCCCGACGCGACATCGAGGTGCCCCAGACGGACGCTCCGCTCGTGGAAGGGGAGCGCGAGTCCGCCGTCGGGGGCGAGCACCACGTCGCGCGGGAAGTCGTGTTCGAGGGAGCCGCGCGTGGGGCCGAGCGCGAGGGGGAGCGGATGCGGGGCGTCGGGGACGTCGATGCGCGCTTCACCGCGCAGGAGCGTGAGGCGGCCTTCCCGCGCGGTGAAGCGGAGGAGCCCGCTGCCGTCAGGGAGGAGCGCGCCGGCCTGCTGGCGGGGCTCACCGACGGGGCGCAACGCGGCGTCGTAGCGGTGGGACTGGTAGCTCCCGCCGTGCACGGCGAGGTGCGGCGGCTTCGCGTCGAAGGCGATGAAGCCGTACTTGTTGGGCTTCGAACGGGCGACGCCACGCGCGTCGACGGCGGTGAGCCCGAAGAGGTCGGCGAAGAGGAGCGACGGGTGCTTCGTCGTGGAGGTTCGTGGTCCCATTTGGGGCTGTGGAGTCTCCCGCAATCTATCCGCGGCGTCGACCGCTCACACCAGCGCATCCGAGCGGTCGCTGATCAGCAGCGGTTCATCCGCCGTACTGCGAAGCGCGAGGCGCATCGGCACGTCGCGGTACCCCTCCCCCGATGTTCCCGCGTCGGGGTCGAGCTCGCGCGTGCCGACGCCCGCCACCGCCACCACGTCGCCCGCCGCGATCACAAACTCGCGGTAGCGCAGGCGCTTGTTCGAGCCGATCCAGGTGGCTCCCTCGACGCGGTGCCGCGCGAGGAAGGCGCTCTCGCTGGGCGTCGGGTCGTCGAAGGTGCCCGACTGCGTCTCTTCATCGAGCTCCAGCGAGACACGCGCCGCGGTCGGGTCGACGAGCGCTCGACCTGTCCCGTCCGTCACGAGGAAGGCCACCGCCCGCAGCTCGCTGGCCACCCGGTGCCACGTCCCTGATTTGCCCGACGAGCGGTACTCCTCCACCACCACCTCGAAGAAGACGCACACGCGGCCGCTGATCGGCGTGGTGACGGTCGCCAGCGGCGTGACGGTGCCGACCACGCGGGCCCGCGTGCCGACCGGAAACGCCCCGATGGTGACCCGGGCGGTGGCGGCGAGCAGGCGCTTCACCACCTGCGCCTCGGAGTTGTACCAACTGAGCAGCGCCGCGCCTGCGAACAGCGCGCCGATGAAGAAGATCGCGAGCTGCGGGTCCATGCGCTCGCCTACCGCACCACCAGCCGCGCCGCGCCGCGCACGCTCACCCGCAGCGTCCGGCTCGTCGCGTCGTGGTGCCAGCACCCGTCGCAGCCCGCCGTCACCGTCGCCGCGTCGGGCGCCATCGTCAGCGCCGCGCCGCCCTCCCGCTCCACCCGCGTCGGCGCCGCGGTCGAGGGGCTCCCGCGGTGCGCGAGGTCGAGCTCCGCCCGCAGCTCGCGCGCCTCCGTCCCCGGCGCGAAGCCCACGCTCAGCGAGTCCGCCGACTCGGTCACCTCGATGCGCGTGCCGTCCTCCACCGCGAACGCGCGCGTCCCCGCGGGGATGATCCGCGCCCGCAGGATCGCCTGACGGTCCCCGAGGTCGACCACGTCCGCCGCGTCGGTGCTCGCCAACGTCGCGACGTCAGCCGCGTACATCGGCACGATCGCGCCCTGCCGCAGAAACACCGGGGGCCGTCCGATGGGGGCGGGCACTTCGACGTCGGCCGGCCCGCGCTGCACCTCGCCCGTGTACCAGTGGACCCACGTCCCCGGCGGGATGTGGACGCGCCGCGTGGTCGCCCCCGCGGTCACCACGGGGGCGATGTAGAGGTCGTCGCCGAGGAGGTACGCGTCGCGCTCCCCGAGCGAGCCGGGGTCGTCGGGGAAGGCCAGCGCGAGGCTCTGCACGGGCGGGGTCCCGTCGCGCGAGGCGGCGATGGCGTGGGCGCGGAGGTACGGGACGAGGTCGTTGTGGACGCGCGCGAGGTCGCGGTAGATGGCGGTCGCGGCGTCGTCGTACGACCAGGGGTTGTGGCTCTCGCCGCCGCCGCCGAGCTGGAGGATGGGCGAGAAGGCCGTGTGCTCGGCCCAGCGCAGCAGCACCTCGCGGGTGGGTCGCCCGCCGCGGTAGCCCCCCGTGTCGGCGCCGTAGTTGGGGAAGCCGCTCGCGGCCAGTGACACCAACGCGTGAATCGACGCCGGGAGCCCGCCCACTTCGATGCGCCCGTTGACGAGCCCGAAGCGGCGGAAGTCGTTGTCGAGGTCGCCCGGCCAGACCACATCGGCGACGCGCTGACCGCCGTAGCTCGACGCCCGCACGAGGAGGAAGCCGTCGCCGCCCGATCCGCGCTGGAAGGCGTTCTGGTAGGCCTGGTGGTAGGCCTGGGGGTAGGCGTGGTGACCCGTGCGTTCGTCTTCACCGTTGGAGAAGAGGAAGCCGGGGCGGGCGCCGATGAGGTCGGTGACGATGTCCTCGCCGTAGTCCAGCTTGAAGCCGCGGACGCCGAGGGCGATGAGCGGTTCGAGGCGCCCCGTCCAGAAGTCCATCGCGGGCTGCGAGGTGAAGTCGATCATGGCCCCGTTGGCGTTGGGCATCCCGCCCGCGCTGCCGGGGTTCGACACGCTCACGTAGGGCTCGCCCGTCGCGCGGAAGCGCACGAGGTGGCCGCGCTCGCGGGCCTGGAGGTAGAGCATCTCCGCGGTGTTGCGGGGCGCCTCGCCGGGCGCGACGTAGTCGAGGTACGGCGTGCTCCACACCAGCACCCGGAAGCCCATGCGTTGGAGCTCGCGGAAGATGCCCGGCGGGTCGGGGAAGCGCGTCGTGTCAAACTCGCTGTCGTTGTAGGAACGCTGCCACGGGTTGTCGATCCAGATGGTGGTGGTGGGGATCCCCTCGCGGCGGATGCGCTGCGCGTCTTCCATCAGCTCGGCGCGGTTGCGCCACTCGTTGCGCCAGTGCATGGGGCCGTACACCCAGCGCGGCGGGAGGCGCGGCAGGCCCGAGCGACGGGTGTAGGCGGCCACCACCGACGCGGGGCGATCGCCCGCGAAGAGGTACACGGCGGCGCTCGCCCCTTCGAAGCTCGCGGTGACGCGCGCGGGGTCGTTGGCCGCGACGTCGAAGGCTCCCGGCATGCGCGACTCGACGAACATCCCGTACGACTTCGTGGAGACGAAGAAGGGGACGGGGACGTGAAACTCGTTGGTGCCCGACGTGCTCCGCCCCTCGACGCCAAACTGCATGGGGACGACGGTCCCCTTGGCGTCGGGCGCGCCGCAGCGCACGCCGAGGCCGTGGTACTGCCCGTCGTCGGCCGCGAGGGCCCAGCGCATCATCGCCGCGTCGCGCCCCGTCGCCGCGCACGCCACGCGGTACACGCCCTCCTCCACGCGCGAGAGCGTCACCGTGAGCGGACCGGCCGCGCCGAGGGCGAAGGTCACCTCCCCACGGGCAGCGTCTTCGCCCGTCACCGCCGCGGGCGTCACCCAGGTGATGTCACGGGGCGTGGGCGAGCGGGTGTCGGGGGCGCGCGTCATCGAGGGCCCGCCGGGGGCGGTGCCGACTTCGAGGAAGGTGCCGTCGCGGGGGGATTCGAACCAGGGGGTCCCGTCGGGTCGGGTGACGCGCACCGCGAGGCCGCGCGGGCCGGCGGTGAGGGTGACCCGAGCGCGCCCGTCGGCGACGCTCACGGTGGCGCTGCGCGTGGGGGCGTCGGGGACGGCGTCCTGCGCGGCGGCATCGCGGGCGGCGGGCGCGGGGTCGTCGCAGGCAGCGAGGAGGAGCGCGGTGAGCGCGGCGGGGTGCAGGGGGCGCATCGGTGCGCGGAGGGTAACGCGCAGCACATCCAGATCGCCACCTCCGGCACGCCGCCCCGTCGCCACGCGGGGGGCACCTGTACGGCCGAAGCGCGCTGACGACAGACCATGGCGCGGAAGCGCCCGGGAGTGAATGCTCGCGGTTTCTCGTCTCTTCGCATCCCCGCGGCCCCCTACAGGCCGCGCGCACAACGGACCGTCGCGACGCGCACCGCCCGTCCCTCCGCCCGTAGCTCCGCCCAGACCACCCGCGCCGCATCCGCGGTCATCGCCACCGCAGGCGCGATCGCACTCCCCCCGGCCCCGGAGAGCAGGACGGGCGCGTCGCCCCAGCGCCCCAGCTCATCCGACACGCCCAGTCGGACGCCCTCCACCCCCGCGTTACCCTCCGCCCACGCCAACGCCATTCGCCCGTCCTTCACGGCGAGCGCCGGCATCGACGCGGCCCCGCCCGTCACCACCCGCCTCGGCGGCAGAGGCGTCTCGTGCACCGCGTCCCACGCGCTCCAACGCAGCGACGACGGACCCGCCGTGGAGCCTCCGTCGTGCTGCGCCCACACCACGACGAGCGTCGCCCCCCAATACGCCGCGGTCACGGCGCCGATCGCGCCGGTCGCGACGGTCTGCGGCTCCCCGTGCGCCGCGCCGCTGCGGTCGACGCGCACGACCCGCAGCGCGTCCATCGCGCGGAACACGACCGCCCCGCCTGCCTCGCCCAACGCGACGGCGAGCCCGCCCGGCGACGCGAGATCCGCTGGGGCGATCGTCGTTCGCGCGACGCGGTGCGTGGCCGCCGCGCGCTCCGACAGCGCGACCGTGCGCAGCCAGCGTTCGCCGTTCGTGCCAGCTGCTTCGAAGCTCGCCCCCAACGCCATGTCTCCCGACGCGCCCGCCACCAGGAACCCCAGCGCCGCATCGACCGGGTGCGTCCGCAACGTCCGTCCCCCGGCGGCGGTGAGCGCGTACACGCTGCGCGACGGGCCTGCACTACGCAGCGTCAAGGTCGCGAGCCCGTCGGCGAGCGCGACCGGCGCGGCCCAGACGTCGGTGGTGGCGTCGACCGCTTCGAGTGGCGCGGCGGCGTCGCCGGTCAGGAGGCTCCGGAAGGCGAACGCCCGCCCTCGCGGACCGGGCTCGTCGAGCAGGGGCGAGACCCACAGCCCGTTCGTCACCACGAGCGCGTCCAAGGCGTGCGCGGCGAGGGACGGGAAGCCCGAGGGCTCGCCGATCGCGTGGCCGCCGGGAGGTTCCACGAGGCAGCGGGGCGGGGACGGGGGAGTCGACGCGTCGGGGTGCGTGAGCCGAGGGGGTGACGCGCGCTGCCGAGCGCACGCGGCGAACCACGTCGAGGCCGCGAGGAGGAGCAGCGGGACGCGCATGGAGTGCTTGCCCCATCGTAGCGGGTTTGCGAGACCCGCGGCCGCGAAGCACGACACCGCGGACGACGACGGCGCCGACGAGGACATCCCCAACGTCGCCTGAGCCCCTCGATCCCCACCCGACACCCCGCTGTTGAACCCCCGCGCCCCCCCGTGGTAGTGCCCCCCGGGTGACGTCCCGGTGGTTCTCGGCGCTTCTGGTGATCGTGCTCGGTGCGGGCTGTGGCGGCTGCAAGCGCCCGCCGGCCCCGCGCGCCGACGCCGCCGTGGCCCGCGCCCCCACGCCGGACGCCGGCGGCCCCCGCCGCGACGATCCGTGCGAGAACCTCGACGCCGCCCAGCGCGACCTCGTCGTGGCCCGCGTCAACGACCAGGTGCTCACCCTCTGCGATTTCAACCGGCGCATGGGGCACAACAACCCCTACCTCCGCGCCCGCTTCAACGCCCCCGAGCAGCGCCGCGCCCTCCTCCAGTCGTGGGTCGACTCGGAGCTCCTCGCCGCCGAGGCCCACAGCCGCGGCCTCGACGACGAGCCCGAGGTGCGCCGCTTCGTCACCCTCCAGCTCGCCCGACGGCTCGAAGCCGCCACCCGCGCGGAGGTGCCCGCCCCCACCGTCACCGACGCCGAGGTGCGCGCCTTCTACGACGCCCACCAGAGCGAGTACGTCACCGAGGCGCAGGTGCGCGCGAGCCAGATCGTGCTGCCCACCCGCGCGGCCGCCGACGCCCTGCTCACGGAGCTGCGCGCCCACCCCGACGACGACGCCCTCTTCCGCGAGCGCGTCCGTCGGCTGTCGGTCGACCCGGACTCGCGCGCGGCCGACGGCGACCTGGGCTTTTTCCCGCAGGCCGGCGGCGCTTCGGTGGCGCCCGAGGTGGCGGCGGCGGCCTTCGCGCTCCAGCGCAACGGTCAGCTCGGCGAGCAGGTGGTGGAGAGCGCGCATGGCGGCCCCAACCGCGGCCCCGGCTTCCACCTCGTGCGGCTCACCGCCCGACGCGACGCACTCCACCGCACGCTCGAAGAGGAGACCCGACGCATCCGCGCGCGGCTCACCCGCGAGAAGCGCGACGCGGCGGAGGAGGCGGCCATGCGCGCACTGGTCGAGCGGCTGCGCACCGCCACCCCCGTGCAGATCGACGAGGCCGCCCTCGCCGCCGTCCAGGTGACTCCGGCCCCGGGCGTGGCCCCGGCGCTCATGGGTCCGTTGCCCACCGGCGTGCTCGCGCCGCCGCCTGCGCCCCGTTGAAAGGATTTTTCCCCGTGCCCTACGCCCCGCGCCTCACCGCCCTCGCCCTCTCGGTCGCGCTTGCGTTGCAGGCGGTTCCTTCGCGGGGTCGCGCCGAGGTGATCGACCGGGTGGTGGCGGTGCTCGACGAGGAGGCCATCTTCCTGTCGGACGTCGAGCGGCGGGCGCGGCCCTTCCTCGCGGAGGTTCCGGCCGACGCGGTGGGGGCGGCGCGCGAGCAGGTGCGGCAGCGCATCCTGCGCGAGACGCTGGAGCGCATGATCGACGACCAGCTCCTGCGCCAGGCCGCCACGCGCCTGCACGTGACGGTCACCGACGAGGACGTGGAGCAGTTTATCGAGCGCATCGCCCGCGAGCGTGGGGCGACCACCGAGCAGCTCTTCGAAGCGCTGCAGCGCGAGGGCGTGTCGATCACCGAGTACCGCGCCCACATGGAGACCGAGGTGCGGCGCCTCAAGGTGCTCCAGCTCCGCGTGCGCGGGCGCATCAACCTCACCGACGCCGACCTCCAGGAGGCCTACCGGCGCTTCGTCCGCGAGGCCGCGGGCTCGTCGATCCTCCACGCTGCGCACATCTTCATCGGGACGGCGGAGGGCGCCAGTGATGCCGACGTCGAGGCCGCCCGCCAGCGCGCCCTCGCCGCGGCGACGCGCGTCCGTGGCGGCGAGCGCTTCGAAGACGTCGCGGCGGCGGTCTCGGACGATGCGGCGTCGCGCGCGTCGGGCGGCGACCTCGGCGAGGTGGCGCCGGGGTCGATCCCAGAGGCGCTGGAGCGCTCGCTCAACGCGCTCGCCGACAACGAGCTCAGCGAGCCGGTGCGCGGGCCCAACGGGTGGCACGTGATGCGGGTGACCTCGCGCCGCGCCGCCACGCCGCCGCCCTTCGAAGAGGTGCGCGATCGGCTCTACGCCGCCCTGCTCAACCGCGAGATGCTCCGTCAGCAGGACATCTACCTCCGCGAGCTCCGTCGCACCGCCGCGATCGACATGCGCTGGGACCCGCCCGCGGCCACCCCCGCCGCAGCCGCCGCGCGGCGATGATCACCCGCGACGAGCTCCTCGCGATGCGCAACCGCGACCTCGCGGCGGTGGTGCGCGCGGCGCACGCGATCCCGACGGGCGCGCTCGACGACACGCAGTACCTCGGCGTCGACATCAGCCTCCCGGCCTTCGCCCACAAGCTCCTCTGGACGACGTTTCGCAAGACCTTCCACCGCGACCCCGCCACGGGCGTCCTCCGCGGGTGGAACGTTCGTCTCGAACAGCGCGGGCTGACCGGGCCGCAGGAGCCGCTGCGGGGCCGTGACGGCGCGGCGCTCACCTTCGGGCACTACCACCTGCTGTCGGCCACAGGGAAGCGCTTCCCGGGCGGCTGGACGGGCGCGGACTACCTGGACTACGGCGTCGCGGGCAACCTCCCGTGGGACGTCGCCCGCTTCGGGTACTGCCCGCTGGTGGCGGTGAACGCGGGCTCCGCCGACCTGCTGCTGGGGTGGGAGGTGTTTCGGGTGGGCGGGGTGTTCGTGCCGGTGCCGGACTACTGGCTGCTGGAGCGCGAGGGGCCGCTCACGCAGGTGGTCGCCGCCCCGCGCGCGTGAGTCTTGGGGTTTCTCCGGCGGGCGACACAAGGTATCGTCGCGTCGCGATGATGTCTCTGACGATCCGGGACGCGCAAATGGAGGCCCTCGCCCTCGCGCGGATCGAGTCCTTCGTTCAAGCGCTGTCTGTCGAGCTGCGCGCGACGATGCCCGACGTCGCGGGCAAGGTCGCCGACCTCCCCGCGCTCGTCCGCCACGGCGTCCATCGGGCGGGCTTCTGGGGCGTACGCTCCGAGCCCGCGGTGGGGCGCTTCGTGCGGATGCAACTGGTGTTCGGTCGGGATTTCGACGTCGACCCCACCCACGCGTGGGCCGCGGCGGTGCTCGCGGATCTGGCGCACGCGGACGACGCCGCGCGGATGAACGCCCTGACCGACGCCGCGCGCGCCCGCTTCACCCCGGAGGCTCGGTGATGCAGTACATCCCGACCTGGAACACGATCACCTCGACGCCGTCCGCCATCGGCAACACCATCTACGGTTGCATCTTCTGGCGCGACCCCGTGATCACCTGGGGCGAGCTCGACGCGATCGATCATGGGACGGCGGTGACGGGGGCGCAGCTCAACGCCGTGCTGACCACGGGCGACAACGGGGCGATCACCTACGCGCTCGACAACGGCAACGCCGTGACGCCGCTCGGGGGCACCGTGCTGCCGCCCGGCGACCATTGGATCACCGCCAGCGTGCCGCAGGGCCGCGCCTACAAGGCCGGCGCCCTCCGTCGGAAGCTGATCGTCCGCAAGGTGAAGGCGGTGATCGAGTGGGCGCCGACGAAGCGGAACGTGACGACGGTGGAGAAGCTCTCTGCGCAGCACCTCAACGCCAAGGTGAAGCACCGCGGCACGCTCGTCGTCGTGACCCCCGAGTACGCGCGCGGGTCGCGACGTCCGGTCAGTGTGGCGGTCGGCGACGTGCTCCCGTTCGGCGACGTCGAGCTCACGGCGAGCTTCACCGCGCCACAGGACGCCGACTACCTCTCGCCCGACCCGGTCAAGGCGACCTTCACGTGCGTGAAGGTCACGCCGACGGTGGCCTTCGAGGACGTGTTCGTGCTGCCCCATTTCGACGTGAAGGACGCCGGCCCCACCGCGACGGCGAAGCACAACGGCTTGAATGTCACGGGCCGATGCACGACGCCCAGTCGCGTTGAGACGGAGGAGGGCGACAAAACCTGCGAGGTGACCTTCCGCCCCGACCAGAACCTGATCTACGAGAGCGTGACGAAAACCGTGCCGTTGCACGTGGGTCGGCCGACGCCCGTCATCGCGTGGAGCGACCCATCGGACATCGTCTACGGGACGCTCCTCTCCGGCACACAGCTCTGCGCGAGCAACGAGGACCTCAAGAACTTCGTCTACACCCCCCCGCATGGAACGAAGCTGGACGGAGGCACCACCACCCTCAGCGTCACCGCGACGGTGAAGAACGCCCAGTACCACAAGGCGCCGTCCCCCAAGACGGTGCAGATCAGGGTGACGCCCGGCAAGCCGAAGATCACCTGGAACCCGGCTGCGACCAACCCCAACACCCCGCTCGGGGGCGCGCAGCTCTGCGCCAGCGCGACCTTCGAATGGACCAACACCCAGGGCGGGACGAGCTCTGAGGCGGTGGCGGGCACGTTTGTCTACAACCCGGCGGCCAACCATCGGTACGTGAGCGCGGGCCCGCAGACCCTTTCGGTGACGTTTACCCCCACCGATCGCACGCGCTACCAGATCGTCACCGTCACCGCGCCGCTCACGGTGCTCTGGGCGACGGAGGACCAGTGCCGCGCCGCGGGCATCACAGCCCGCATGGAGCGGAAGATCCTCTTCGGCATCATGGACCAGGACGACGGCGACTTCATCGGCGCCCACTCGCGCGACATCCTCACCGACGATCGCTACCGCATTTCCAACACCACCACGCGCCCCTCCGGGAGCACGGAGTGCCAGGTGGAGCGCAAGATGGGGAGCGAGTGGTCGAGCCGCAAACCCTCGACCCTGCCCCCGCCCGGCTGGGACAACGACGTTTTCCTCTACGCCACGATCCAGACAAAGCAGCACGGGACCACCAGTTCGGCCTCCAACGGGCGCACGGAGTACAGCCGTCAGGTGGCGCACCCTGTCACCAACGCGCGGGTCTGGTGGAAGGTGGTGACGGCGTCCAACGGCGACGTGATCGCCTCCTACCCCACCTCATGAGGGGCCGATGACTGCCTTCGAGGCGTACGACGCCTACCTCGCGCTGCCGCACACGCCGGTCGACTGGTAGGAGTACGCGAGCGACGGGGCGCTGCCGGCCCTCGCCCGCTTCGAAGCCGCCGACTGGGAGGCGCTCTCGGCCGCGTGGCCGGCGCGCTCCCCGGACTGGGTCTTCCGCATGGTGTACACCCTGCGGCGCGCCGAGCGGACCCGCGTGGCGACGCTGCTCCGCGCGCTGATTCCCGCGTGCGACGACGACGCGCTGGAGGTGGCCGTCGACGTGCTGCGCCGCCTCGACGCGGCCGCGCTGCGCGATGCCCTCGACGCCCCGGCGGTGACGCGCTTGAGCGACCTCGGGCGCCGAACGAGTCGGCCTGACGTGATCGAGGCGCTGCTCACGCGCAGGGCCGCGCTCGACCCTTGAGTCACGCGTGCGTCGGTGACCGACGATCGCCCGCGACGGCCCCGTCGGCGCTCTGGTAGCTTCCTCGCCAGTCACCGACAGGGAGCCTTCTACCGTGCAGCGATTCGACCTGTGCATCCTCGGCGCCGGACCCGCGGGCTACGCCGCCGCCAGCCGCGCGTGGGACCTCGGCAAGCGCGTCGTCCTCATCGAGCGCGGCTCCGTCGGGGGCCGCGGCCTCGCCGACGGGGCCCTCTCGTCCAAGACGCTCTGGCACCTCTCCAACGACTACGCGCGCGTCCGCCGCACCGACCGCGGCTACCGGGTCTCGGAGGTCACCGTCTCCTACGACGCCGTGCTCGCCGCGGTGCGCGAGGCCATCGGCGAGCGCGCGTCCGACCTCGAGCAGCAGCTCACCTACCTCGGCCCGCCCGCGGCGCACGGCGGGTCGGTGACGCGCCTCGCGGGGAGCGCCCGCTTCGTGTCGCCCCACGCCGTCGAGGTGACGGGGGCCGACGGCGCGGTCACCCCCGTGGAGGCCGACCACTTCCTCGTCGCGACGGGCTCGGTGCCGCGCGTGCCGCCGGGGGTGACCATCGACGGCGAGCGGGTGGTGACGAGCGACCACATCGAACGCCTGCCGCACTTCCCCGAGAGCCTGGTGATCGTCGGCGCGGGCGTGGTGGGCTGCGAGTACGCGACCATCTTCGCCAATTTCGGCCAGACGCGCGTCCACATCATCGACCGCCAGCCGCGCATCCTCCCCTTCGAAGACGCGGACGTCGCCGAGGCCATCTCGCTCAACTTCGAACGCATCGGGATTCACATCCACCGCGAGTCGTCGCTGCAATCGTTGGAGGTGCGCGACGGCGTGGTGCGCTACGTGGTGTGCGACCGCGAGGGCAAGAACTGCGAGCCCATCGAGGTCGAGCGCGCGCTCGTCTCCATCGGGCGCGTCCCCAACACCCGCGGGCTCGGCCTCGACGCGGCCGGCGTCACCCTCGACAAGAACGGCGCCGTGGTCGTGACCGACACGCAGAGCTCGGTGGCCCACATCTACGCCGCAGGCGACGTGACCGCCGACACCGCGCTCGTCAACGTCGCCGAGATGGAGGGGCGGCACGCGGTCGAGCGGATGTTCGGCGCGCCGACGCAGCGGATCCCGTACGAGGCCCTGTCGGCGATCTACTTCCTGGCGCCCGAGGTGGCGGCGGTGGGCATCAACGAGCAGGAGGCGCGGCGCCGCGGCATCGCCTACCGCGTGGCGGTGCTCGGCAACCGGCTCATCCCGCGCACCGTCGCGATGCGCGCCACCGACGGCTTCATCAAGCTCCTGGTGTCGCGCGACGAGCCCGCCCACATCCTCGGGATGCGCGTGGTGGGTCCGCAGGCGGCGACCACCATCCAGGGGGTGGCTTTCCTCATCGAGAAGGGAGGCACGCTGGAGGACATCGACGCCTGCGTCCACCCGCACCCGGCCATCACCGAAGGGGTGCAGGAGTGCGCGCGCGCCCTCCTCGGTCGCGGCGTGCTCAAGCCCGCGGCCTTCGGGACGGCGCTCCTGCGCGTCGACGCGTGGGCCCCGTAGCGACGGGTCAGCGCTTCGAGCTCTCGAAGTGGACGATGTCGATGAGGATGGCGCAGGCGAGCGCGAGGGGCTTCCACCGCGCCGGCGCGCCGGGCTCGAAGGTGAGCTCGAAGTTGTCGGCGTCGGTGAGGGCCTCGGTGAGCAGCCCCGACCACTTCTTGCGAACGCAGGCCACCATCGCGTCGCCCGCGCGCACCTCGAAGGTCCAGGGGCGGAAGAAGGGTCCGTGCACCTCGCCGAAGCACGCGCCCGCGGCGTCGTAGAGCTCGTAGCGCGTGGAGAAGAACGTCCAGCGGCGCGCGATGCGGGCGAGGAGCGCCCCCTCCGCGTCACACACCTCCAGCTCTTGAAGAATCCAGCGGAAGGGGCGGCGGAGTCGCATCGCGATCGACCCGCGGCGCGTGTCTTCCACGAGCGCTTCGAAGGGGCGGAGCGGCCCGAGGAACATCCGCCGCAGCAGGGCGAAGAGGCCGTGGTCGTGCTCGGCCACCACGAACACCGCGCCGCCGTTGGGGCCGAGCACCGTGTAGAGGTTGCGCTGCTCCAGGCCCGTGAGAATCTCCAGCATGCGCTTCTGCTGCTTCACGGTGAGGCGCGACAGGTCGCGGAAGCGCTCGGCGACGCGCTCGATCGCCCCCGTGTCGGCCGCGCTCGCGAGGGCCGCCGTGGGACGGGTCGGCGCGCGTGAGGCCGCGACGAGCTCGCGCATCGCGCGCAGGTCACCGAGCGACGCGAGCACGCCCTGGCACGCCGCGCAGGTGGCGACGGTGAGGGGGCGCCCGGGGGCGTAGGGCATCTCGACGAGGGACGCGCCGCGGCATCGCGGGCACGGCAGCACGGTGGCCGTGGCGTGCTCGGCGGCGGCGTCGAGCGACGGGAGGTCGTCGGCGCACCCGGTGACGCGCGCGAGCTCGCCGCGGTCGAACCACGCGGCCCGGCAGGCGGTGCAGGTGTCGACGACGACGCCCGCCTCGGCGTCGAGCGGGCCCATGGGGGCGGTGCAACGGGGACAGTTCATCGGGGAGGAGCGGACGGTAACACCGCGCGGAGGACGGAGCGCGACGACCGAGCTCCGCCCCCGCCGACGGTGGTAGCTTCGCGGACACCATGCGCTACCCCCGTGACCTCCGCGGCTACGGCCGCACTCCCCCGCACGCGCGCTGGCCGGGCGGCGCCCGCGTCGCGCTCCAGTTTGTCCTCAACTACGAGGAGGGCGGCGAGAACTCCGTCCTCCACGGCGACCCGGGGAGCGAGCAGTTTCTCTCCGAGCTGTTCTCGCCGGCGGCCTATCCCGCAAGGCATTTGAGCATGGAGGGCATCTACGAGTACGGGTCGCGCGTGGGGGTGTGGCGCATCCTGCGGGAGTTCGAGCGGCGCGCGCTGCCGCTGACGGTGTTCGGCGTGTCGATGGCCCTGGAGCGTCACCCCGAGGTGGCCGCGGCCTTCGTCGAGCTCGGCCACGAGGTGGCCTGCCACGGACACCGCTGGATCCACTACCAGCACGTCGACGAGGCCACCGAGCGCGCGCACATGGCCCTCGGGATGGAGACGCTCGCCCGCGTCGTGGGCGCTCCCGCGGTCGGCTGGTACACCGGGCGCGACAGCCCCAACACGCGCCGCCTCGTGGTCGACCGCGGCGACCTCGAGTACGACAGCGACTACTACGGCGACGACCTGCCCTTCTGGCTCCAGGTGCGCCGCACCGACGGCGCCCTCGCGCCGCACCTGGTGGTCCCCTACACCCTCGACGCCAACGACATGCGCTTCGCGCTGCCGCAGGGGTACTCGCACGCGGAGGAGTTCTTCGCCTACCTGCGCGACGCCTTCGACGTGCACTGGGCCGAGGGCGACGAGCGCCCCGCGATGATGTCTGTGGGGATGCACTGCCGCCTGCTCGGGCGCCCCGGTCGGATGCGCGCGCTCCAGCGCTTCCTCGACCACGTGGAGCGCCACGACCGCGTGTGGGTCACGCGCCGCGTCGACATCGCCCGCCACTGGAAGGCGACCCACCCCTTCGACGCGGAGACGGCCTTCGTCTGGGAGTAGCCGTCGGAACGGACCCCTCAGGTGCCCAGATCGGTCCGCTTCGCGCTCACGGCCCGCGCCGCCCGCGCCACCGCGTCGGCCACCACGGCCTCCTCGCCCTCGGCGCCGTACCGCAGCGCCGCGTAGCGACGGAGCGCGTCGGCCACCTCGGCGCGCGCAGTGAGCTCGCTCTCGGCGACGCGCGCAGCGTAGCGCTCCAGGGTCTCGTCGGCGCCGCGGGGGAGGCCCACGCGCGTGAGGGCCGCGCCGAGGTCTTCCATGCACGGGAGCGCCTGATCGCGCGCGCCGGCCGCGGCCACGGCGCCGTCGCCGCGGTCGCGGTAGCGCCACACGCGCCACGCCAGCCACGCCGCGAGCAGCACGATGGCCGTGAGGGTGAGCGGCACGACCCCCTCGCCCGTGGCCCACGCCTGCAGCGCCTTCACGCGGAGCAGCGCCACGTCGAGCGCCGCCCGCCAGCGCGAGCCGTCGTGGCGTTCGTTGTAGGGGAGCGCGCCCGCGGGGGTGGCGTCGTAGGTGCGCCACGCGCCGTCGACCCAGGCCTCGACCCAGGCGTGGGCGTTCTTCTCGCGGACGACGTGGTAGCCGCCGTAGGGGTGGCGCTCGCCGACCTTGTAGCCCCCGGCGACGCGGGTCGAGACGCCCGCGGCGCGTCCCAGCAGCGCGAGGGCGGAGGCGAAATACTCGCAGTGCCCCTCGCGGTGGCGCGTGAGGAAGTCCACCACCGGGTCGAGGCCCCGCGCCCGATCGAAGCGGAGCGAGTAGCGGTAGCCCGTGCGGAGGGCGTGGCGGAGGCGGTCCATGCGCGCGGCGTCGGTGGTGGCGCCCGCCGTCCAGCGCGCGGCGAAGGCGGCCACGGTGGGGCGAACGCTCGCGGGAATCACCCGGTCGTCGGCGGTGGGGAGCGACGGGGCGAGGGGCGATCCCCCGCCGGGGCGAAACCACAGCTCGCGCGTCGCGTCACCGGGGACGCCGCGCACGGTGCCGATGAGGTCGCGACGGGCCGAGCCGTTGACGTTGTTCACGGCGCCGACGCCGAGGGGGAGAAAGTACCAGCCCGTGATGCCGCCGACCCGCTCGATGTGGGTGACGTCCGGCCCCGCGAGCGGGCCGCGGCCGAGCATCACCACGTGGAGGGCGGCGTTGTGCGTGGTGCGCCAGCGGCCGCGGTCGTAGAGGTCGTAGGCGGTGCCGCGGAGGTACGCGGGGGCGCGGCCGTAGACGCGCAGCACCACCTCCTCGGAGAGCGTCATCGAGCGCATCGGGCCGAGCTCGAGCCATGGGCTGAAGCCGCTCGACGAGGCGTCCTGGCTGGTCTGCATGTAGCGCGACACCACGAAGTCGTGGAGCCGCGGGAGCCCCCAGGCCGACAGCCCCGCGAACGCCCCGGTGGCGGCCGCGAGCGCGACGGCGGCCACCCAACGCCGCCGCGGGAGGGCGGTGACGTGCGGTCGGCTCGGGTCGGTGACGCGCATCGCCGCGATGACGGTGACGACAAACGACCACGCCAGCCCGAGGTAGATGCCCCCGAGGTGCGCGTAGCCCGCGAAGAGGGCCCCCACGGCGCCGAAGGCCAGGAGCGCGCGGCCTCCCCACGCAGGATCGACCATGACGAGGCGCGAGGCGCAGGCGAGCACCGACCACGTGGCGAGCGCACACCACACGCCGACGAGCCGTGAGGTGTTGGGGTCATCGTGGGTGAAGAGGCCCGCGAGGAGCGCCGCGGGGACCAGCATCACGCCGGCGACGACGTTCTGCGACTCGACGGTGAGCGTGACGCGGGGGCCGACGAAGGCCGCGCCGAGCACGAGGGCGCCGAGCGCGACGGCGTGCTCCACCGACTGCGTGGCGGCGATGACCATGGCCGCCACGACCATCACCGGGAGGGCGAAGAGGATGCGGCGCGTGATCACAGCGAGAGCCTCTCGCCCTGGAGGATGGCGCGGGCCGACACCGCCGTCACGCGGCCGTCCGCGAGGGGCGCCTCGTCGTCGCGCACGGCGAAGGCCCGCACCCCGACGCCGAGGGCGGTGACGCGGCCGAGGAGCGACGCGCGGTCTTCGTCCCAGCAGCACGTGACCACGAGCGCGGAGGAGAGGCGCAGCGCGAAGGGGGCGAGGAGCGCGGTGACGGCCTCGGGGTCAAACGTGTCACCAGGCTCGACGCACGCAAGGAGGTCGAGGGTGGCGTCGAGGGAGCCGCGGCTGGGCGTGAGGTCGTGGGCCTGCTGACCGAGCACGAGGAGGTCGACGAGGGCGTCGTCGCGCGACAGCGAAGAGACCAGCCCCGCGGCGAGCGACACGGCGGCTTCGAACGCGTCGGCGGAGACGTCGCGCCCGTCGGTGTCGACGATGACGGCCACGCGGCGAAAATACTCCTGCTGGTACTCGCGGACGACGGGGACGCCCGCGCGCGCCCAGCTCCGGGCGTGGAGGTCGCGCACCGGGTCGCCGGGGCGGTACACGCGGACGCCGCGGAGGTCCATCGACTCGCCCATCTGGAGCATGCGGGCGACGCCGCCGGGCTGGTGACGCTGACCGAGCGGCGTGGCGACGCGCTCGACGCGGGCCACGCGCGGCACCACCACGAAGCGGCACCCGGCGCTGTACACGGGAGCGCCTTGCGCGAGCCCGAAGGGGACGACGGCGCCGACGCGGAAGGGGTCGAGGTGGTGCTCGCCGCGGTGCGAGAAGACCGCCTCGCGGGGGACCGTGGCGCTCGCGCCGGGGGCGACGGCGGGGAGGCCCGGGCGCTCGCCGAGCCAACGCCCGTCCCAGGGGAGGAAGGGTCCGTCGACGCGGAGGGCGTAGAGGGTGCGCTCGCTCAGGTTGCGCACCGTGATGGCGAAATGAACCGCCTCGCCGGCGACGACCCGCTGCGGGAGGGCGACGTCGAGGGTGACGCCCGCGAGGCCGAACCAGCGCGCGGCAACGAGGGAGAACACCTGCACCGCCGTGAGCGGGGCCCAGAGGAGGTGGCCGTCGAAGCCGCCGACGTCGAGGCTCGCCGCGCCGAGGAGCATCGCGAGCGTGAGCGCCACCTGGCCCTCCAGCGTGAGGGCCTCGTAGAGCCGACCGATCGGGCGGAAGAAGCGGCCGGCGCGCGAGGCCCGCCAGCGGTCGCGGTCGGCGCTGGTGGTGGGGATGAGGATGTGGTTGAGCCGCGCAAAGTTGAGCTTGCGGGCGCGCGCGCTCACACCGGCACCTCGACGCGCTGGAGGACAGCACGGATGAGGTCCTCGTCGCGGACGCCGCCGTAGCGGGCCTTCGGCGTGAGGACGACGCGGTGGGCGAGGACGGCGGGGGCGAGGTCTTGCACGTCGTCGGGCGTGGCGTACTTGCGGCCCGCGAGGAAGGCCCGCGCCTGCACCGCGCGGAAGTACGCGAGGGCGCCGCGCGGCGAGACACCGAGGGCGATGTCGGGGTGGTCGCGCGTCGCCTCCACGACGCGGAGGAGGTAGCGGGCGACGTTCTCGCGCACCTCGACGTCGCGCACGCGGGTCTGGAGCTCGATGAGCGCGGCGGCGTCGGCGAGGGCGCTGACGGCGTCGAGGGGGTCGTGGCGCTGGCGGGCGAGGAGCATCGCGAGGGCGGCGTCCTGCGAGGGGTAGCCCACGGAGAGGCGGAGGATGAAGCGGTCGAGCTGGGCCTCAGGGAGGGGGAAGGTGCCCTGCGAGTCGATGGGGTTCTGCGTGGCGAGGACGAAGAAGGGGCGCGGGAGGGGGTAGGTGACGCCGTCGACGGTCACCTGGGCCTCGTTCATCGCTTCGAGGAGGGCCGACTGGGTGCGGGGCGAGGCGCGGTTGATCTCGTCGGCCAGGAGCACGTTGGTGAAGATGGGGCCCTTGTGGAAGGCGAAGCTCCCGTCGCGCGGGTCGAGCACCTGGGCGCCGAGGATGTCCGTCGGGAGCAGGTCGGGGGTAAACTGCACGCGCGTGCACTGGGCGGAGAAGGCCTTGGCGAGGGTGCGGGCGAGGGTCGTCTTGCCCACGCCGGGCACGTCTTCGATGAGCACGTGGCCGCCCGAGAGCACGCCCAGGAGGAGGCGCTCGACCGCGTCGGGGCGACCCGAGATGACGGCGGCGAGGGAGGCGCGGATGCGGGCGAGGAGGTCGGCGTGGTTCACGGTGGGGAGCGGCCACGGTAACACCCGGGCGACGCCTCCCGGAATGCTCTCCGTGGCCGCGGGTGTTCCCGCCGCGGACGGTGGGAGACGCATGGCCGATCCTTTCGCGGGTGGGCGCGGCCGTGGTAAGGCTCTCGGCAACGCCATGAGCACCCTCGACCGTCGTGATTTTCTCGGCACCGTGGCCGCCAGCACCGCCGTCCTCTCGGCCGGTGAGGCGCTCGCGCAGAACCGCAACGCGCCCCCCGCGGCCGCCGCACCGTCCTTCGTGGCGACGCCCCCCGCGGGCTTCACCCCGATGACCACGCCGGGCAAGGTGGTCCGCATCAACAAGCCGGGCTCGCTGCGCCCGGGCAACCTCTTCCCCAAGCCCGACGACGCCCGCACGATGGTCAACCGCGCCGTCATGGAGCTGTCGGGCCGCAACGACCTCACGCAGGCGTGGCGGGCCTTCATCCACCCCAACGACCGCGTCGCCATCAAGGTGAACGGCCTCGGGCTGCGCAACATGGCCTCCAACAAGGAGGTGGTGGAGGCCATCGCCGAGGGCCTCGTGGCCGCGGGCATCCCGGCCGCGCAGATCACGGTGTACGACCAGTGGGACAGCTTCCTGGCGGCGACGCGGGTCAACGCGCGGGCGCTCCCCTCGGGCGTCCGGGTGCAGTGCCACAACGGCACGCGGCTCTCCCCCGAGACGCGCGTCACCTCGGGCCGCACCCGCTACGCGCTCCCGCTGCTCGAAGCCACCGCCGTCATCGGCGTGCCGCTCATCAAGGACCACTCGCTCTGCGGCTTCACCGGCGCGCTCAAGAACATGACGCACGGTTCGATCCTCAACCCCGAGGCGTTTCACCGCCACCTGTGCTCGCCGCAGATCGCCGAGCTCTTCGCGCACGACGCCATCCGCTCGCGCTCGCGGCTCCACATCATGGACGCCTTCAAGGCCGTCTACCACGGCGGGCCCCGCGACAACCCCGAGCACCGCGTCGCGATGGAGGCCGTCTTCGCGAGCACCGACCCCGTCGCCCTCGACCGCGTGGGCAGCGACATCGTCGACGCGCTCCGCCGCCAGAACCGCATGACCTCGCTGGAGCAGCGCGGCCTGCCCCCCCGCTACATCGACGAGGCCGCCCGCCTCGGCCTCGGCGTCGCCGACCGCGCCCGCATCGAGACGCGCGCCGTCAACCTCACCTGATCGCTCCCCTCCCCTACAGATCTTCGTCGCGGATGCGGGTGCCCGTCACCTGCCCCTGCGAGACCCCCTGGCAGTGGTGCATGTTCACCCGGGCGTCGAGCTGGTCGGCGTTGACGCTCCCGTTGAGCGAGGCGCCGCAGGTGCAGTCGCCGGTGCACGCGAGGCCGGCGTTGAGCACGCCGTCGCCGAAGCGCCACTGGGTCACCGTCCCCCCGCACGAGAACACCCCGTTGCAACGCCCATCGCCCGACCAGTAGCAGCCCGACAGGGCGCTGGAGTCGGCCGCACCAACCACACGGAGGACGGTCACCCGCTCCGGGTCGGTGCCGATCTGCTGCGTGATTCGCCATGTCGCGACGGGCAACGCGCCGCTGAGGTACGTGGCGAAGCCGGGCGCGCCCAGCCCCTCGTGAACGATCACCAGGCGGTCGTGGGTGACGGTGACAAACGCGTCGCGGATCTCGGCCGGGGGGCGCCCGCACGTGGAGCCGTCGACGAGGAGGTCGAGGCGCTGGCCCTGCGCGCGCCAACGGCCGCGGGACGAACACCGATCGCGGTAGGACACCCGCTCCCAGGTGCCATCCGCGCGAAGCTGAAGGTCGAGCGAGCACTGGCGCCACGTGCCCACGAGGCGCGGGTCGTTGGCGCTCGGCGACGGTGGGGTCGGGGCGACCTCCCCGCACGACGGGAGCGCCGCGAGGAATGGGGCCGCAGAGGCGTCGGAGGAGGCGTCGCGCGTGGCCCACTGGGCGTCGGTGCAGCCCGACGCGGCGAGGCCCGCGGCAACGATCCACACGCGCGCTGACGAGGTCTGCATGGCGGCTCCCACGGACGGGGAGCGTAACGCCACGAGATGGAAGGTCTCCAGACTTTTTGAGGGGGAATCGAGGGCAGTGGCGGTCAGCGGGCCTGCGGGTTCATGAGGCGGGCGATGCGCTCTTCGAGGGGGGGATGGGAGGCGAAGAGCTTCATGATGCCACCGCCGTGGATGCCGAAGGCGGCCATGCCCTTGGGGAGGTCGGCCTCTTCGCTCACCTGACGGAGGGCGTTGAGGGCGCCGGCCATGGCGTGGGGCGACGTGAGCTGGGCGCCGCCCGCGTCGGCGCGAAACTCCCGCCAGCGGCTGAACCACGCGACCACCATCGAGGCGCCGATGCCCAGGACGATCTGCATGAGGAAGGAGATGAGCCCGTAGGCGAGGCCGCCAGTGTGGCGCGGGCCGTCGTCGTCGCCGCGGCGCGAGAGGGCCGAGTCGATGGCGAAAGCGATGACGCGCGAGAAGAAGATCACGAAGGTGTTGAGCACGCCCTGGAGCAGCGTGAGGGTCACCATGTCGCCGTTGGCCACGTGGGCGATCTCGTGGCCGAGCACGGCGGACACCTGGTCGCGGTTCATCACGCGGAGGATGCCGGTGCTGACGGCGACGAGGCTGTTGTCGCGGCTCCAGCCGGTGGCGAAGGCGTTGGGGTCGGGCGAGTCGTACATGGCCACTTCGGGCATGCCGATGCCCGCGCGGGCGGCGTGGGCGCGGACGGTCTCCAGGAGCCAGTACTCCTCCTGGCTCTGGGGCTGCTGGATGACGTGGAGGCCCATGCTCCATTTGGCCATCACCTTCGAGAGCAGGAGCGACACGAAGGAGCCGCCGAAGCCGAAGATGAGGGCCGAGACGAAGAGGTAGCCCCACTGCCCCGAGGGGAGGACGCCGGACGCCTCCAGCCCGAAGAACACGACGCCGAGCAGGAGCGAGACGGCCAGGTTGGTGATGATCAGGAGGAGGATGCGCATGGGTTCGGGCGCAACGTGGACGCGACGGGGGCGGCGGTCAAGGGGTGCGGCGCCGCGCCGCCCGCAGCGTCGCGAGCCACGCGTCGAGCGTGCGGAGCGGCGCCTCGACGGGCTTCGGGTCGAAGGAGCGCATTGCGTGGCGCATGTGGAAGGCCGTGTCGGGGTGGACCACCGCAGCCAGCGGCACCAGCAGCAGGAGCGCCACCGCGAGGCCCCCCAGCGCGTGGGCCACCATCGCCGCGGGGCGCCTCTCGTCGCCGCGGAGGACGATCACGGCCATCGCGAGCGCGCCGAGCGCGAAGCCGCCCATCGACCACGCCGTCTCGACGCCCCACGCGTGGCCGGCGTTGAAGGGGACGTAGCCCGCGCGCAGCATCGGGGCGACGAGTTCGAAGAAGGCCGAGTGAAACTGCTCGGGGATGTGCGGGTACACCGCGGACACGAGCCCCGTCACGACGAAGGCCGACACCGTCGCTCCCGCCGCGAAGAGCGTCACCGGGCGACGCAGGCGGGGCACCGCGGCGAGGGCGTCGAGGCCCGCCAGCGAGGCGACGCCGAGCGCGAGGATGAGCGTGGCGAGGTAGCGCGGACCCACCTGCCAGCCGCCGCGCCAGTTGTTCATCGAGCCGATGAGGGCGCTCAGGGTGACGATCACCGCGCCGATCGCGAAGGCCATGGGCCGGTCGCGGCGCGGCGGGAGCGTGACGCTCGCGAGCGCCGCCAGCGCGAAGAGGAGCGTGACGACGGCCGCGCCGACCTCGCGGACGGCGAAGTTGCCCAGGTGGGCGCGCACGGCCACGGCGAGGCGCAAGAGGGCGAACACCGTCGCCGCGCCGAAGACCGCCCGCACGACCCCCGTGAGCGCGCGCGAGGGAGGGCGCCACGAGAGCATCGCGCCGAGGCCGGGGGCGAAGAGGGCGAGCGCGAAGGTGCCCGGGATCATCCCGTAGGCGGGGTCGAACCAGAGGCGGACGGCGGCCTCCCAGGAGAAGCTCATCGCGCCGAAGAAGCCCTGCGCCACCTCGCTGCGAAACTGGGCGTTCTCGAGGTGGCTGTAGCCCGTGTGGAGGGGGTTGCCGAAGGCCCGCTGGTGGTAGAGCAGCGCGAGCGCCATCGGGATCGCCCCGCCCGCCATCGCGGCGAAGATGCGCGCGGGGCGACCGGCGGTGAGGGACTGGGCGACGATCCAGGTGGCGACGGCGGCGGAGGCGAGGGCCGCGGGGTACTCGAAGGCCGCGCACGACGCCCCGAAGAGCCCGGCGAAGAAAGCGAGACCGAGCTGCGGCGCGGGGGCCACCTCATCGCGCTCGCGCAGCGCGGCGAGGCACATGAGCCCGGCCGCGAAGCCGTAGGCGTTGTGCGCGTGGCTCGCGAAGGTGAGCCCGTACGCGTACACCGACGAGCCCGCCATCGTGCTGAAGAACACCGCCTCGCGCACCGCCCCCGAGCGCGCCCGGGCCGCGAGGAAGCGGTGCCAGAACCACGCGAACACCAGCGACGGGATCACGCACGCGAACAGACGCATGACGTACACCGCGAGGGCCCGGTCGATGGGCGGGCGGGCGACGACGGCGTGCGGCGGCGTCGGACGCGTGTCACGACCCGTGATGCGCGTGAGGAGCCAGTAGCCCGGCACGGCGAGGAGGCTCGCGCCGGGGGCCTTGCCGCTGTAGAGCAGGTGGGCGGTGAGGCGGCGGTCGGCGGGCGTCGGGCGGTGGCGGCGGAAGCGCTCGAGGACGTCGTCGGGGACGCCCGCCGCGCGGAGGACGTCGGGGGCGATGTGACGGCGCTCGATGGCCTCGGCGAGCGGAGTGTCGCGCATCGCCTTGTCGTTGGTGTAGCCCCAGAGGGCCTCGATGCGGTTGATGGCGAAGGTGCCGTCGTCGACGATGGCCGCGGTCATGTAGACGCGGACGTTCTCGTTCGGGTTGCCGACGACGGCGTGGTACGGGAACACCCAGAGGTACAGGAGCGCGAGGACGGCGACGGACACCGCGCTTCGGCCGCGGGTGACGGCGGGGACCTCGCGCATCACACCTCAGGCCGCGACGGGGGGAGCCTCCGCGGCGGGCGCGGCGGGTTCGGTCGGCGGGGCCTCCTCGGGCGTCTTCGGGAGGACGAAGGCGCTCAGGCCGTAGACGACGATGCCGAGGGCGAGGGAGACGGTGAAGCCCGCGTTCATCGCGAGGAGGATGGCGAGGACGGAGCCGATGACGCTCGCGCCGCCGTTGAGGCCCCAGCCCCAGGCGACGATGGACGAGCCCATGCGGTTGGCGACGCGCACGCCCGTCGGCAGGAGCATCCCCATGAGGAGCCCCGGCGCCGCCACGAGGATCGCCGCGATGACGATGCGCACCGTCAGCGGGAGCCCGAGGAGCGTGTGGAAGATGGGCGTGAGCACCAGGGCGTAGACTCCGAGGACACCCGCGAGGGCGCCCGCGATGCGGCGGGTGGCGCCCTGCTCGCCGAAGCGATCGCAGACGCGCTCGGAGAGGGCGCTGCCGAGGCCCGACGCGCCGAGGAGCGTCGCGAGCACCACCGCGAGGGCGTAGGTGGGGTGCCCGAGGAAGAGCACGAACTTCTGCATGAAGCCCATCTCCACGAGGATGAAGCCGAGCCCGATGCCGAGGAAGTACCCGAGCACCCGGAGCTTCTCCGTCCGCCGCTCGCGGAGGGCCGCGCGCTGGAAGATCAGCAGGGGGAGGATCACCAGGGCGAGCGTGAAGACCGTCGAGGCGACGAGGAGGAAGAGGAGGACGAAGATGCCGAGGTTGTTGAGCGGAACGGCCCCGACCGTCTTCAGCAGGCCGACGAGGTCGGCGGTGCGGAGGTTGTAGAAGAAGAAGGGGCGGTCGTCGACGGTGGGGGTCGCGTCGTAGTCGAGGCGCGCGAGGAAGTCCCGGGCCGAAGGGGCGCGGAGGAAGCCCGCGAGGAAGGCGTCTTCGCTGGGCCGCGCGTTGCCCGCGAGGAAGAGCACCTGGAGCCCGTCCTCGGCGGCGCGGCGCTCGACCAGCGCGAGGTCGTCGTCGGAGAAGGGGCGGTTGTTGAGCAGCATCACCGTGCGGAGCGCGCCGTCGGCGGCGATCACGACGTGCTTGCGGACGTCACCGGGCGTGACCCCGCGGCGCTCCAGGGCTTCCCGCGCGAGGGCGAGGAGGCGGAGAAACTCCTTGGGCGAGTTGGGCGCGTACCAGCGGGTGATGGCGACCAGGCCGCCGGGGCGCAGGTGGCCGAGAAACTCCTCCACCGCCTCCACCGTGTAGATGTTGTTCTCCGAGCACGAGAACGCCCCCGACGACGACGCCGCCCAGGTGTCGACCAGCGTCGCTTGAATGGTCGCAAACTGCTCGGGGGCGCGGCGCACGAAGCTCCGGCCCTCGTCGACCACCACCTGGACGCGCGGGTTGCGGTAGAGGTCGCCCGACCACTGGGCAAACTGCCCGCGGACGACGTTGTTGACGATGATGGGGTTCACCTCGACGCCGATGACGCGGGGGGCGCCGGCGCGGAGGGCGGAGATGACGTCGGTGCCGCCGCCGGGGCCGATGATGAGGGCCGTGCCGTCGTGGCGGAGGGCGTAGGCGAGGGCCGCGACGCGCACCTCGGGGATGCGCAGCGGGGCGCGCCAGCCATCCGCGGCGATGGAGCCCGACCAGAGGCGCGTGGCGGCGTCGGCGTCGATGAAGATCCAGTGGTAGTCGGGCTCGCCGGAGACGCCGACGGTGATCTGCGAGAAGGAGTTCCACCGTTCGAAGAGCACCTCGCGGTCGCCGAGGAACTTCGTCGGGTTGCGCGCCACGCCGAAGCGGCGCGCGCTGTTCTCCTGCACCCCCGCGACCCCCAGCACCGCCGCGGCCACGAGCCCGAGGGCCGCGAGCGCGCGCACCGCCGGCCGCGACCGATCGGGCATCGAGAGGGCGAAGAGGCTCGCCCCCACCGCGCCCGCCGCCGCCGCCACGAGGATCGCCCCGGGGGCGCCGAGCATCGAGGTCGCCGGGATCACGCACATGCACCCGATGGCGGCGCCGCCGAGGTCGTAGGCGTAGACGGTGCCGATGCGCTTGCCCGCGCCGGCGATGGCGAGGGAGAGCGCGAAGCCCGAGAAGAGGAAGGCCAAGCCGGCGGAGACGTAGAGCGTGCCGAGCTTCCCAACGTCCTCGCGCCACTGGTAGAGCCGGATGGGGTTCTGCACCGCGGATTTGAGCGCGTAGACGGCCGCCACCGCGAAGAGGAGCCCGAACACCGACGCGAGCAGGCCCGTCCGCTTCGTGTCGAACACGCGCGGGAGGAGCGAGATGCCGACCCCCGACACCGCGAGCCCGAGCATCGCCAGCGAGATCACCATGAAGGCGAAGTGGTAATAGAGCGTGACGCTGTAGATGCGCGTGAGCAGGAGCTCGACCGCGATGGTCGCGAAGCTCACGAGCCCGACCGCGATCGGGAACAATCGGGGGTGCATGGCGCGGGAATCTAATCCCCCGTCGGCCCGTGAAGTGTCCCAAAAGTTGCCTCCCCCCCACCACCCCGGGCGAACATCCGCCGTCCCCTCGCCATGCGTCGCCCCACTGCCCTCGCTGCGCTCCTGTTTGTCGCGGGTCGCTGCGCCACCCAGCCCCCGCCGGACCCTTTGCTTTCCAGCGGTTCGATCGGTGAGGCCGCGCCCCTCCGCGACCCGGCGCCCGAACCGCCTCCTCCCCCGCCCCTCGTCGCCGCCCCGACGCCGCCGCCCGCACCCCCTGCGCCGGCGCCCGAACCGCCTCCTCCCCCGCGGATTCGGGTAACTGCCACGTCGATGACGACGCCCGTGTACCCGCGGCCCACGTCGCGCTCGGAGTCTCTGGGGTATGCCCGCGCGGGCACCGACCTCGACGCCGTGCGCGGCCCCATCGCGGGCCACGGCTGCGGCGGGGACGACGCCCGTGACGGCTGGTACGAGCTCCACGGCGGCGGCTTCGTGTGTGTGGGGCGCAGCGCGGCGCTCACCGAGGACGTCTCCCGCGCGCAGCGTCGTCGCTTCGGCGTCAGCGCGCAGGACGCGCCGATGCCCTTCCCCTACGCGGTGGTGTACCAGTCCACGGTGCTCTACCGCCGCCTGCCGAGCGTCGCCGACGAGCAGTCCTACGAGCGCAACCTCGGCACCCCCGTCGCCATCCCGCCGCCCGGCGCGCCGACGCTCCCGACGCTGCCGCCCGTCGCGCCGCTCCCCGAGACGCTGGAGACGCTCGCGGGCGAACCGGGCTCGCCGGTGATCCGTCGCGTGACGCGCGGGATGTACCTCTCCCTCGACCGCCAGGTGCGCGGCGAGTCGCGCACGAGCTACTGGCGCACGCAGGGCGGCGGCTTCGTCCGGGCGGGCGCGGTGTCGACGGTGGGTCCGCGCACGTGGAGCGGCGTGGTGCTCGACGAGGCGCACACGCTCCCGCTGGGCTTCGCGGCGAGCTCCGAGTCGCAGCGCTACCGCCGCACGGAGACGGGCTTCGCGGTGGACGGTCGGCTCCCGCGGCTGGCCACGTTCGCGCTCAGCGCCGACCCGCCGGTGCCGTGGCGCGGCGACGTGTTTCACCTCACGCGCGACGGCTTCTACGTGCGGGCGCGGCACACGACGGTGGTCACCGCGCAACCCCCGCCCGCCAACGTCCAGCCCGGCGAGCGGTGGATCGACGTGAACCTCGACCGCCAGTCGCTGGTGGCCTACGAGGGTGAGCGACCGGTGTTCGCGACGGCCGTGTCGACGGGGCTGCGGGGCCGGGGGCAGACCAACTACGAGACCGTGCAGGGGGAGTTTCGCATCGAGGTGAAGCACCGCACCGCGACGATGGACGGCAACACCCCCAACGGCGGTGTGTACTCCATCGAAGACGTGCCGTGGGTGATGTACTTCCACGACTCCTTCGCGCTCCACGGGGCCTTCTGGCACCAGGGCTTCGGGCGCACCCACTCGCACGGCTGCGTCAACCTCTCGCCCCCCGACGCCCGCTGGCTCTTCGGGTGGACGTCCCCGGCGCTGCCGGAGGGGTGGCACGGCGTGGTGGCGACGCCCGAGCGACCAGGGACGCGGGTGTTCGTGCACTACGACCGTCAAGGGCTCGGCGAGGCGGGAGCGCCCGCCCACGTCCCCTCCCACTGAATGACGATTCAGTCGCGAACGGTGGTACGATGAATCACCGTTCAGGAGGAGAATCGACCGCCATGCACACGCCCTACACCGAAGCCCACGACATGTTTCGCAAGACGGTGCGCAACTTCGCCGAGAAGGAGCTGCGCCCCCACATGGAGGAGTGGGAGGAGGCGGAGATCTTTCCGCGCGAGGTGTTCACCCGCGCGGGTGAGCTCGGCATCTTCGGCGCCCACTACCCCGAGGAGCACGGCGGGTCGGGCGGCGACTACTGGTACTCGATCGCGAAGGGGGAGGAGCTGCCGCGCGCGGGGTCGGGCGGCGTCCCGATGGCGCTGCTGGTGCAGAGCGACATGGCCACGCCGGTCATCTCCGACCTCGGCTCGAAGGAGCAGATCGAGGAGTTTCTCAAGCCCGCCCTGCGCGGCGAGAAGATCGCGGCCCTCGGGGTGAGCGAGCCGGGCTGCGGCTCGGACGTGGCCGCGATGCGCACGTGGGCCCGCAAGGACGGCGGCGACTACGTCATCAACGGTTCGAAGACCTTCATCACCAACGGGACGCGCGCCGACTTCATCACCCTGATGCTCAAGACGGCGCCCGAGGAGGGCCACGCGGGCATCTCGATCGTGACGTTCCCGACGGACACGAAGGGCTTCCACGTCAGCAAGAAGCTCCGCAAGGTGGGCAACTGGTCGAGCGACACCGCCGAGCTCTTCTTCGAAGACTGCCGCATCCCGCAGCGCTACCTCCTCGGCCAGGAGGGCGAAGGCTTCCGCTACCTCATGCAGAACTTCCAGAGCGAGCGCCTCATCGGCTCGGCCTCGGCCATCGCCGGCGCGAAGCTCACCATGGAGGAGGCCATCGCGTACGGCACCGACCGCCAGGCCTTCGGCAAGCCGATCATCAAGCGCGAGGTGTGGCAGCACCGCTGGGCCGACATCGCGACGAAGATCGAGGCCGCCGAGGCGCTCGTCTACCGCGCCGCCGACCACTACAACCACGAGCGCTACGTGGCGAAGGAGGACGTGTCGTTCCACACGACGAAGCTCATCTCGATGGCGAAGGTGTTCGTCGGCGACGTGGCCTCGGAGGCGGTGGACACGGCGCTCCAGTTCCACGGGGGCTGGGGGTACATCGAGGAGTTCCGCGTGGGCCGGGCGTGGCGCGACCAGCGGCTCTTCCGCATCGGCGGCGGCACCAGCGAGACGATGCGCTACTACATCGCCAAGCTCATGGGGCTGTGACGTCGTGAAGCTGCGGACGCGGCTCGCCCTCGCGCTCCTCGTCTGCGGCCTCGTGCCCCTCCTCGGCGCCGGCGCCCTCGCCCGCGCCGCCCTCTCCCGCCGCTACGCGCAGATCGAAGCCCCCCGCCGCGAGGCCGCCCTCGCCCGCGTCGAGCGCACCCTCGACCACCGCGCGCAGCGTCAGCGCCAGATGCTCTCCCGCTTCTGCGCGCACGACTACCTCATCGACCGCACGCTCCTCCAACTGGAGACGGGGCAGTTCACCGACACCGCGCAGGGCGAGCTCGCCGCGGTGCTCCCCGAGGTGGGGCGGGCGATGGGCCTCGACGCGCTCTCGCTCGTCCGCGCCGACGGACTCGTGCTCGCGAGCGCGCACTACCCCGGCCAGGCGGGCTCGCGCGACCCCGCCGTCTACGACCGCGCCGCCCGCGCCGGCGACCGCGCGGGCTGGGTGCGCCACGTCCGCATGCGCGAAGCCGCGGGGCCCATCGACCGGCTTGTGCTGGAGAGCGGCTGCACGCGGCGCCGCGGGAGCGCCGCGGTGGCCGTGAGCGGCGGCGAGGTGGTCGACGACGCGCTCCTCCGAGAGATCGCGGGCGACGACGCGCTGGCCGTCCAGCTCGTGATGGGCGACGCGGCGGGCTTGGGCGACGGCGCCCGGCGCGTGCTCCCCCTGCGCGGCTACGACGGCGCCACGGCGGCCGCGGTGGTGCTGGAGGCGCGCGACGACACCCTGCGCGGGCTCATGGTCGACATCGACCGGCTCACCGCCCTGAGCGCGCTCCTCGCGGCCCTCGTGGCGGGCCTGCTCGCGGTGCTGCTCGCGCCGCGCCTCGCGGGGCCGATCGGCGTGGTGGCCGACGCCGCCGACCGCATCGCCGCGGGCGAGCGCAACGTGCAGATCGACGTGGCGGCGGACGGCGAGGTGGGGCGCCTCGTGGCGGCCTTCAACCGCATGACGCGCGAGCTCACGCAGGCCGACACGCGCATCCGGCGGGCCGTGCGGATGGCCGCGTGGCGCGACATCGCCCGGCAGATGGCCCACGAGATCAAGAACCCGCTCACCCCCATTCGTATGGCGGTGGAGATGCTGCGCAAGGCGCGCGAGCGCTCGCTCCCCGACTTCGACGAGCTCTTCGAAGAGGAGACGCGCATCGTGCTCGACGAGGTGGAGCGGCTGCGACGTCTCGTGGAGGATTTCTCGCGCTTCGCCCGCGCCCCGAAGCCGCGGCCCGAGGCCCTCTCGCTCCCCGAGGTGGTGGCCCACGCGACCGAGCTCCACGCGGGCGGCGCCGTGCCGGTGACGCACACGGTGGAGGGCGGCGCGGCGGGCTTTCCCTTGCTGCGCGCCGACCGCGACCAGCTCACGCAGGTGCTGGTGAACCTCATCGCCAACGCCGTCCACGCCGCCGCCGAGCGCGCGGAGAAAGACACGTCGCGAGGCCCCGGCGCGGTGACGGTGGCGGTGTCGCGGGCGGGCGACGGCTTCGCGCGGGTGACCGTGGAGGACAACGGCGGCGGCATCCCGGCGGAGGTGATGGAGCGGCTGTTCGAGCCGTACGTTACGACGAAGCAGGGGGGGACGGGGCTCGGCCTCGCCGTCACCTACCGCATCGTCACCGACCACGGGGGGACGCTCACCGCGGACTCATCGGCGGCGGGGACACGCTTCACCGCGCGGCTGCCGTTCGCGGGTCCGTCGTCGCTCGACACGGCGACGTCGCCCGAGACGGGGTGAGTCAGTCCCCCGGGAGTTCGCGCATTGAAAAGGTGATGCCATGGCATCGAGATTTCAATCCGCGCATTGGAAGTGGGAGTTGGGGGGCTCCCTTCGGCAATGCGCATATTGGATCGGTCGTGCGTCAACTCGGTGCGACGTTCTGTCGCCCATCGTGATGGGGGCGGCGTGTGGCCCGGTCTTGGCGAATCCTCGCGCGCGCTGAAGAAGCTGCGGTATGGGAAGGGGGCAGGAGGCTCGGAGCCCATCACCATGTTGACGCACCTCGGCCTGAAGCACGTCGGTCCGTCCGACGCGCTCGAGATGGAGCTGTCGCCGAGGGTGAACCTCATCACCGGCGACAACGGCCTGGGAAAGAGCTTCCTGCTGGACGTCGCCTGGTGGGTCCTCACGCGCACCTGGGCGCACTACCCGGCGCTCCCAGATCCGCGCGCCAACGAGGCGGCGCAGATTACGTTCGCGGTCGGCGACGCGGGGGCGAGCCACGCCTATGCGCTCGGCTTCGATCGCAGCGCGCAGCAGTGGAAGCTCGCGCGAGGGAGACCGCCGAAGCACGGCATGGTGCTCTACGCGCGCGTCGACGGCGGCTTCTCCGTCTGGGATCCAGCGCGCAACTACTGGCGCAACGCGCCGACGCGCGGAGTCGTCTCCCCCGATCGGCCCGCAGCGTTCAACTTCTCCCCTGCAGAGGTCTGGGACGGGGTCGCGCGAGAGTCGGGGGCAGACCGCGGGCGCGTTGAGTGGCTGTGCGAGGGGCTCATCCGCGACTGGGCGTCCTGGCAACGCGAGGGCGGGTCGTCGTTCGCCCAGCTCACCCGAGTCCTCGAGCGCCTGACCCCCTCGGCGGATGAGCCACTGGTTCCTGGGGAGCTCACGCGCATCAGCCTGCAGGATGCGCGCGACATGCCCACGCTGCGGATGCCCTACGGCAGCGACGTGCCGCTCGTGCACGCCTCGGCAGCGGTTCGTCGCGTCGTCTCACTCGCGTACCTGCTCGTCTGGACGTGGCGCGAGCATCGGCGCGCGGCGGAGCTGCTCGGCGAAGAGCCTACCCGTGAGGTCATCTTCCTCATCGACGAGATCGAGGCGCACCTCTTCCCCGCGTGGCAACGGAGGATCCTGCCGTCGCTGATGGAGGTGGTCCGCGCGCTCACGGAGGAGGAGGCCACGGTTCAGCTCATCGTCGTCACCCACTCGCCGATGGTGCTCGCGTCGATGGAGCCCCACTTCGACGCAGGCAGAGACTCCCTCTGGTACTTCGACCTCCAACGCCCTTCGCCGCCGACGAGCGGGCGCGCCACGGTGCGCCTGACGAAGAGCGAGTGGCATCGGCACGGCGACGCGGCGGCGTGGCTGCGCTCGGAGGTGTTCGATCTGAAGGAGGCTCGCTCGCTCGAGGCGGAGCGCGCCATCGAACGCGCCCGCGCGATGATGGCTGGCGAGTCGACGCCGACGCGTGAGGCCTTCGACGACGTGTACCTCGCGCTGCGCCGGACGATGCCGGGCGTGGACCCGTTCTGGGTGGACTGGCGCGTCTGGGCGTGGGGTCGGGGGCTCCTCCGTCCAGAGGCGGCGGAGTGATCCCCCTCCAGATCGCGCCGGAGCCGACGAGCTTCGCCGAGAAGGTGCGGCGCCCCGGGGAGAACGCGCTCGCCTGCATGGCCGGCGAACCTCTTCCGCACCGGCGCCTGGGGAGGCCCATCACCGCGAAGAAGAAGGTGGGGAAGCACGAGGTCGCAAAGACGATCGACGACTTCCCCTACTGGCAGGAATGCCTCGATGACCTCCACGAAGCCTATCGCGGGATCTGCGCCTACTACTGCTTCCGCGTCGAGAAGGCGGCGCTCCCCCAGGTCGATCACTTCGTCGCCAAGGCGGTGCCCGGTCCGACCCTGGCGTACGAGTGGTCCAACTTCCGCCTCGCCTGCGGGTACGCCAACACGTGCAAGAACGACTTCCCGGGCGTGCTCGACCCCGCGACGATCAGCGCCGGTGAGTTCGTCCTCGATCTGCTGAACCTGCGCGTCTCCCCGAGCAGCAGTCTGACCGGGAATCGCAGGGACGACGTCGCCCAGACCATCGATCGCTTGAAGCTCAACGAGGGGCGAGCCCTGGAGGTTCGCCACCACGCGATGGAGCACTTCCGCGCCGGGCGTGTGACGCTCGATTTCCTGGAGCAAGATCATCCGTTTCTCGCAGCGGAGCTCGCGCGTCAGGGGGTCCACTCCGCCGCGCAGTTGCCGACCCTTCCGGCGGCGCTGCTCGCGGTGGTGGAGCCGGAGCTAT
The DNA here is from genome assembly GCA_044375895.1 of Polyangiales bacterium. Lineage (GTDB taxonomy): Bacteria > Myxococcota_A > Polyangia > Polyangiales > CAISKJ01. The sequence continues at coordinate 50,422 of JBILLV010000003.1, read as the reverse complement.
AGCGCCCAATACGCCCTCCCTCACATCCCTGTCGCCAGCCGCTCCGCCCCCGGCGCGATGGCCGCCCGCACGCCGCGCACGCGCCCCGCGGTGTCGCACCGCCCGCTCAGGAACAGCAGCGTCCGCCGCGCGTCGACCGCGAGCGCGGAGGGCGCGGCGAGCGTCGGGTCGGTGCGCGACGTCACCACCGGCGCCCCGAAGCGCGTGAAGCTCAGCCCGTCGAATGACGCCGCCAGCGTCACCGCCACCGACGGCGCCACGCCCCCGTCCATCGCCTGCGGAACCGAGCGCGCCGTGTAGTACATCCGCCAGATCGTGCGCCCCGTCGCCGTGGTCTCGACCGTCAACGAGGGGTCGTCCACCGCGCCCGATTCGAAGCCAACGCCCGCGTCACCCAGCGGGCTCGACCGCCCCGTCGCGCCCAACACCGGGTCGCGCCGCGGGGTGCTCGGGTCGCCGTCCACCCGCACGAAGCGCCCATCCGCCGCGCTCGTCCGCGCCAGCCAGATCGCGCTGCCGCTCGCGTAGGCCAGCACCAGGCCGCCGTTGGCCAGCGCGACGATCGTCGGCGCGCGCAGGGCCGTCTCCTCGCCCATCGCGGCGTCCATCTCCAGCGCGGGCGACGGCAGCGGCTGCCACGTCACCCCGTCGGTGCTCCGCGCCACGCCGAGCGCCCCAGAGCCCGTCGCGTAGGCCATCACATAGCCACCGTTGACGGCCGTGACCTCCGGCGACGACACGGCCATCCCCTGCCACGGGAGCGTCGCCGTGAGCACGTCGGCGGGCTCCTCGGTCTGCGTGGCGAGGCCCGTGAGCACCGTCCGCGCGATGGTGCGACGACCCATGCGGGTGCGCGTCCCGTAGACGGCGACGCGGCCGTCGGGGAGGCGAATCGCGGAGGGCTCGTCGAAGCTGCCCGCGGAGTCGTACGCGGAGCAGCGCTGAGACCCCGTCTCGGCGGAAGTGAGCTCGCGGAAGGGGCCGGTCCGGTTGTTGGGGAGGTCGGCCTCACCGCCGCCGGGCGACGCGAGCGTCCCGCAGCCCGCGAGCACCGCCGTCACCCACGCTGTCACGACGCGCTTCATCAGTCGAACTCCACGGAGGTCGTCGCGCCGACCGAGGGGACCACCCCCGAGGCCACCACGTCGCCCGTCGGGTCGGTGGGGGTCCCGCGGTTGAAGGCCCGCTGCGGGAGGAGCTGGACGGCGGTGTGGACGTCGATGCGAACCGTCCCTGGGACGACCGCGCCGAGCCGTCGGAGCGTGAGGCCGAAGCCCGCGCTGACGGTGTGACGGTCGCTGTCGAAGAAGCTCGTGACGCCGGCCTGCTCGGGGACGGGCGACGGGTCGTAGACGTAGCCCGCCCGCACCTGCGCGGCGTGCCTCCCCCCCCACGGAAGGGTGAACTCCGCCCCCACGCGCGGCACCACCGTGTCGTGGAAGCGCATCGCCTCACGCGGCGCCGACGCCGGGATGGCGGGCACGCGGAGGAGGCCCGTGAGCTCGGTGGGGATGCGCAGGTCGAGGCTCGTCTGGAGGGAGGAGGTGGGGTTCTCGTAGCCCGACCAGCGGACCCAGGTGACGTCGACGAGGACGCGCCAGCGGGGGTTGATCTCCCACGACGCGCCGAGCACCCACTGCTGCGGCTGGTACGCCGTGAGGGTGCGCGACGCGAGCGCGTAGGTGCCGAGCACGTTGATGGAGTTGGGGTTGGCGACGGGGCCCGCCACGATGCGCCCGCGCAGCGTGAGGTCGATGGAGAGGTCGAGGTTGAAGGAGTCGCGCCACACGAAGCCCAGCGACACGCCGCGCCCGAGGTCGGCCTGCGCGCCAAACTGCGCGTAGCGGATGGCCGTGACGTCGGCGTCCACCGCGTGGGAGAGGTTGGTCTCGGCGCCGTTGGTGATGGAGATGACGCCCGAGAGGTCGACCGTGCCGCGCGTCGAGGCCATGAAGGCGACGCCGCCGCCGAGGCGCAGCCAGCGCACGGGCGAGATCGCCAGCATCGCGGCGATGTAGATGCGCTGGAGCCGCACGCCGTAGAGCTCCCAGCGCGGCTGCGTCTGGGGGAAGGCGCGCACCTGGGAGACGCGGTCGTCGGGGAGGTGGAGCGCGAGCCCGAACGCGAAGGGGAGCCCGAACACCCGACCCGGCGCCGCGATGCCCGCCACCACGCCGTGCGAGGGAGACACCTGCGCGTCGGCGCCGTTGAGCGAGAGCATCGGGGCGGCGTGGAAGTACCCGAGGTCGATGCGGAGCCCGCGGAGACGCCCGAGGCCCGCGGGGTTGTAGTACACCGCCGACGTGTCGCCGACGTCCGCGCTCACGGCGCCGCCCAGCGCGCTCGCGCGGGAGCCCATGCCGTACATGTCCACGGGGTTGGCCCGTGCGACCACGGGCGCGACGACGAGCGCGAGGGTGAGGGCGAGCGCGCGCATCAGAACGTCACCGAGGCCGACACGCCGAGGTGCCAGAGCGAGCCGCCGTGGGAGGTGGGGTTGCCCGCGGCGTCGAGGCCGGCGCGGGTGGGGAGCACGTGGACCTGCGCCCAGGCGTCGAGCCCGAAGCGCGAGCCGAGGCCCGTGATGCCCGCGCCGAGGCCGAGGGTGATGGCGTGGCGGTCGTTGTCGAAGAGCTGCCGCGCGGGGACGGCGCGCGGGGCGGGCGTGGGTTCGAAGAAGTACCCGCCGCGCACGGACAGGTCGGCGTCGGAGGGGAGCGCCCAGCGGTGCTCGACGCCGACGCGCGGCACGAGCGTGTCGCCGAACTCGGGCGCGGGCGGCGGCGCGCTGGTCGGCGTGGTGGCCAGGGTGGGTCCGGGGTAGGCGCTCCATTGCTTCGCGGTGACGCCGAGGGCCACCGTCCACCCGCGGTGCTGCCACGCGGCCTCCACCTGGAGCTGCGCTGGGTCGTACTGGGCCACGCCCGCGACGTTGAGCGTGGGGATCGGGATGCCGAGTTCGGGGGCGGAGATGAGCACCGTGAAGCGGGCCACGAGCTCGCCGCGGTAGGTGGCTCCGACGCGCCAGGGGCCGCGCTGCCACGAGGCGCCGACGATGGGGGCGTAGGAGGCGACGAGCTGGTTGTCGATGCGCGTGGTGGAGCGGCCCGCGGCGTCGTTGGTGACGAGCACGTTGCCCTGGAGGGCGGCGAGCGCGGTGAAGCCGCCGCCGACGCGGAAGCCGTACCCGAGGTCGAAGCCGAGGCCGATCTGGAGCGCCACGGACTGGACGCGGTCGGGGAGGATGGTGAACTGGGCGGTGGTGGGGCGGACGATGCGGCCGCGGACGATGACGTTGGTGGGGGTGAAGAAGCCGAGGGCGAGGCCGACGCGATCGCGGAGGACGCCGCCGAAGGGGAGCCCCACGGAGAGGCCGATGAGGGTGGCGGAGCCCGGGTCGGCGGGGAAGTACTCGCTGTTGCGGGTGAGGTCGAAGCCCGTGGCGGCGTAGCCGAAGGTGATCGAGCGGCCGCGGGCGCGCGAGGCCCCGGCGGGGTTGGCGTGGGCGGCGCTGTAGTCGTCGACGAAGGAGACCCCCGTGGCGCCCATCGCGATCGCGCGGGCGCCGTAGCCGAAGAGGTCTTGCGGCGACGCGGACGCGGCGGGGGCACAGAGCACCAGAGCCGTCACGAGCGTCCGTCGCATCGCGGCGACGATACCGAACGAAGCGCGCAACGCGCGATGGATTTGTCGCGAGGTGCCGTCAGGATGCTGACGCCCCACGTCCAGAGGGTCGCGGGGCGCGTAGAAAACGTAGGGCACGTCGCTTGCTGATTGCCCGACACTTCTCTATAGGAACCATCGCCCATGAACACCCGCGCCCCCCTCACCCTCACTTCGTTCCTCGCCTCGCTCGCCCTGGTCGGCTCTGGCTGCGGCAGCGACCCCATGCAGACCCCCCCGCGCCCGACGACCGATGCGGGCGCCGATGCGGGCGCCGATGCGGTCACGGTGGACGCAGCGCCCGACGCGCCGCCCCGCCCGATGGGGGTGCCCGCGCTGGGCGGCGGCACGCATGATCGGTCGAGGGTTCGTATCACCGTGGTGGGTTCGCGGGCCGACGGGCTCAACACGCCGCGCGACCTGGCCTTCAACCCCGAGGCGCCCGAACAGCTCTGGATCGTGAACTTCGGGTCGAGCCGGGCGACGATCATCCGCAACGTGGGGACGGCCGAGCGTGACGCGCGGACGCGGGCGGGCGTGGGCAACACGCACTTCATGATCAAGCCGTCGGCGCTGGCCTTCGGGGCCCCTGGCACCTTCGGGACGGCGCAGGAGGAAGACCAGCCCACGCAGCGCGGCACGCCGGCGGACTTCATGGGTCCGGTGGTGTGGGACGCGGACTACGACCTCTTCGAGAGCGGCGACGACTCGCACCTCGACATGCTGCACAACAGCCCCAACTCGGTGGGGATCGCGTGGGAGGCGGACAACATCTACTGGGTGGTGGACGGCGCGCACCGCTCGCTCACCCGCTACGACTTCGCGACGCTGCACGAGCGCGGCGGCACCGACCACCGCTCGGGCACGGTGCTGCGCTACGCCGAGGGGATGATCACGTACACCGAGGGGGTCTCCAGCCACGCGGAGTGGGACGGCCCGGCGGCGACGCTGTACGTGAGCGACGCAGGGAGCAACCGGGTGATCCGCTTTACGCCCGAGGGGGCGACGATGGGGACGACGATCGTCCCCAACTACGACGGGACGCGCCAGCGCCGGATGAACGGCGGCATGGTGGAGACCTTCATCGACGGCTCGATGCACGAGCTCCGCAAGCCCTGCGGCCTCGCCCTGGTGAACGACCGCTTCTACGTCACCGACGCGGAGACCTCGCGCATCACGGTGTTCGATCGGATGGGGCAGCGCATCGACTGGCTCGATCTGTCGGAGGACGTCCCCGCGGGCGGCCTGCAGGGCATCACGCTCGACGCGCGCGGCTACGTCTACGTGGTCAACTCGGTCGACTCGCAGGTGATCGAGATCGCCCCCCGGCAGTAGGGCAGGTGTGATACGAGCGTCGCCAACGTCATGGCGACCGACCCCGGCACCGACGCGGTGCACATCCTCTACGAGAATCCCGACTGGCTCCCCCCCGTGGTGGCCGCCCTCGAAGCCGAGGGTTTTCACCCCGTCCCCTTCGAACTCCGCGACCGCGCGATCGACCCCGCCGCCGAGCCCCCCGCGGGCCTGTGGTGGAACCGCATGAGCCCCTCGGCCCACACCCGCGGGCACGGCGAGAGCGTGGCGCTGATGCGCGAGGCGCTCGCGTGGCTCGACCACTGGGGGCGGCGGGTGATCAACGGCTCGCGCACCTTCGGCTTCGAGGTGAGCAAGTTTCAACAAGACATGGTGCTGCGGCGCTACGGCATCCTGACGCCGCGGACGGTGCTGGCGGTGGGGCGCGAGGCCATCCTGCGGGCGGCGAAGACCTTCGAGGGCCAGTACCTCATCAAGCACAACCAGGGCGGCAAGGGCCTCGGCATCGCGCTCTTCGAAGACGTCGACACGCTCGCGGCCCACCTCGACTCGGGGCTCTTCGAACCCGACCCCAACGGGCAGGTGGTTCTTCAGTCGTACATCCGTCCGGCGGAGCCGCACATCACGCGGGTGGAGCTGGTGGGCGGGAAGTTTCTCTTCGCGATGGAGAGCTCGACGCTCGGCGGCTTCGAGCTGTGCCCCTCGGACGTGTGCCAGGCCGAGCGGAAGAAGCCCGACGTGTGCCCCGCCGACGGGAGCGCGACCTTCTCCCGCGGCGCCGTCACCGCCGACGACCCGCTCGTGCGTCAGTACGAGGCGCTCTGCCTGGCCGAGGGGATCGACCTCGCGGGCATCGAGTTTGTCGAGGACGCCGCGGGGCGGCGGTACACCTACGACATCAACTGCAACACCAACTACAACGCCGCGCTGGGCCGCGAGATCGGGCTCGACGCGATGCGCGAGGTGGCCCGCTACCTCCGCCGCGCGTACGCCCCGCGCTGAGCGACGTCAGCGCCCGGTCGCCCGCCGCCACGACGCCATGATCGCGTCGACGGCGGCGAGCGACGGGGCCGCGGCCACCTGCGCGAGGGCCACGCGGACGCCCTGCGCGCGGTACTTCACGAAGGGGTTGTCGGCGTCGCCGTTCACCAGCGGGACGTTGGCGTCGGCGGGGCGAAACCCGTGGCGCACCGCGGCGGCCTGCGCCCCCGCGCCGAGGAGGTGATCGGAGAGGGCGCGGGCGGCGTCCTTCTGCGCGTCGGAGAGGTGGGCCCCGTCGAGCAGGCAGAGCGGGTGGTCGGCCCACACGTTGACGGTGGGGTAGTACACCCGCAGCGTCTCGCCCCAGCGGCCGCGGGCGACCTCGAAGCTCGCGATGGCCTGCGACTCGTAGACCATCGCCACGTCGTAGCGTCCGGGGCCCTGGAGCGCGATGGTCTGCGCGAACTCGCCCGAGCTCGCGGTGCCGCGGTCGCCGGCGGGGTCGCTGGACTCCAGCGTGTGGAGGTACGCGCTGAAGGCCGGGCCAGAGAGCGCCGTCGCGTCGAGGCGCGGCGCGTCGCGCCACCCGTGGGCCATGAGCACCAGCGTCTGGAGGCCCGCGTGCGAGCGCGCCGGGTCGGTGTGACCGAAGCGGAGCCCGCCCCACGCGGCGCTCCCGCCGAACTCGGCCCAGCCCCGCGAGGCCCGCGCGACGGTGGCGAGGCGCGTCCACGAGAGGGTGCTGGCGTCGCCGACGAGGGCCCGCGCGCGCGACTCCCAGACGACGAAGACCATCGGCGTGAGGGCCAGCGGGCGGGGCCAGTCGTCGTCGCGCGTGACGATCGACTCGCCGTGCGCGGCGCGCCACTCGCGGTCGAGGAGGTCGGCGGCGAGGGTGTCGGCGGGGAGCCAGAGCGTGGGGCGCACCCGGCCGTCGCTGATGGCGCGGACGGCGTCGACGGTGCCCATCCCCTGGAGGCGGATGCGCACGTCGGGGTGCGCGCGTTCGAAGTCGCCGAGGGAGGCGCGCAGCCACGCGGCCATCTCGGTGCTGTAGAGCACCTGGAGCTCGACGGGCCCCGCGGCGGCAGGGGCCTCCGTGTGCGCCGTCACCTCGGTGATCACCGCCGCGTGCGCGACGGGCGCGCGGCGCGCGTGGACCAGCCACGCGCCTCCGACGAAGCAGCCGAGACCGAGACCCGCCACCAGCCAGGCGCGCACCTCACCCGAGACCTTCGCACGCTCATCACGTCCGTGGTTCATGTGGATTCCCTCCGCGACGCCGACGGGAGCACCGGGCGTCGTGCCGCGACCGTAGGGACGCGGGTGGGCTACAGGGAAGGCGCGCGGACGTGCGGTTGCGGCGATGTCACCGACGACACCGCGCGGCCACAGGAGGTCACTGGGCGTCGACGGGCGCGGGCGGAGGCGGGGTCTCGCGCCCGAGCGGCATCGGGGGAAGGGGCCCGCCCTCGATCGCGAGCGTGGCGCCCATGATGCGGAGCATGACGCGCTCGGCGCGGGGGCGATCGATCTTGCCGTCCACGGCCTCGGCGAGGAAGGCGTTGGAGAGCCCCTCGACGGCGAGGAGGAGCCCCTTGAGCACCATCGGATCGATGCGACGCCCCTGCGACTCGCGCACCTCGAGGTCGAGGATCGACTGGAGCGCGTCGAACTGCGCGGCGCGGCGCGACTCGAGCTGCGAGCCCGGCCGCAGCGCCTCGGCCTGCAGCACCCGCAGGAGCTGCCCCGCCTCGGTGTGAAAATCGAGGAACGACAGGAGCCCCGCGCGCAGCTTGCCCCACGCGTCGTCGTGCGCGGCCACGGCGGCGCGCACGCGCTCGAGCACCTTCACGCAGACGATGTCGTAGAGGGCCACGAGCACGGCGTCGGTGCTGGTGAAGTAGCGATAGAAGGTGCGCCGCGCGACGCCCGACGCCTGCGCGATGTCGTCCACCGTCGGATAACGGGCGAACGAAGCGCTGAAAAGATCGGAGGCGCCGCGCAGGATTTTAGTGCGCGTCGCGTCGAGATCGAGGGGGTCGTGGTGGCTGCGAACGAGGTTGCGCGTGTCGTTCATCGGGGGCGCGCGAATGTACTTTGGTGCGCAGACAAAAAGCGACCTTCCTGGTCACTGATGTGTCCGTTGACACGCACCGTGACATGGCGCTTGGAGGCTACACACAGTGTGACATCGGATTGTCGAAGGTTACGCGCGGTGACTTCTACAACCTTGCGCAGTCCTGGCTCTCTGTGTGCCACACCCCGCACCTCGAATCGGAAGGCACTGGATGTTGATCCGCAAGCGATCGATCGGTCTCGTCGGGCTGTCGCTCGCGGGTGCGTGCTACTCGCCGGACGCGGCGCAGCCGATGGTGGATGGCGAAGGCGTGTCCGCGCGCCTCGCCGCCGACCTCACCGTCAACGGGCACTACTGCCCGACGCGCGGTGAGATCGCGGGGCGCACGCAGCCCGCGGATCGGCAGTACTACATCACGACCTTCGGCGGCGGGTCGGACACGCAGCGCATGTCGTGCGCAGGCACGGCCGACGGTCGGTGGCTCTACATCGCCGACGCGTGGCGCTTCGGGTGCGGCGCGCGGGTGAAGGTCACCAATCCCCGCACGGGTCGCTGGTGCGTCACGCAGGTGGCCGACATCGGGCCGAACATCTGCGTCGAGCGCGCGGCGGGCAAGCCCGTGATCGACGCGTCGCCCGCGATCACGCGCGAGCTCTTCGGCGCGGGGGCCGTCGGGTGGTCGCAGCGCATGCTGGTGCTCGCCGAGGCCGTCGCCGCAGGGACGGCGCTCGGCTGCGGGACGGGAGCCGTGACACCGCCGCCTGCACCACCGCCACCGCCTCCGCCGGCGCCGCCTCCGCCGCCGCCGCCGCCGTCGGGCAGGACCACGCCCGTGCCGGGTCAGTCGTGGCACATCGACCTGGAGCTGCCCGTCGACACCTCCGTGCGCGCCGACTGGTACGACATCGATCTCTTCGACAACAACGCGTCGATGGTGAGCGCGCTGCACGCGCAGGGCGGTCGTGTCGTCTGCTACTTCAGCGCGGGGTCGAGCGAAGACTGGCGCCCGGATTTCTCCAGCCTGCCCCGCGCGGGCCTCGGCAGCGCGCTCGACGGGTGGCCCGGAGAGCGCTGGCTCGACGTGCGCAACGCGGGCGTCCGCAGCGTGATGTCGGCCCGCTTGGACCGCGCGCGGGCGATGGGCTGCGACGGCGTCGACCCCGACAACGTCGACGGCTACGCCAACGCCAACGGCTTCGGCCTCACCGCGTCCGACCAGCTCGCCTTCAACCGCTGGCTCGCCGCCGAGGCCCACGCGCGCGGGCTCGTCATCGGCCTCAAGAACGACGTCGATCAGATCGCCTCGCTCGTCTCCAGCTTCGACTTCGCGGTCAACGAGCAGTGCTTCGAGTACGGCGAGTGCGACACGGTGGCGGCCTTCACCCGCGCCGGCAAGGGCGTGCTCAACATCGAGTACGGCACCGTCTCGTCCCTCGCGCGCACGGTGTGCCCCCGCGCGGCGACGTTGCGCTTCTACTCCATCCTCCCCGGCGCCGATCGGCTCAACGGGACGTACACCCGCTGCCCGTAACCAGCACCTCCGCCGCGGTGTGCCACTGTGTCACGCCGCGGCGGAGCTGTCGCATCGCCCACCCGTGCATTGAAAATTCCCGGGCATTCTGTCCTGGAATGCTTCGTGCTCCAGCGCCTCTCACCATGAACGTTTCCTTCCGGTGGTGGGCCGCGCCGACGGCTGCGCTCTTCGCCCTGTCCTTCTTCCATTGCGGCGACTCGGCCGGCAGCAGGAGCAACGAACCGCCCTCAGGTGGCGGCTTCCAGGACGCGAGCGCCAGCTTCGACGCGTCGGCGCCGCCTGCCCGCGACGCCCCCCCTCCCCCGCCGCCGCCGGAAGTCGAGGTGCGGCGCACCTTCCAGACCCCGCAGGCTGGCGGGCGCTTCGTCTACGTGGCCAACCCCACGCGCGACTCGGTGGCCGTCATCGACTCGCGCTCCCTCGCCATCCAGACGGTGGAGGCGGGTGACGGGCCGACCTTCCTCACCACCGTGTCTGGCCGGGACATCGCCCTCGTCATCAATGTGAGCTCGCACACGCTCACCATCCTCCGCACCAACGACGCCGGGGTCACCACCACCACCTCCGTCCCTGTCGTACCGGGCGCCAACGCCCTCGCGATCGCGCCCGACGGCCGCCACGCCATCGCGTACCTCGACACCGACACCGCCGGCGCCTCGCTCGGCACGGGGAGCTTCCAGGACATCTCGCTCGTCACGCTCGACGCGACGCGCGACACCGCCGTCCAGCTCTCGGTGGGCTTCCGCCCGATCGAGGTGCTCTTCAGCGCCGATGGGACCGCGGGCTTCGTCGTCACCGAAGACGGCGTCTCCATCCTTCGCTTCGCGGAGATCACCGGCCCCACCATCATCCCCAACGTCAGCCTCGACGAGCTCGGCCCGATCGTTCCCCGCGACGCCAGACCCGACGCCGCGCCCGACGCCGCCGCGGACGTGACGCCGAGCGATGTCGTCGGTGATGTCGTCAGCGATGTCGTCGGTGATGCGGGCGACGCCACGGTGGACGCCGCGCCCGACGCTGCGCCCGACGCCGCGCCCGATGCGCCCGCGCCCGACGCGACGCCCCTCGCGCAGGTGCCCGCCCGTGACATCTCCATCACCCGCGACGGCCGCTACGCCATCGCGCGCGTCGAGGGGACGAGCACCCTCCGGCTCATCGACCTCACCACCCGCGCGATCACCGCCTACAGCGCGACGGGCGCCGTCACCGACCTCGACATCGCCCCCGACGGCTCGTACGCGCTCGCCGTGGTGCGCGAGCGCTCGGAGGTGCTGCGCATCCCGATCCCGATGGGCTTCACCGTCCCGTCGATGGTGACGCGCGTCGAGGCCACCGGGGAGTTTGTCGGCTCGGTGGCCTTCTCCCCCGACGGGCGCCGCGCGCTCCTCTACACCACCGCCCTCCCGCTCGAACGCGTCACGCTGATGGACCTCACCACCGCCCCGGCGGCGCTTCAGGTGGTTCGCCTGCGCAAGGCCGTCCGCGCGGTGGCCTTCTCGCCCGACGGCCGCTCGGCGCTGCTCGTCCACAGCCGCAGCCCCGGCTCGCCCGACGACGCCACCGTCGACCTCGAGACCCGCATCGACCGCTCGTTCGGGTACACCCTCCTCGACGTGGGGACGCGCTTCGCGAAGCTCCAGCTCACCCCCGCGGAGGTGGGTCCCTTCGCGATCGTGACCGACGGCTCGCACGCCTTCGTCCTCCTCCGCGACGACGCGCGTCAGATCGCGCAGGCCCAGCGCGCGTCGCTCCGCAGCTTCGCCATCGACACGCTCACGCTCGGCAGCCCGCCGAGCTCCGTGGGCGTGGTGAGCGGGACGCAGCGCGCCTTCATCGGCCAGGATCACCCCGAGGGCCGCATCACCTTCGTCGACTGGACCAGCGGCGCGCTCCAGTCGGTCACCGGCTTCGAACTCAACTCCCGCATCGTGGACTGAGCCCCAATGAACTTCCTTCGACGTCACCTCCTCCCCGCGGCCCTCGGCGCCCTGACCGTCGGCCTCACGGCCTGCCCCGAGCGCGATCCCCTCTTCGACACCAGCCTGGAGACGCTCGCGCCCGTCGCCGCCGGTCAGACGCTCACGTGGGTTGACCGCGGCGCCACCGTCGCCCGCACCGTCGATCTGTCGGGCGCCACCGCCGTCACGCGCAGCGTCGCCATCGGCCGCGACCCCACGCTCGCCACGGCCCGCCAGGGAGGCACCCCCGAGGTGCTGGTGCTCTCGCGCGGCTCGCGCGGCGAGCCCGGCGTCGCCCCCGCGCCCGGCACGCTCCACGCGCTCTCGCCCTCGGGCGCGGCGCCGCGGACGTACACCGTCGCGTCGCCCTTCAACGCCCTCGCCCAGGACGCCGACGGGCGCTTCGCCATCACGTATTTCCGCGCGGGGGCGGCGTCCGAGCGGCTGCTGTTCAACCCCAACCAGATCGCCGTGGTCGACCTCACCGCGGCGCCCTCCGAGCGCAACCCGGTGCTCCGCACGGTGCGCAGCTTCGGCGGCGTCCCCAACGCGGTCGTGTTCTCGCCGCCGATGATGATCAACGGGGCCGCCCGCTCACTCGCGGTGGTCCTCTCCGACGCGTACGTCACCCTCCTCGACCTCACCAACCCCACGCGCTCGGAGATCTCCGTCCGCCTGACGCTGCCCGAAGACACGCGCGCCATTCGCCCGAGCCAGGTGCTCTTCGACGGCGAGCAGGCGACGGTGTACGTGCGGGCCGCGGCGTCCAACGACGTCTACGCGCTCCGCCTCGTGTCCGTGACGCCCGACGGCCCGCAGGGCAACGACTTCCGCCCGTCGATCAACCAGCTCGCCGCGGGGCTCAACCCCAGCGACATGGCCCTCATCGGCGAGGCGGCCGAGCGCAAGCTCCTCGTCGTCTCGCCCGGCAGCCGCGACGCGCGGGTGATCGACGCGCGCGCCAACACCACCGTGACCATCCCCCTCACGGCGGCGGCGACGCGCATCCTGCTGTTCCGCGGGGCCTCGCCGCGCGACCCGATGCCGGCGCCGCGCGCGCTCCTGGTGGGCGACGCGAGCAGCGCCGCCGCCGTGAGCTTCCTGGAGCTCACCGACATCACCGCCCGCCGCGGGCAGAACGTCGAGACCGTCCCCCTCCCCCGCGCCGCGAGCGCGGTGCTCCCGCTGCCCGAGCGCGACGCCGTGATGATCGGTCACGCCACCAACGAGTCGACGGGGCAGATCAGCCTGCTCGACCTCACACGCCGCACGGTGTCTCCCATTCTCGCCGAGGTGTCGCTCAACGACGCCCGCTTCGACAGCGACCGTCAGCGCCTCTGGGTCGCGCCGCGCGGAACCACCCGCGTCGGCTGGATCGACCTCCGCACCTTCAGCCCCGGCGAGCTTCGCCTCGACCAGCCCGTCACCGGCGTCTTCCCCCTGCCCGGCCCGATGGGCGCCGCGGGCCGCGTCGTCGCCCTGCACGAAGGCAACGAAGGCGCCCTCACGCTCCTCGACGCCGCCGACCTCCGCCGCGAGACCGCCCGCACGCTCCGCGGCTTCCTGCTCGACAACCTCCTCGCTGGAGCCGCCCGATGAACGCCCGCGTCGCCGCCCTCACCGCCCTCTGCCTCACCACCTTCGGCGCCGCCGCGCAGGCCCAGCGCTCCTCCGCCGCCGAGAGCCCGTGGAGCGCCACGATCGAAGTCGGCCCTGTGTGGCACCACGACACCAGCCACACGGCCTTCCATGACAACAGCAACGCCCCCACCGTGGCGGGCCTCTCGTTCGGGCGCGACCTCGCCCACCTCGGGCCGCTGCTCACCCTCGGCGTCGAGGCCGCGTGGACCAACGAGGGCTCCACCGCCCGCGTGCGCAACGCCTTCACCACCAGCCTCTACACCAACCGGCTCCACGGCGGCCTCATCGCCCGCGTCGAGCTCTGGCGCTATCTCACCCCCTACGTGCGCCTCACCGCCGGCGCGGCCCACCTCGACGCCCGCGTCAACGGGAGCAGCGGCGACGCCCTCACCACCACCACCTGGACGCCGCAGGGGTCGCTCGGCGCCGGGCTCCTCCTCACGTCGGGCCAGTGGTTTCGCGGGCTCGGGTGGCCCCGCGGGAAGCTCGCGATCGGCGTCGAAGGCGGGTATCAATACACGCTCCCGACGCAGCTCGAGGTCGCCGTGCCCGCCCCCGCGAGTGAGACCGCCGCCGCCGATCGCCTCCCCGGTCAGCCGGTGAACCTCGGCACCCTCAACCCCTCGGCCGCGTACCTCCGCATCACCTTCAACGTACGGTTCTAAGCCCCCCTCATGCCGACCCCCGACGAGACGCTGCTGATCGCCATCAACGGGTTGCGGTCGCCGACGCTCGACGGGGTGGCCGCGTGGCTCACCGAGTGGGGGATGCACGCCTCCCTCGCCTCGCTCGTCGCCCCCGCGCTCGTCACCCGCACGCGCGAAGACGCCGCCCGCGCGCGTGACGGGGCGCTGGTGTTCTTCCTCGCGACCTTCCTCGCCGAGACGGTGGTGAAGCCCCTCGTGCACCGCCCGCGCCCCACCGCCGTCGCCTCCGTGTTCGCGCAGCTCCACCTGATGGGGCCGCGCCCCTCCGCGGCGAGCGTGTCGTTCCCGTCGGGGACGGCCACGGCCTGCTTCGCGGCGGCCGCGTGGATCGCGCTCCAGTGGGGGCGGCGCGCGGGGGCGGCGGCCTTCGCGTTCGCCGCGCTGGTGGCGTGGTCGCGGCTCTACGCGGGGGTCCACTGGCCCACGGATCTCCTCGGCGGACTCCTCCTCGGGGGCGCGACGGCCTGGTCGATCCGCGCCCTCAACCTCTGGATCGCGCGCCGATCGGAGTGATTGGACGGCGCGACGGCCGCGCGACAACGGGTTTCAGAAGGTGACGACGGTCTCGACGGGGACGTCGTCGTTGCCGCCCCAGCACCAGATGTTGCCGGTGGTGCGGGCCTGGGCGCAGGTGAGGAGGAAGCTGCTCACGTCGCTGACGGGGGGGATGCCCTCCACGCGCTGCGGCAGCAGCACCGGGTCGCGCGTGGTGGGGTTGACGGCGCCGAGGCGGTTGCTCCCCCAGCACCAGAGCGCGCCGTCGCGCGTGACGACGCAGACGTGACGCTGCCCGACCGACACCCGCACCGCCGGCGGGACGCCTTCGATTCGCGTGGGGCGAACATCGCCGTCCGTACGACCGGGGACCTGCCCGTCGAAGCTTGCACCCCAGCACCAGACCGAGCCGTCCGTGCCGACCGCGCAGCCCGTGGTGCCGCCGACACCAGCGTCGAGTACAGGAACGGGTACGGGAACTCGATCGAAGCTTCCCCGCTCCAAGGGGCCACCGACGCCGAGCAGCCCCGCAACGTTGTTGCCGCGGCACCAGAGGGACTGCCGAGTATCCACGGCGCAGTCCGTGCCCGGATTTTTACTGGCGATGAAGTGATCGACATCGAATGGGATGCTGTCTCGCCGCGGTGACGTGGTGGTGACCAGCACACCGCTTGAGTTGACTATCAGGCCCCAGCACCAGAGCGTGCGCTCGGGACCCAAAGCGCAGTAGGAGTTAGCCGTTACGTGAAGATCGACCGCCAGGATTGGCAGCGTGACGAGCGTCGGGACGAAGGCGCTGGTTGCCCCTGCTCCCTCGCCGAGTTCGCCATACTGAGAGGTCCCCCAGCAGTACACACGTCCGGCGATCGTGAGGGCGCAAGTGGTGTAGCCACCCGCCCCTAGTTGGCGGAGCGGCCCGAGGGAAGGACCCGGCGCGGGCACATTGGTGGAACCCCCAGTGCCGCCTGTGCCGAAGGCGCCGAACATGTTGTCGCCCCACACGCGGATCGCGCCGTCCTCACGAAACACGAATCGCGTGAGGTTGGAGAAGCGCATCCCCGCGCGCGGCGGGCACTGGCCGGGCGTACACACCGGAGGTGACACGTCGCCGTCGAGTGATGCGTCGGGCGGTGGGTCCGAATCTGTCGGCGCATCCGACGCGACGTCAGCGTCGATGCGCCCGCCGTCCCCACGATCGGTTGCGCTCTGGTCGGTCGCGGCGTCGGACTCATGTGCAACGGTCGACGCGCAGGCCGAAGCGAACGCGATGCACAGGACGATCAGTGCGATGAGAGGGTTGAGCCTCATGGTCACCTCCGAGCGCGTGATCTAGAAACCCAGGGCGAATTTGGCTCCCGATTGGAATGTGTTGGTCGTCCCTCGCCCGAGCTGTCCCTGGTCGTTCTGGCCCCAGCAGAGCACCTTCCCATCTGCGCGCAGCGCGCAACCGAAGTAGCCGTCGGTGGCGACCTGACTGACCTGGGTGAGGGGCGTAAAAACGCCGGGGGAGGGGTTGAGGTCAACTCTCAGAAGGGCACTGCTCGTGGCGAACACGTACGGTCCATTGCCGAGCGCCCCGAGGTTCCCCCCGTTCCCGTTGCTCCCGCAACACTGTGCGGTGCCATCGCGCAGCACGACGCAGCTTCGGTACTGCCCCGCGCGAACGCCCGCGATCTGCCCCGTCACGCCCATCGCCGTGAGCTGCTGGAAGACCGGCGTGCCCCCCGGGAGCCCCGTCGTGCCGAGCTGGCTGTAAGTGTTGCTGCCCCAGCACCACGCGGTGCCGTTCGCCTTGACCGCGCAGGTGTGCGCCGCAGCGCAGCTCACGGCGGTGAGGGTCGTGTTGTTCGTGTCGACCGCAAGCACCGCCCCGGAGCGTGAGGCGATCGTCGTCGCGATCCCGATCTGCCCGTTGCCATTCGCGCCCCAGCACCAGACCTGACCGTCCGCGCGCACGGCGCACGTGTGCTGGTACCCGGCGCTGATCTGAGTGATCTGCGCGAGCACCCCGCCCGAGAAGAGTCGAACCTGCACCGGCGTGAGGCGGCTGGTGTTGGTGTTGTCCCCCAACTGCCCGTTGGTGCCCTGCCCCCAGCACCACACGCTCCCGTCGACCTTGAGCGCGCACGTGTAGAACTGCCCCGCCGCGATGGCCAGCACGTTGTTGATCCCGCCGCCCGCCGGAGTCGGGGTCAGGCTGTCGGCGGTGCCACCGTTTCCGATCTGTCCGAAAGCATTGTCACCCCAGCACTGCACGGTGCCGCCCGACAAGAGCGCGCACGCATGCAGCGACCCCGTCGTGACGGCCACCACCGTCTCATTGAGCCCGCTGACGAGGGTCGGGGTGCTTCGGGCCGTCCTCGAGTTGTCGCCCAACTGGCCCTGGTCGTTCTTGCCCCAGCACTTCACCCCGCGCGCAGGCACCGGGCCGCCCGACGTGGGGATCTCCGCGGTCACCGCGCAGGCGAAGCTGTCGCCGGTGTCGAGCTGATGTCCACGGTGCACCGTGCCGTACCCGAGGTAGATGGGGAACATACCGCCCGTGTCGTATCCCGGCGCCGCGACGGCGACGGGCGAGAGGCGGGGCGTGAAGTCCGTCGCGCTGTCCCCCACCTGCCCGAAGCCGTTGGCGCCCCAGCACTGCGGGCCCCGGTCAGTGACGACGCAGGTGTGTGACAGCCCGCCCGCGAGGATCAGTCCCGACGCCACGCCGAGCGCGGAGGAGAGCGTCACCGTGGCGGGGGTGTTGGTGCTGGTGGTGGACCCGATCCCGAGCTGACCTTGGGAGTTCTGCCCCCAGCAGAAGACTGCGCCGCTTACCGTAAGAGCGCAGGTGTGGTTCACCCCGGCGCCCACCGCGATCACGCTGCCGCGCAGTGCGCCCGTGTTCACGAGCGTCGGAGTGCTGCGGTTGGTGTTGGTGCCGTCTCCCAACTGCCCGGAGTTGTTGGCTCCCCAGCAGTACACATCGCCATCGGCGGCGACAGCGCAGGTGTGAGCGCCCGACGCAGAGATCGCGCGGAACGGCACCGCGCTCGCCATCACCGTCGGCGCGGCCGAGCCGACGCCCGGCGCGAAGGTTCCCCAACACACCGCCTGCCCCGAGGCGAGGAGGGCGCAGGTGTGGGCGTCCGCCGAGGTGACGCTCACGGCATTGGACACGCCCGCGACGGCCGCCGGGGTCGCCGAGCTCGTGCTCGATCCCCAGCCGCGCTGCCCGCTCGCGTTGGCGCCCCAGCACTGCACCGCTCCGCCCTGCGCGACGACGCAGGTGTGCTGGTACCCCGCCGAGATGGTAGCGGCCTTCGCGCTCCCCGCGAGGGTGATCGCGGCTGGCGACAGCACGCTGCTCCCCGACGCGACACCAGACTCCAGGTTGCCGTTGGAGCCCCAGCACTGCACGTTGCCGTTGTCGAGGACGGCGCAGGAGTGGTCGCCTCCGGCGGTCACGACGTTGGCTCGGGAGGCCAACACCACCGGGCTGCCCCCCTCCATCGTCGGAATGTTGAAGGTGCCCCCGTTGCCCAACTGCCCGCTCCCGTTCGCCCCCCAGCAGAACACCTGCCCGTCCCTGCGCACAAGACAGCCGTGGCTGTCGCCGATGTCCATGGGTCCCGCCGCAACGGCGCCCTCCTGCGTGCTCGCCTGCGCCTCACGCATCGCTTCCTCGGACGTGCCAACGCACGCCCCCCCCCCCCAGCGCCGCCACCACCATCCACAGCACTCGACTACGCGTCCACATGGTCAACTCCCAATCGGTTCGACGCCGCGAGCTTGCGACGTCGGTGCGATCAACACGGGGCCATTGCATCGCAGCCGGGCGCCCCGGTCAACCCGTACGCCGGGAAGAGCAGACCCTCCGCCTGCGGTGATGAAATCGCTCCCCGCAGACGTGGAGATCCTTCCTCGCAGGAGATGCTTCCCCTGAAAACACAGTGTGCGATCCCCTCCACCTCGGGATGGCATCCCCTCCCCCGCGGGGATCCCATCCCCACCCGATCGAGATCCGATCCCTCGCTCCTCAACCCGTCATCCCCGCGCTCAGGGGCACCGATCCCTCCCCTCGCCGCGCCGTCAACCGCTGGATTGCGCCCGCGTCGCCCACGATGCACGATCGGCCCATGGTGAGGCGCGTCGCGGGTGTTCTGTTGTGCATCTCCGTCGGCTGCGGCGGCGCCCAGCGCCCGGGTCCGCGGCAGTGCCCCGTCGCCCGACCGCAGCTCGCGGAGACCACCGTCACCGGGTCGTCGCAGGTTCGCTCGGCGACGACGACGTCCTCCGAGCCCGACGACCTCATCGAAGACGAGTGTGTGAGCGACCGGCGCACGCTCGAAGCGCTCGACGGCGAGCTCACCCGCGCGGAGGCGCGCGTCGAGGAGGGACGGGTCGCGCTCTCCACGGCGGGTGCCGACTGCGGGCGGGTGTGCGCCGCCGCGTCGGGCATCTGCGAGGCCGCGGGCGAGGTGTGCCGCATCGCCGGAGACGCCACCCCGCGCTGCGTCCGCGCCCGCTCGGCGTGCACCGACGCCTCGCAGCGACGCGACGGCGCGTGCCCGGTGTGCCCGGCGCGATGAGGCGCTTCGTCGCGCTCGCCGCCCTCCTCGCGTGGACGGCAGCCGCAGGGGCCGTCGACCGCTGGAGCCGGCCCGCGCGCGGCCTCCGCTACCTCCGCCGCGTCACCGTCGCGGGCAACGTCAGCACCACCGTCCACGCCCTCTACGTCGACCTCTGCGACCCCGCGATCGAGCTGCGCGCGACGGCGCCCAACGAGGGGCGGCGCACCGCGGGGCAGTGGGCGCGGCTCGTCGGCGCGGCGGCGGCCATCAACGGCGACTACTTCGACATGGCCCGCTACGTCCCCCTCGGCCCCGCGCGCGGCGCCGGTCGCACCTGGACGATCGCCCGCGCCGAGTACCGCGACGCCGTCTTCGTGGCCGCAGCGGGCGGTCGTGTGGCCGTGCTCGACGCGCCGGAGGTGAGGGCCGACGGCGCGCGCATCCCGCCCGCGTGGACGGAGGCGGTGGCCGTGCGCGAGCGGGTGCTGGTGGCGGGCGTTGTGCGCGAGAGCCCGCAGATCGCCCACGACGGGACGAGGCACCCGCGGACAGCCGTGGGGCTCACCGCCGACGGGCACACGGCCCTCTTCGTGGTGGTCGACGGCCGCGGGGAAAACTCCGGCGGCGCGACGACGCGGGAGCTCGGCGTGATCCTGCGCGACCTCGGCGCGTGGGAGGGGATGAAGCTCGATGGGGGCGGGTCGTCGACGCTGTTCATCCGCGGCCGCGGCGACGTGAACCAACCGAGCGACGGCTACCCCCGCGTCGTGGCCACACACCTCGGCGTGATGGTGCGCCGCGACGTCCCCGCGAGCGCACCCTCCCGGTGCCCGCGCGACGCGCCGTAGCCACGAAGCCCCGTCACCGGGTTACGATCGCGCCGTGACCGCACCGCCCACCACCCGTCCGCCCGCGCGCTCCGTCGCGTTTCGGGCCGTGCGGGCGGGGCTGCTCGCGGTGCTCCTCGGGACCCTCATGCTGCTCACGTTTCAACGCAAGATCCTGTTTCCTGCGCCGCCGCCCCGAGCCCTGTCGCAACGCTTCGGCGCGCTCGTCGAGGGACGCTCGCCGGGCGGGAGGCGCGTGGCCGCGCTGTGGGCGCCGCGACCGGGCGCGAGCGCGACGACCTGGACGGCGGTGTACTTCCACGGCAACGGGATGCAGCTCGCCGACTGCGCCGAGCTCGCGCCGACGCTCCACGCGGAGGGCTTCAACCTCTTCGCGGTGGAGTATCCGGGCTACGGTCCGCTGGCGGGCGACGACCCCAGCGAGGCCGCCCTGGTGGAGACCTCCGCGGCGGCGGTGGGGCTCCTGCGCGAGCGGTTTCAGGTGCCGACGGAGCGGACGCTGCTGCTGGGGCAGTCGCTCGGGACGGGCATCGCGGTGCAGCTCGCGGCGCGAGGGATGGGCGCGCGGGTGGTGCTGCTCACGCCGTACCGCTCGATCACCGCGGTGGCGGGCGAGCTGTTTCCGTGGCTGCCGGTGCGCTGGCTGGTGCGCGACCGCTTCGACAGCGAGTCGCTGGCCCCGTCGGTCACCGTCCCCGTCCAGGTGGTGCACGGCACCGACGACGAGGTGATCCCCTTCGCGCATGGGGAGGCGCTCGCTCGGCTCTTTCCGCGCGGGACGCTCGTGCGCGTGCCGGGCGGGCACCACAACGACCTCTGGAGCGAGCACCCCGGCGCCATCTCCACGGCGCTCCGCGCGCGCTGAGGGGTGGTGCACGGGCGCGGCCGATCGCGTTAGGATCGGCGCCATGCGAAGTGAAGCGTCGGTCGGTTTCGGGTGGGCCGTGGTGGCTGCAGCCGTAGTGTTCGCAGGGTGCGGGAGCGAGCCGGTGCCGCCAGAGCCCGACGCGTACGTCCCCGTCGATGCGAGCGTGACCGATGGCGCGGTCGACGACGCCCGTCCGCCTGGCGACACGACGACGCCGCCCGCCGACGGATCGAGCACGACGGAGGCGCGGATGATCGGGTGGGAGATCAACCTCACCGACATCCCTGGCCCGGCGGGGACGTCACTGATGCTTCGTTGCGGCCCGGGCGACCTGCGCGTGGTGTTCGGGACGAGGGTCTATGCGGCGCCGTCGTCCATCTGCTCGGCGGCCTTCCACTCGGAGCTCATCACGCTGCAGGGCGGGACGTTTCGGATGGTCATCGAGCCCGAGCAGGACGGCTTCGTGGGCTCGCTGCGCAACGGGGTGATGTCAGGGCGATGGATCACGCGGGAGCGCGGGTTCAGCTTCCCCGAGGCGCGCGCGCCGGGGGGGTGATGGGGGGCGTTCAGCCGTCGAAGACGTCGGCGGCGACGGTGGCTGTGCGCGCGCGGCGGATCCACGCGTCGAGCGCCGCCACGTCGTCGCACGCGGCGACGCGGGCGCGGTCGGCGTCGGAGGGGACGACCCCCGCGGCGTCGAGGAGCATGAGGAGCACGGCGCGGCGAGAGGTCACCTCGGCCTGCTGGCGGACGGCGTCGAGGCTCGCGTAGCCCTCACGGGAGAGCAGGTTGCGCAGGGTGGTCTGGTGGGCGACGTCGGGGTCGTACAGGGCGCGCACGGGCACCGGAAGCGCGAGGACGCCCGGCGCGGTGAGCGTCCCGTCGGCCCCGACCGTGTGCATGGGTTTGCCCTTCTCGTGCACCTCGACGCGCCGCTCACCCACCAGCCGAACCACCCACACCAACCCCGTCCCCGCGGCGTGGAACTCCTCGATCTTGTCGCGCAGGTCGGCCTCGTCCTGGCCGCTCCCGGCGTACTCGACCACGAGGGGGGCGCCCGTGGCCCAGGTCCCATCGCCGGAGGTGAAATTCACCGCGACGTCGGGCGCGCGCAGCGTGTCGGGGGCGAGCACCATCCCCGCGTCGACGCCCGCCCGCTTGACGCCGGGGTCGCTGTCGAGCACCGCGAATCCCAGGCCGTTGGGGCCCGCGCCCTCGTGCCCCGTCGGCGCGCACACGACGGGGTGCCCCTGCGACAGCTCGTAGGGGTCGCCCGAGCGCACCTGATCCGCGCGGAAGGGACCGCGGCCGCCGTGCCGGTGCTGCCTGCTCATGCCGCGAGGATACACCCGTCGCGCAGGGAGGGCGACGCGGGGTGCGAGGGTGGGGAGGTGGTGGCTGCGTGAGGCGCGGGATGGCGGTGCGTGAGGCGCGGGGCGGCGGAGTTCGGGGGCGATTGGGCGGTGTACGTAAGGCGCGGGGCGGCGCAGTGTGGGGTCGATCCGGCACCGTGCCCAGGGTTCGCCCGCATGAGCCCACCTTCTCGGTTCGGCTCACCCAGATGGGATGAAGCGCCGGGCCGGTCGCCACAGTGCGCCGTCAGTACCGTACGGGAAAGAGGTGGCCGTTGCCGTGCTCGCCCACCGAGAACCCTCCCCAGCACCGCAGGAGGCCGCCGGAGAGGGCGCAGGCGTGGTTGGTTCCCGCGGACACCTCGGCGCCGACGGGGACGCCCGCGACGGCCTCGGGCGTCGAGCGGGCGACGAAGATCGTGCCGCCGCCGAGCTGCCACGCGTCGTTGTTGCCCCAGCACCACGTGCTCCCGTCGCGCCGCCGCGCGCAGGAGAAGAACTCCCCCGCCACCACATCCACCGCGTCGGTGAGGCCCGGCACCGGCGTCGGCGAGAGCACGTTGCGCGTGGTCATGGGCGCGCCGCACTGGCCCGACTGGTTGAGGCCCCAGCAGAGCACCACGCCGTCGCCGCGGAGCGCGCAGGTGTGGTGGTAGCCGCCGACCACCTTGGTGACGTTGGCGAGGCCCGGCACCGCGACGGCCGTGTAGCGCCCGAGGGTGGTTCCGTCGCCGACCGCGCCCTCGCTGTTGCCGCCCCAGCAGCGCAGCGTGCCGCCCGCGACGAGCGCGCACGCGTGAAACAACCCCGCGGCCACGGCGGTGGCGCCCGTGACGGTGAGCACGGGCGCCTCGGGCACCGGGTGCGAGAACAGGTCGGTGTAGCCGCGGCCGAGCGTGCCGCCGCCGTTGCCTCCCCAACACCGGATGGTGCCCGCCGTGAGGAGCGCGCAGGAGAACGTCTGCCCGAGCGCGAGCTGCGTCACGCCCGTGAGGCCCGTCACCGTCACGGGCGTCATCGCCGTCATGGTGCTTCCGTCGCCGCACTGGCCGCTGCGGTTGTCGCCCCAGCAGCGGACGGTGCCGTCGACCAGCCGCGCGCAGGTGTGAAACGACCCGCCCGCCAGCTCGGCCGCGTTGGTGAGACCCGTGACAGGTCCGTAGACGAAGCGCGCGGTCACGTTCGATCCGTCGCCGAAGAGGCCGGCGTACGCGCGGCCCGTGCAGCGGACGGTGCGGTCGCTCAGGCGGACGCAGGTGTGATGGTCGCGCGCCACCACCTGGGCGACGCCCGTGAGGCCCGCGATGGGCTGCGGGTCGGGGATGCCGTTCGCGCCCCCGTTGCCGAGCTGGCCGTAGGTGGCGGCGCCCCAGCAGAGCGTGCGGCGGTCGGCGAGGAGGGCGCACCCGTGGCCGCCTCCCGCGGCGAAGCTCGTCACCCCGGTGAGCCCGCTCGGCGCGACGGGGAGCCCGCCTGTTGCGGGGGCGAAGGTCCCCGTCGCGAGCTGTCCGCCGTTGTTGTTGCCCCAGCACGTGGGGCCCGCCGCGCCCACCGTGCACGC
This sequence comes from Polyangiales bacterium, assembly GCA_044375895.1. Lineage (GTDB taxonomy): Bacteria > Myxococcota_A > Polyangia > Polyangiales > CAISKJ01. The sequence continues at coordinate 26,864 of JBILLV010000003.1, read as the reverse complement.
GAAGTCGTCGCCGAGCGCGGTGCCCGCCACCGGCCCGGTGATCGTCGCGGTCGAGGGCGTGGTGCTGGTCGCGAGCATCCCGTTGCCGAATTGCCCTGAGCGCCCTTCGCCCCAGCAGCGGATGCGGTTGTCGGCGCTCTCGACGCACGCGAAGGTGGTTCCTGCGAAGATGCGCCGCGGGTTCTGGAGGTCGGCGCCGACGGTCACGGGGACGCGCTGCGTGGTGGTCATCGTGGTGGCGCCGAGCTGGCCGTTGCCGTTGCTCCCCCAGCAGCGCACCGTGCGGTCGGCGAGGATCGCGCAGGTGAAGAAGTTGCCCGCGGCGATGGCGGTGGCGCCCGTGATCCCGCTCACGGTGACGGGCGTGAGGCTCGACAGCGTCGCGCCGTTGCCGAGCTGACCGAGGGCATTGCTCCCCCAGCAGCGCACCTCGCCGCCCGCGACGATCGCGCAGCTGTGGCTCGAGCCCGCGGCGATGGCCGTGGCGCCCGTGAGGCCCGGGACGGTCACTGGCCGAACCTCGGCGTCGGAGTAGGCGCCGACGCCCGTCTGCCCGCTGGCGTTGGCCCCCCAGCACGACACCGCGCCGCCCGCGCGGATGACGCAGTTGTGCCCGCGGCCTGCCGTCAGCGCCGTGACGTCCGTCAGCCCCGCGACGGGCGTCGGGCGCGCCCTCACGGTGAGCCGCGCGAAGACGCCGTCGCCGATCTGCCCGAACTCGTCGTGACCCCAGCACGACACCGTGCGGTCGGCGAGGAGCGCGCAGGTGTGCTCGGCGCCGCCCTCCAGCGCCGTGACCGCGACGCACGCGCCCGCGCTGCACGCGTTGCCCGTCGGGCAGCGGGTGCCGCAGGCGCCGCAGTGCTCGGCGTCGGAGCGGACGTCGACGCAGGCCGCGGGCGTGCCGCAGAGGCGACGGGGCGCGGCGCACACCCCCGCGTCGGGCGCGACGTCGGGCGCGACGTCGGGCGCGACGTCGGGCGACGCGTCGGGGCGATCGACGACGGCGTCGGGCGCGACGTCGGGCGCGGCGTCGGGGCGGTCGAGGGCGGCGTCGAGGGCGGCGTCCGGCGCGCGATCGGGGGCGACGTCGCTCGGCGCGTCGAGCGCGACGTCAGGGGCGGCGTCGGGCGACGCGTCAGGCCCGATGTCACGCACCACGTCGGGCGGCGCGTCGGGAGTGACGTCGGGCAACGCGTCGGGCGCAGCGTCGGGCGCAGCGTCGGGCGGCGGGCGATCGAGGTCCGCGACGTCGTCGGGGGCGTCCATCGCGATGGCGTCGGGGGCGACGTCGTCGGCGGCGCGATCGGGTGACACGTCCTCACTCGGCGACGTGTCTGCGGCGGCGTCGGCGGCGGGAGGGAGCGGATCGGACGCGCACGCGGCGCCCGTGAGGAGAAGGAGGGCGAGCGCGCGGGAAGAGGAAGGGAAGGTGCGCATGGGGGTCTCGTGGGGCGGCGAATCTACCCGAAGCGGACCGTCGCACCACGGCCCTCCACGCACGATTTCATGCGCCGCGCTACGCCCGCTTGCGGATCCCTTCGGCCTCCATCGCGGCGATCACGGCGGGGCGCTCGGCCACGCGCGCGCGGAAGGCCGCGAGGTGCGCGAAGCCGGTGATGTCCACGCCCACCAGCGCGGCCCAGTTGCTCACCACGAAGAGGTACGCGTCGGCCACGCTAAACTCCGCGCCCATCAGGTAGTCCTTGCCTGCGAGGGCCTGGTCGACGATCGCGAAGCGCGAGAGGAGGCGCTCGGTCACGATGGGCTTGTAGTCGGCCGGGGTGGTCTTCGCGAAGAGCGGCGTGAAGCCCTTGTGGAGCTCGCTGGTGATGAAGTTGAGCCACTCCTGGAGGCGGTAGCGCGCGATCGTCCCCGCGGGCGGCGCGAGGTGCTTCTCGGGCGCGAGGTCGGCGATGTACTGCACGATCGCGGGGCCCTCCGTGAGGTAAGAGCCGTCGTCGAGCTGGAGCACGGGCACGGAGCCCTTCGAGGTGATCGCGAGGAAGTCCCCGCCGCCGCGGGTGAGCTTCTTGCCGAGGTCGACGCGCTCGAGCTCGACGGGGAGCCCCGCCTCACGCAAGACGATGTGCGGGGAGAGCGAGCAGGCGCCGGGGGAGAAATACAGCTTCATCGGTGGGTCTCTTGGGTTGCGGGTGTTCAGGGCGTGCGGGGTCGCAGGTGGGGTGCGCGCAGCACGTCGTCGGTCTCGTCGACGAGCCTTCGAACCAGGTCGGCCGCGGGCATCGGGCGCGCGGAGGAGGCGTTCTGTCCGGCCCACAGGGCGAGCCAGGCGTCGGCTCCGGCGGCGCCCGCGGCGCGGCGGAGGGCGCCGGTCACCCACGACTGGGCGGGGTACGGGAGCACGTCGGCGAGGTGCGCTTCGAGCGTGCGCATGAGTTCGTTGTCGACGCCGCGCGCGTGGCGGCCGGTGATGGCGCGGGTGAGCCGCGTCCAGCGGGCCTCGGGGGTGCCGAGCACGCGCTTGTGAGCCTCCGGCGCGCCCGACTCCGGCGTCGCGAGGAAGGCCGTGCCCACCTGGACGGCCTGCGCCCCGAGCGCGAGCGACGCCGCGATGCCGCGGCCGTCGGCGATGCCGCCCGCGGCGATCACGGGGATGCGCACCGCGCGGGCCACCTGCGGGACGAGCGACATCGTCCCCACCAGCGACGCCTCCACCGGCCGCAGAAACGACCCGCGGTGACCGCCCGCGTCCGCCCCCGACGCGACCACGGCGTCGATGCCCGCGGCCTCGATCGCGACGGCCTCGTCGACCGTCGTCGCGGTGCCGATCGTGCGGATGCCTCGGCGTGCGGCGTCGCGGATCACCGCGCGGTCGGGGACGCCCATCACGAAGCTGACCACGGGGGGCGCGGCGTCGAGGAGCGGGCCGATCAGCGCATCGAAGCTCCACGCGAAGCGCTCGGGCATCGCGGGGGTCGGGAGCCCCAGCGCCCGCAGCCCATCGGCCACGCGGGCGACGCTCCGCGCGACGTCCGCGGCGGAGACGGCGGCGTCGTCCTGGCCCGCGACGGGGAGCCAGAGGTTGATGTTGAACGGTCGACGCGTGCGGGCGTGAATCGCGCCCACCGTGTCGCGGATCTCATCGGGCGAGAGGTTGACGGCGCCGAGGGAGCCGAGCGCGCCGGCCTCGGACACCGCGACGACGAGCGCGACCGAGGAGTTGCCGCCGCCGAAGGGGCCCTGGACGATGGGGTGTTCGAGGCCGAAGCGCTCGGTGAAGGGGTTGCGGTTCCACATGGCGTTGCTCAGGCCTCCGGGGCGGCGTCGTGCTCGTAGGCGCAGGTGCGGATGTGCTCGCGGGCGCGGTGGAGGAGGGTGCGGGCGTAGGCCTCGGAGATGCCGAGCTGCGCGGCGACGTCCTGGTGCGGCTGCGCGTCGAGGAGGCTCAGGGTCACCACGCTGCGCTGGAGCTTCGCCATGCGGAGGATGCAACCCTTCACCCGGGCGAGCTCTTCCGCGTGGGCGATGAGCGCCTCGCTGTCGGGGGCGGCGGCGATCTCCAGGAGCGTCGACATCGCGGCCTCGGCCCGGTCGCGGCGGCGCTCGCTCCGACGGCGGTTGAGGCACTGGTGCTTCACGATCACCATCAGGAGCCTCACGGCGTCGTCGGAGTCGGCCGCGATGCTGCGGGCCTGGGGGATGCGGAGAAACACCGTGAAGGCGTCTTGCACCGCGTCGAGCGCGTCGTCGGCGCTCAGCCCGCGGCCCCGCGCGAGGGCGATGAGCCGGGTGCGATGGGCGTGGACGGTGTCGGCGACCCAGGCGAGGAATCCGGGCGGCGCGTGGACGGTCGAGGACGCGTCGTCCTGCATGAGGAGATTCATACCCGTGACAGGTCCGATGGGGGGCGGCGCGTGACAGACCGGGCGACGATTTCGTCGCTACGGCGACCACACCGCGTGGTGCAGGTGGCCCGCGTCCGAGCGAGCGACCACCGTCCCGTCGGGCGCGATGAGCACCGACACGCCGCGCCACGCCGCGCGCGCCACGGCCACCCCGCGTTCGGCGGCGACGAGCGCGCTCACCGCCACCATGAGCTCGCGGCCCACGGGGGTGCGCCCCACGATGCTGTCGCCGGCGGGGACGAGCAGCAGGTCGACGCCGGGCGGCGTGGCCTGAGCGACCAGCGCGCGGTCGAAGAGCTCGAGGCACACGAGCACGCCCACGGTGCGCCCAGCCACGCGCGTGACGGGCACCACCACGCCGGGCACGAAGGGCCGCACCCCCGTGAGCATGTGGCCAAAGAGCGGCGCCTCGCCGACGAACATCAGCCGACGCTTGGCCCGCATCCAGCGCACCTCGCCGTCGGGGTCGACGACGGCGGCGACGTTCTGCGTGCGGCCGGGGAGGCGGCTGAAGGTGCCGATGAGGTGGGCGGCGGTGCCCTCGCCGCGCATCAGGGGCGGCAGGCGAACGCCCGTGACGCTGCCTTCGCGCGCGATGGCGAGGGCGCTGCGAATGGAGGTCTCGGGCCACACGATCAGCTCGGCGCCGGGGATGGGATCGAGGGCCGCGGTGTAGCGACTGAGCCGCAGCGCGACCACGCCGCGCAGCGCGGCGGTTCCGTGACGTCGCGCGGGGACGATGCACCCGAGCGACGCGGCCAGCGCGCACGCCGCGAGCATGGCGCTGCGCTCTTTGCCAGTGCGCGCGAAGGCCGCGCCGACCGCCGCGCCCCACCCCAGCGCAAGGAGCGCGGTGGGGAAGTACCCCAGCCACGCGATCGTGTGGAGGACGGCGGGGGTACGACCCTGGGTGAGCATCCACGCGTCGAGGGGCAGGTGGGTGGCGGCGTCCCAGAGGCGCTCGCCCAGCAGCCACGCGGGCGGCAGCCAGAGCGGGACGTACGCGGGCGCGCGACGCCACCCGAGGGCGATGAGCGCGATCGGGGCGCGGTTGAAGAGGGTGACGGTGATGACGACGCCCGTCGCCCAACGGTTGGCGCTGAGGGAGTCGAGGTACGCGCAGAAGCCGTCCCACAGGAAGTACAGGCGCAGCGTCGAGGTGATGAGCCCAGCGGCGAAGAGGCCGAAGGCGCGCTGTTCGAGCGGCGCGTCGCACGCGAGCCCGTACGCGGTGAGCGCGAGCCCCACCCACCCCAAAAACGGCGAGGTCATCCCGAGGCCGAGCGCGACGCCGCCGACGAGCAGCGCGATCACCGCGCGGGGGGCACGCGTGCGCAGGAGGCTACGGTCACTGGGATGGGGGGCCATCGCCCGCTGGCGCCACAGCCACGCGACGCCCAGCAGCGCCCCGGCGACGGCGCCTGGGACGTGCGCGTGCAGCCCCCCGCTCGCGTGCCCGCCGAGGGCGGGGAGCAGCTCGCTCCAGAGGATGTGCGCGGCGGCGCTCAGCGACACGAGGAGGCGCGCGCGGCGCGAGGCGTCGGTGGCGCCGGCCCACAGCACGCCGGCGAGTGCGACGAGGCCCGCGGCGAGCCCGGAGGCGCCGTAGAGGTCGCGCGGGTCGAGCGCGTGGAAGCCTGCGCACGCCGCCACCGTCAGGAGCAGCGCGGCGACGGCCGTGGCGCGCGGGCCGAGGCGTCGCTCGACGCAGGCCCCCGCGAGGGCGATCACCAGGAGGTTGGAGAGGAGGTGCGAGCGGTCGCCGTGGACGAAGGCGTAGCTGACGAAGTGCCACCAGCGCGGGTGTTCGCCGTCGAAGACCCAGCGCGCGGGGAGCTCATCAGGGCCGAGGCCGGTGCGCGGTCGGGTGGGCGCGTCGAGGGCGTAGGCCAGCGCGAACGCCGCCGTGAGGCACGTGGTGGTGAGGGGCCAGCGGCGGAGGACGGCGACCACCGCGGCGAGGCTACGGCGAGGGGGTGGCTGGGCGACATCCAACAAGTTCGATAGGGGCCGAGAATCTTTCGCGCGCGACGAGCGTGTCGGAGCTTCAGGCGCCTCAAGCCGTCGCGCTGCGCCCCGCCACGAAGCGGTAGATGACGAGCAGCACCACCGCGCCGAGGATCGACATCACCCAGCCCCCCGCCTGCGTGCTGTTGCTGTACATCCCGGCGGCGCGGCCGAGGAAGGCGCCGAGCACCGATCCCACCATCCCGATGATGGAGGTGATGACGAAGCCGCCGGGGTCGCGGCCGGGCATGAGGAACCTCGCGATCGCGCCGACGACGAGCCCGAAGATGGCGAAGAAGAGAAAATTCATGGTGAGCTCCTGAGGGTGGGTGGTGGGGTCGGGACGCCCGGAGCGGTGCGAGTTTGGTGCCAGCCGCCATGCGCGCGTGCGACGCGATCGACGGTGCGATGCGACCTCGCCGCGACACGCGTTTCGCCACAGCGAGGCGTCGCGCCACGCGCCGCGGGGCTGCGCGTGCTGCGAACGATCCCGAATCTCGTGGTGGCACGACGCTCGCTGAGTCGCTCTCCGCGCCGCCCGCGGCGTCAGGAGAAAGGACGTCCATGAAGCGACACGAGATCACCTCGACCCGGGACAGCGAAGCGAACCCGCTCACCACGTCGCGCGAGGTCGTCCCGCGCGCGCCGTCACCGCCAGGGACGTGGACCGAAGAGGACGAGCTGCGCGAGACGGCCCCCTACGTCTCCGCGGGGGTCCACCGCGCCACGGATGAAGACGAGGAGGAGGCGCCGCCCACACCGGCGCGAACGCCCGCGCGCGTGACGTCGTCCTACGAGTCACAGCTCCCTCTCGCGAGCACCGAGCACCCCGACCCCGACAAGACCGATCGCTACCGGCCCTACATCGTCGAGGCGATGGCGCCGCCGTCGGTCCCGCCGATGGTCGCCGACCGAACGGACGACCACGACGCTCCGCCCTCGCGCGACGACTCCGCCGCGTCGCGACGCTGACGGCCCCCTCACCGCCGCAGCGCGCGGAGCTGGCCGAGCACGCGCTCCCACTCCGTCGCGTGCGCCGGGTCCCTCGCCCGCGCGGCCTCCACCAGCGCGATCGCCTCCCCCACGCGCCCGTCGGCCACGGCAGCGCGCGCGCGCAGCATCACGATGGCCGGCGGCGCGTCGTCGCCGAACACCGCCAGCGCGGCCATCGCCTCCGCGGGGGCATGCAGGTCGAGCATCACCCGCGCCCGCACGAAACCATTCTCCCGCGGATCAGCGATGCCGTCGAGCCCCGCCCCCGCGGTGAGCGTCGCCACCAGCCGCTGGAGGTACGCGTCGCCGGGCCGCGCCGCGAGGGCACGCAGCGCGAAGCCCCGCGCCTCCGCCCACCGCTGCTGCCGCCCGAGCACGAGGGCGAGGTTGCCGAGCGCCGCCCCCATCTGCGGGTAGCGCTGCACCAACGCGCGGAGCTCGCGCTCAGCCCCGACGAGGTCGCCCGTGCGCAGCAGCGCGATGGCGTGAGGGAAGCGGAAGGTGGTGGGGTCACCGCGGAGCGCGTCCCACCCGGGTCCCCGCGGCAGCACCGCGAGGCGCTGACCGTACAGCGTGAACGAGGCCGCGCGCCCGGCGAGGAGGTCGTCGAACACGCCGCGGATGACGCGGAGCTCGGCCTGCGCGCCGTCGGGCACCATGTCGAGGCGCGTGGCGAGGGCCGAGAGCGCGATGGACTGCGCCTCCGCGCGGTGCCCCTGCGCGCGCGCCTCGGCGTAGCAGCGCACCGACAGCGTGAGCGAGCGCTCCCGGTCGGTGGTGGCGTACTGGGCCGCGAGGAGGCGACAGGCGTACGAGTCCCCGGGGTCGGCGGCGCGCTCGTGCGTCCAGAGCGTGAGGTCGTCGCGCCACACCGCCGCGGCGAGCGGGAGCGTCACCGCGTGGCCGAGCGCGAAGAGCCCCGCGAGCGCGAGCGACGCCGTGCGCGCTGACCCGCCGTCCGCCGCGAGGAGCGCGCGGAGCACGAGCGCCGAGAGCCCCAGCACCGGCAGGTACAAGAAGCGCTGCGCGATGAAGGTGCACTGGAACATCGGCACCAGGTTGAGCACCGGCGCGAGCGGGACGAGCAGCCACAGCGCGTCGGCGAGCCACGGGCGCACCGCCGGGCGACGCCACGCGGCCGCCGCCAGCGCCACGAAGCCCACCACCGCGAGGATGCCCACGACGCCCCAGAGCGAGCCGAGCGAGCCGTGGAGGTCGGTGCGGAAGACGGCGCGCGGCGGCCACGGAACCGCCGCCCGCGTGAGGTACCCACCGAGCGAGATGACCATGCGGGCGGGGGCGCCGGGGAGGACGTCGGCGAGGTGGGCGAGGTTGCGCTCGCGCACGAGGAGACCGCGCACCACGAGGCACGCGGCCATGGTCGCGACGAGCGGGACGAGCGCGCGGAGGCGCTGCTTCACGGGGCGAGCGTCGGCCTCGCCCGCGCCGAGCACGACGTCCGCGGCCATGAGCGCGGGGAGCGCGAAGGCCCCCTCCTTGGAGAAGCACGCGAGCGCCCCGGCCACGCACGCGCCGACGCGGGAGCCGCGCGTCCACAGCGCGTGGGCGGCGAGCATCCAGAAGGTCATCCAGACGTCGGTGCAGCCCGCGATCCAGGCGACGGACTCGGCGCGCGACGCGTGGACGGCGAAGAGCGTGAGCGCGATGGCGGCGGCGGGGGCGCGGGGGCCATTGAAGACGTCGCCGAAGCGTTGGGTGAGCCACCGGGCGGCGAGCGCGACGCAGCCGAGGTGGGCGGCGAGGTTGAGCGCGTGGTACCCCGCGGGGGCGTCGCCGAAGAGGCGCCACGCGGCGGCGTAGAGGAGGGTGATGACGGGGCGGTAGTACTGCCAGCCGCCGGTGGAGATGCGCTGGTCGGAGACGTCCCAGAAGCCCGAGGTGAGGGCGTGGGGGAGCCGCGCGAGGCTCTGGATGTTGGCGTTGTGGACGATGAGCCAGGCGTCGTCCCAGACGAAGCCGCCGCGGAGGGACGGGGCGAGGAGGAGGGCGGCGGCGGAGAGCGCGACGAGGAGGGGGAGGCGCGCGCGGGGCGACGGATCGGGCACGGCGCGAGCCTACCCCGCGCGGGGTCAGAAGCGGAACTGCGCTTCGAGGCGGAGCGTCTGCTCGCGGACGGTGTCGCGGGGGAGGGAGTCGTTGCCCTCGATGAACCGGTCGCTCCACACGAGCGAGGCGACGCCGACGTGGCGGTAGAAGTAGAAGTGGGCCGCGGCGCGGTACTGCCACTCGGAGAGGGGGCGCGGGACGGCGGCGCCGAAGGCCGCGGGGGGGTTGCTCATGGCGCCCGGGAGGTAGCCGCCGATGTCCGCGCCGATGAGCAGGCGCCGCGGGATGATGAGCAAGCCGGCCTGGAGGACGCCCGACACCTGCGTCGAGCCGAACTCGAACTCGTTCTTGCCGTAGTGCTCGACGCTGAGCCAGAGGCGGTTCCAGCGGAAGACGCCGAAGACGTTCCAGGCGACGTAGCGCTCGATGGCGCGCTGGTCCCACTTGGCGCCGACGGAGAAGGCGAGGGTGGTGGGGACGGGGACGTAGAGGAAGGGCGAGTCGAAGCGGCTGAAGCGCCCGATGACGTTGACCCCGAGCTGCGCGCCCGCGGTGTAGGTGAAGTTCTGGTCGTCGCCGCGGAAGAAGCGCCCGCCCACGTTGCCGTTGAACTCCCCGCTGCCCGCGGCGGCGAACACGCGGCCCGTGACCCGCGAGTCGGCGGTGAGGGGCCCGCCCACCTCGGCGGCGATGCCGTTGCCCTGCTCGAAGGCCGAGTACACGTAGAAGGCCGGTTCGAGCAGGAGCTGCCGCGCCGCCGACGTGATGAGCGAGGTGGAGAGCGACCCGCTGCCCGAGTTGAGGTTGAAGTACCAGCGCCGCGAGATCGGGATCTGGAACATCGCGAACGTCAGCCGCACCCCCCGCTCGGCGCGCAGGTTGATGAGGAAGAAGCTGTTCTGCACGCCGGGGATGGGCCCGAGGCCGCGGAGCTGGATGCGGGTGAAGTTGGCGTCGGGCTGCTCGTTCACCACGCCGCCCTGCGTGAGCGTGGTGGTGTAGCGCAGGCCGCCGGCCACCACCGCGGAGAACCGCAGCGAGGGCGACCCCGAGCACACGGTCACGGTGGGGTCGAAGCGACAGCCGAAGTCGGCGCAGTCGGTCCGCCCGTCGCCGTCGTTGTCGATGCCGTCGGCGCAGGTCTCGTCCGAGCGCTCGCCGTCGAGGTCGCCGTTGCGCCCGATGAGGTCTTCGGGCGCCTGGTTGGCCTCCAGGTCGGGCACGTCGTCGGCGCCGCCGCCGCTCGTCGCGCTGGTCTGCCCGCCGCCCGAGGTGCCGCCGCCGGAGCCGCGCTGCCACGAGCCGCGGCACCGCGAGACGCCGGGGCCGAGGCAGTCCTGGTCGTCGCAGTCGATCTGCCCGTCGCCGTCGTTGTCGATCCAGTCGGAGCAGAGGGCGTTGTTGTTCTCCCCGGCCGCGTTGCCCGCCTCGCAGGCGTGGTCGTGGAAGCAGTCCGCGTCGGCGCAGTCGACCATGCCGTCGCCGTCCTCGTCGACCCGGCCCGTGCACGCCGTCTCGCGCTCGGGCCGCTGCCCCGCCGCGGGCGGCTGCGCGGGCGCGGGCTGCGCCTCCACGGGGGCGGCGGGCTGCGTCTGCGCCTGCGCTCCGAACGACATCACCACGAGCGCGAGCGCGCCCAGCCAGACCGTGATCTTCCTCATCGCGTCCCTCTGTACCCCTGGCCCGAGGTGCGCCCGACGCACACGCGGGGCGCGGGGCACACGTTGTTTCCGACGACCTCGGGGTTCCACGAGCAGTCCCAGTCGTCGCAGTCGGTGAAGCCGTCGCCGTCGTTGTCCATGCCGTCGCGACACGCCGCCTGCGGGTTGACCGCGCTCTCGCGGCACGCCGTCTGGATGGCCGGGTCGGTGGACTGCGAGCACGAGTAGTCGCCGCAGTCGGTGAAGCCGTTGCCGTCGTTGTCGATCCCGTCGCGGCAGCGCGCGGCGGTGTTCTCCAGGCGGGCGGCGCAGTAGGCCACGATGGCCGGGTCCATGCTCCGCGAGCAGGAGAAGTCGAGGCAGTCGATGAAGCCGTTGCGGTCGTTGTCGACGCCGTCCTGGCAGCGCGCGACGGAGCTCTCGGCCATCTCGGCGCAGCGCGCGGCGATCACCGGGTTGGCGTTCTGCGAGCACGCGCGGTCGGTGCAGTCGGTGTACCGGTTGCCGTCGTTGTCGATGCCGTCGAAGCAGCGCTCGAGGGTGTTCTCTGCGCGGTCGGCGCAGACGGCCATCACGGCGGGGTCCATACTCCGCGAGCAGGAGAAGTCGGCGCAGTCGACGAAGTTGTTGCCGTTGTTGTCGACGCCGTCGGAGCAGCGGGCGACGGTGTTCTCGTCGCCGGCCTCGACGCCGCAGCGGCCCGGGGTGACGCAGTCGCGGTCGCGGCAGTCGACGCGCCCGTCGCCGTCGTTGTCGACGTTGTCGCCGCAGTTGGACTCGCTGCGGCAGGCGGTGACGTAGGGCCCGTTGCGGCAGCCGAAATCACCGCAGTCGACGAAGCCGTTGCCGTCGTTGTCCACCCCGTCGCTGCACGTCTCGTTGGTGAACTCCCGCCCGCAGCACACCTCGGGGATGCCCTGGCAGGTGCGGTCGCCGCAGTCAAACTGGCCGTCGCCGTCGTTGTCGATGCCGTCGGTGCAGGCGATGAAGCCGTCCTCCCGGCCCTGCGGCGGGATGAGCGGGAAGCGCTCGGTGCAGCGCGTCGAGCGGATGAGGCAGTCGTCGTCGTCGCAGTCGATGAGGCCGTCGCGGTCGTTGTCGCGGCCGTCGTGGCAGGCTTCCATGTCCTGCTCGTAGCCGAGGGGCGCCTCGTCGGGGCGCGTCCAGCACTGCGCGGTCACCGCGAGGAGCGACAGCCAGAGCGCGGAGGTGATAGGGCTGTGTGTTCGCATGGTGCCTTCAGTGCTGGTCCAGGCAGCCGGCGCGCTGCGAGCCGTAGCGACGGCGGAAGTCCACGTAGCGGAAGCACGCCCCGGCCTGCGTGCGCACGGGGCCGAAGGCGCCCTCCCGCTCGAAGGCCTGGAGCTGCTCGGTCACCGCGGGGCGGAGGTCGGCGGGGAGCCACGACGCGAGCTCGTGGGTGCGCGCCCAGCGCCACACGAGCTGCGAGATGTGGACGGTGTCAAACTCCCCGAGGCGGGCGTTGAGCGCGGGCGTCTGCAAGAGCCTCCCCGCGGCGGCGTCGGAGCGGGCCATGTCGACGGCGTTCTCCTCGTGGCAGACCATCTGGCACTCCAGGTACGTGTCGCGGTGGCGGACGCTCTCCGAGTGGCCGAAGCGGGTGCTCACGCGGCGGTTGTAGTGCGAGTCGCGCGTGGGGTCTTCGTCGGCCGAGTGCGCGCTGGTGAGCACGAACTCGGGCACCCCGTGGGCCCACATCCCGCGGTGCTCGGCCATCGCCGCGCGCTGCGCCCAGAGGTACTCGGCGCGGGCGGGGTTGTCGTCGACGTTCATCGCGTGGGCGAGGCCCTTGCGGAGGTGATCGACGGCGAGGTCGGGGCAGTCCCAGAGGATGCGGCCGTAGCCGTCGCGGCTGAGGTCGGAGTTGCAGTGCCAGACGCCCCAGCGCGCGTTGAGCGTCGCCATCTTGGCGTTGACGTAGAGCTCGTAGGGGTGCCATCCCCCCCACTGGTGCACGGGGCCGAAGCTCTCCAGGGTGTTGAAGCCCGCGAGGCGCGCCGTGGTGCCCGCCAGCGGCCCCTCCAGCACGCGGAAGCTGTCGCCGTCGTTGAAGAACACGGGCGTCGCCACGCCGTTGAGGTAGACGCGGGTCATGATCTGATCCGCCGCGCCCGGCGAGGTGAGCGCGAGCGCCGCCGCCAGGAGCGTCGTGATCAGCAGGGGTCGGGCAGCACGCATCGTTGGGATCCTCCGTACGGGCGGGACGTTCGCACACGGGAGGGGAGGGTCGTCAATCGCCCCGTGCGTTCACACGACTGTCACGCGACGTTTGTGAGGGTGGGCTGTGGGTTTCGTCGCCCGGCGCGCGGCGGGCCGTCCCAGGAGCGCGGTGCGGGTGATAGGGTCGCGGCGATGTCGTCGCCCCGCGCGCTCGCCGCGTTCGCCGTCACCCTCGCCGCGACCGCGCTGCCCCTCAAGGCGTGGCAGCTCCGGCGCGTGCTTCGCCTCGCGGGCACTTCGGTGGGCGTCTCCCTCGCCGTCGCCGTCGCCGCCGCCATCGCCCTGGTATGGAGCGCGCGCCGCCTGCAGCGCGTCGCGCCCTTCGCGCTGATCGCCGCCACCCTGCTCGCGGGCCCGCTGTTCGCGAACGCGCGGGTGATCGCACCCCTTCGCTCGCTCACGCAGAGCGCCTTCCTCGCGGCTGCCGAGGTCTCCGCGGAGCTCCACGCGGCCTCCTCGGTCGCCGCCGCCTTCGCCGCCGCGCTCGCGGCCGCGCTAGTGGTGGGGCGCCGCGACGACGCGATGGGCCGCCTCGTGGCCTCGTCGCTCCTCGTCGCCTCCTTCGCGCGAGCGCTCACGGCGGGCGTCACGGCCATCACGCTCGACGTCACGAACGCGGCGGACTTCGACGCCGCGGCCCGTCGCCTCACGGTCGCCGCCTTCCTCGGGTGGGCAGGCGCGCTGCTCGGCGCGTTGGGGCTTTGCCTCGCGTGGATCCGCGCGCGCCAGACGGGCCAGCGCGACGGGCAGACGACGTCCGTCGTGGCGCTGCTGGCCATCGTCGCGGCGCTCGCCGTCGACGCCGCCGCCTTCCGCGCGTGGGGCACGCTCGGGCGCCCCGACCTCACCGACGGCGTGCGCCTCCCCCTCCGTTCCGGCCCGCCTGCCATGATGTTCGACCTCGGGTGGGACCTCGCCGTCACCCGCGACGGCGTGGTGGTGCTCCCCGACGGGCGCTGCTTCCCGCTCACGACGCCGTCGCTCGCGCTCCATCTCCGCGGGCGCTTCTCCCCCGATCTCCCCGCGGACACCAGCACCGAGGGCGGGGACATGCTCTGCGCGGGCAAGGTGATCGCGATGAACGCCTTGTCCGTCGTCGCCGACGGCGCGCTCCGCCGCCCCGCGCTGGAGGCCCTCGTCGCCGCCGCCGAAGACGCCTCCATCTCACGGCTCACGCTCCTCTTTCGCACCGACACGCGCCCCGGGGTCGGACGCTGGGGCCCCGCGCGTCTGCTCCCCCCCTCGGTGTCGGGGGTGACGCTCCACCTCGCGCCGACGCGCCGTTCGTGCCCGCGCACCATCGGCCGCGACCGGGTCGACCGCCTCCCCGACCTCTCCCTCGACGCGTTCATCCGCAACGTCGCGGGCCAACGTCGCGCGTACAACGCCCTGGGCGTGCTCTTCACCGCCGACCCGGCGCTGGTCGAGGCGCCGTGAAGCCCGCGGCCCGCTGGGGGAGCGCCCGCGGCGTGGTGGCTCGCCCGCGCGCCCTCGCCCTCGACGGCGACACCGCGGTGGTGCTCGACGCCCCCGACGACATCGTGCGCTCCCGCTGGAGCCTCGCCGACGGCGCGCTCCTCTCCCGGGCTGCGCTGTGGCCCGACGCGGGGACGGTGTCCGTCGCCCTCTCGCCCGACGGCGCGGTGGCGCTGCGCTTCGGCCCGAACGGCGTCGTCGAGCGCGCCGACGGCGATCGACTGTCGATCCGGGGGGCGCAGCTCGCGCACACCCCACGGCCGGGCGCCTTCTCGCGCGACGGCACGCGCCTCGCGCTCTGGCGCTACGACACGTTGCGCAGCACCAACGCGGCGATCGACCTCGACGTGCTGGACGTGGCCCGCGGCGAGGTCGTGGCCTCCCTGCGCGGCTGCAACTACCTCGCGTGGTCGCCCGACGGCGGCTCCCTCGTGACGCATGACGCGGGCTTGCGTCGCTGGACGGCGCGCGACGGCCAGGGCCCCGTGCGCTGGGCGGAGAGCCTGCACGACGCGGCCTTCCTCGGCGACGACCAGCTCGTGCTGCTCTCCTGGACGGGCGAGCTCACCTTCGGGCGCGACGGGGTGACGGGCTTCGTCGCGGAGAGGGTGGTTTCGCACCCGCCGGCGCACCCCTCGGTGACGCGCCTCGTCTACGCCGACGCGCGGGCGGTGGTGGTCACCGTCCTCGGGCGCGACGAGCGGACGGGGGTGTGGCGCCTCGACGGCGCAACCGAGACCTGGCGGCGCCTCGGCGAGGTCGCGTGCCGGGCGGAGCTCGTGGTGTCAGACGGCGCCCGCGCGGTGGCCCTCGACCGCAACACGCTGGTGTGCTGGGACGTGGCCACGGGCGCGGAGACGCGGTGGCACCAGGGCTTCGGCGCGGCGGTGGCGGCGGTGGCGGTGCGCGGCCCGCGCGTGGCGGCGCACGACGGGGCGGGCGACCTGCGGGTGTTCGACACCGAGCGCCTCGGCGAGGTGTGGACGCTGGAGCCCGGTTCGCGCCGCGAGAACAGCCGTCCACGCGCGCTGGCCTTCAGCCACGACGCGCGCTCGCTCCACACGGTGACGCCCATGGAGGGCCTCGTCCGCTGGGACCTCACCACCGGCGCGATCGCGGCGACGGGCTCGCGCGTGCGGAGCTCGCCCGAACGGCTCGTGTTCGCGCCTGACGGAGGTGCGGCGATGGCGCTGCCACGGCTCTGGATGCTCGACCGCGAGCCCCCCGTGCGCCGCATCGACCTGCGCGGCGAGGCCCGCTGGGCGCGCTTCGCCGCGGGGGCGCTGACCGGGCGACGCGACGCCCTCGACGCGCGCTACGTCGCGGGGGGAAGGGTGCACGTGCTGTGGGGCGACACCTGCCAGCGCGAGACCCTCGACGCGGTGACGGGGGTCTCGCTGGCCCGCAGCGAGGGCGTGGCGTGGCGGTCGTCGCGCGGGTGCGTGGCGGACGACGGCTCCTTCGCGGCGCTCCGTCCGCTGGGGCCAGATGGGGAACGGGCCGTGGTGTGGGTGGGCGAGACTGATGCCTGGCTGGGCGTGGCGAGCGACGACACGCCGATGGTGTTCGCGGGGGAGCACCTCGTGGTGTGTGACGGAGCGGATTGGGGGCTCTGGCGGCGCGAGGGCCGGGCGATGGTGCGAGTGACGTGGCTGGAGGGCGAAGGGTGCACGGCGACCGCGCTCGCGTACGACGACGCGACGGGCACGCTGGCGGTGGGGACGGCGGAGGGGACGCTGGCGGTGTTCGCGCTGGGCGGGGCGTGACGGCGACTCAGCGGGCGAGGCGGGCGCGGATCTTCGCCTGCACGTCGTCGGGGAGCGTGGCGAGGAAGGCGGCGGGGAGGGCGCGGAGGAGCGAATCGGAGAGGGCGAGCACCTGTTCGGACTCGGGGAGATCAGCGAGTCGCTGCTCGGGGGTCATGCCCGCGAGCCGCTGCTCGGGGGTCACGCCCGCGAGCCGCTGCTCGGGGGTCAGGTTCTCCAACACCACCGCGAGGTTCATGCGCGGGATGAGCTCGGCGAGATCCTGCTCGAAGCGCTTCTGGACGAGTTCGACATCTCGGGTCATGGCGGCCTCCGGCGAGCGAGCGAGCTGCTCGATACAACGGTACAGGCGATTGTAGATCTGTCGCTCGGCCTCGTCGACCGGCTTGTGGGGGCGCCGTTCGAGCAGGAAGCGCGGGCTGAAGAGGTAGAGGATCTCCTCGTGGGGCATGTCGCACGCGACGCTCGTCTCCACGACGCGCAGCGGAATGGCGCAGAGCGTGCCCTCGTGAACGCCCGGCGTCACGGTCGCAGCGAGCGACCCGCCGAGCGCCACGAGCTGTGCGGTGAAGACGTCCGTGAGCGTCGGCGCGACCACCCGCAGCGTCAAGGCGCCGACGTCACGCAGCCCCGACACCAACATGTACCCGCCCGCATACACCATGAGCTGCAGCGCGTCGGAGGCGTCGAGGGTGTCGGTGCTCCCCTTGATGTGCACGAGGTTGTGGTCGCGCAGGCCCGTCAGCACCGTGCGCATGCGAGCTGGGACGGGGTCGTCGCCCGCGGACTTGCGGCGCAGCACGACCATGTCCACGCGCCAGGGTTCGCGGCTGAGCTGAAACTCCCCCAGCACCTGCCATCGCCGCGCCGAGAGCGTCTCCTCCACCGCGACCACGAACATCGGGTGCCAGGCCGTACGAGGCGGCGGCGCGCGTCGGGGGCGACGTCTCATGGTGTGGTCGGCTACCACCGCCCGCCCCGTCGGTACAACTTCAGATCGTTGGAAGCGGCGCGTGACGCGCGAGTGGACGGCGACTCAGCGGCCGCGGGCGGTCTTCTTGTCGTGCTCGCGGAGGTCGGCCTGGGCCTTCTTCAGCGACGCGCTCAGCAGCTTGCGGCGCTCCGCGGCGGCCGCGCGGTCCTGGCGCTCCTTGTCGCGCGCGTCGGCGCGGGCCTTGCGCTCGGCGTCGCTCTCGCCGCTGGGGCGCGGGCGGAAGAAGCGCCCCGCCCACTCGCGCGGGAGTCCCGCGGCCTTGTCGTCGACGCGACGCCGCTCCAGCTCGATCCAGACGTGCTCGCGGGTGTCGACGACACCCTGCATCCACGCCGCGTGGTCGCCCACCGCGCGGAACGACGCGTTCTTCGAGTCCGCCGCGGCGCGGAGCGCGAGGGCGTCGTCGGCGTCCTTCACCTCGGCGGCGAAGCGCTCGCCGTGGGCGCGGAGCCCTTCGTCCTCCTCCTGGGCGAGGAGCGTCACCCAGCGGCGGGTGGTCTCCAACTGGTCGCCGAGCACCGGGCGCTTCACCAGGTGGGGCGCCTCGGCGAAGTAGAGCGTGAAGCGCGGGCTCGTGCGGTCGTCACCGCACCGCTCGAGCAGGTCGGCGGCGAAGACGTCGACGTGCGCGTCGATGGCCTCGTCGGCGAGCGCGACGTCGATCTGCGCGGCGGTCTGCGCGTCCCAGCGGGCGAGCTGGGCGGCGTAGAGGTCGGGCCACGCCGCGAGGTGCGCCGACACGCGGGGCGCGAGGTCACGCGTGCGTGGGTCGCGGCAGAGGCGGAGGTGCGTGTACACGAGATCATCGCGCGCGGCCTCCAGGGAGCTGGTGGGGTCAAAGTACGGTGCGGGCATCGACGGTGGACTCCTCCTTCGCCACCGACTCTGCACGCGTCGATCGCCCGCTGCCAGAGGGCAGCCGCGCGCTGCGCCCGCAGGTGTCGAACCGTCGGACAGGGAGACCGCCGCCGGGTGCGCGGGGCGCGTCCGGCGCCGCCGGGGAGGGGCAGCGGCCGGCGACGACACGATCCCGCGGCGCAGGAACCAATCGGCGGCGACCGCAGGGGCGATCCGGGCGCGCAGGATGGCATCCGCGGCGACCGCAGGGGCGATCCGGGCGCGCAGGATGGCATCCGCGGCGACCCTTGCCCCCACCTTGACCCGGAGCACGCGACGGCGCTGTAGGCGACGCTGCGCGAATCCGTCGCCCGAGCCTACACGGAGGTGGTCAACCTCCACGTGCCACGCTGGGAGGTGCTGGCCTACGCGCGCCTCGCCGAAATCATCCTGTCGCTGGAACAACTTCGCGCGCGCGTCCCACCGCCCCCCGACGTTCGACGCGTCCCGGAGCTTCTCGACGCGCTCTGCGATCGGTACGACACACCGCCCCCCTACTGCCCCGGGTACGTCACGGGGGACTACCTGTACGATGGTTTTCAGCGCTGCCTCCATGTGGCGTCACGCGCGCGGTGGCCCGCGCCCGCGGTGTGCGAGCAGAGCCTGGCCGCGATCAACGCCAGACGTTTTCCGCGGCACGACGAGCTGCGACCATCGCCCGGCGCGGGGACGGTGGCGTGGCGCGACCTGCCGCCAGCCCGCTCGCCGACACGGTAGCCGCTTTGAGGCGCGCCGAGGGAGACGTCGCCATCCCACGAGTCCGCGCAGGTCGCCGCGGGGCATCACCGCGTGCGTGATACCATCTCTGGGGATGGCCTGTTTGCAGGTGTTTCCTGAAGGTCCGAGCCTCCGCGCTCAGGGCATCGGCCGCACCCAGCGGAGCGGCGCCTCGGGGAAGTAACGACGATGATCCGCGGGGACGGCGGGGACGAGCGCTCGGCCGTCGGTGGTGACGGCGAGAACCTCCCCTGCGACGCGCCCCAGCACCCGCCGCTGCGCCACGTCGACGAGCGTCGACGCCAACCACAGCACCGGGCCGCTGCCCATCAGGAATACGCTCCCCGCGTCGAAGGTCAGCGGCGCGCGGAGCCCGATTTCGCTGTCGAGGAGCGTCGTGTCATCCCCTGCAGCAGGAGCGCACGGCCGTCGGCGGCCCAACGCACGGTGTGGTCGCCCGGGAAGCGGTGCAGCGCCCCGTGCGTGCGGTCGACCACCCAGGCGTATCCGCCGTCGTAGAAGGCGTTCGGCTGCGCGCGCGCCCGCCGCAGCGCCAGGCTCTGCAGCGAGAGGCGGGCGCCGGTCGCGCGCCGCCCCCCGGGGCCGTAGAACTCGGCGGGCGCGAGGTCTCCGTCCGCCTCGTTGGCGCAGAGGACGACCACCTGCTGCCGCGGTCCGTCGGCATGGAGCAGGCGCGCGCCGCAGGCCGCGATGGCGAAGAAGAGCCACGATGCGCTCGGGGTCATGGGCGCTCGAACAGCGCGGCGCGGGCGAACGTTCGCGCCCGGTGAACGCTTCCCCGCTGCCCACCGCGTTGTGTGACGAGGGTTGTGGCGGAGAGTTCACCGCGTCGCCTCGCGGGTCGGTCATGATCCCTTCATCCGGCGTCGTCGCGAGTGCTCATCGGTGGTAGCCGGTGGTCACCCGCGTCGGCGTCGGTCCGTTTGTGGGGAGTGGCTCGTCGCTTCGAACGCCTCCGTCAGAACGTCGTCACGTACGCCCGCCCCGCCTCGCCCGCGCCCGTCGTCACCGCGCACCCGCGGGCCAGCGGCGGCGCCATCAGCGCGTCGAGCGTGCAGCGCGCACTGTCCACCGCCACACGAATCCTCCCGAGCCCCCCGCGCCCGCCCCCACCGCCGGTGAGGTCGGTCCCTCCGCCGATGCCCCCCGCCGCGCTCACGATCGCCCCCGCCGCCGCGCGAATCTCGGGCGCGAGCAGCGCGATCACGCCCCCCGCGCCGCCGCCCCCGCCGCCGCTCCCGCAGCTCGCGGTGAAGCCCGCGCCGCCGTTCGCCAGCAGCCACGCGCCGTCGTTGAGCGTGAGCACCCCCGTCGTCGCAATGCGCAGCGCGCCCCCTCCCCCGCCCCCGCCCGCGCCCGCCGGACCGCCACCCCCACCGCCGCCCGATCCCGGTTGAAATGTGCGGCTCACGGCGAGGTCGCCCGCGGCCGCCGCGCCGATCGACCCGCCGCCGCCGCCGCCGCCGTAGCGCCCCGCACCGCACACGCGCCCCGGCGCGCCGTCGGCTCCCTGGTACACCGTCGCATCCGCTGAGCGCCCGCCGCGACCGAAGTCCCCCGTGCCCGCCCCCGCCGCGCCGCCGCCCGATCCCGCGCCGTAGCCACCGGGAGCGCCGATGCGCCCGCCGCCGTCGCCGCAGAGCCCCGCGGCCCCGCCGCCCCCGCCCGCCACGCCGCCGCCGCCGCCACCGCCGCCGCTGCCGAAGGTGTTGCCCGTGCCGAGGTGCGTGTTGGCGCCGCCGCCGCCGCCGCCGCCGTTCGCGCCGCCGCGACCGCCCACCGCGAGGCCGCCGTTTGCACCCGCCGCGCCGCTCCCGCCGACGCCCGCGGCCCCGCCGCACGGAGCCCCCACGACGCAGCGGTCGCCATCGTCGCCGACGCCGCGCGCGTTGCCCGTCGCGCCGCCGCCCGAGCCCGACGCGTTGTCGGGGCAGCGCGACAACGGGCCGCCGCTCCCGCCCGACACGTCGATGGCCCCCTCGATGCGAACGTCACCCGTGGCGCGCAGGTCGAGCACGCCGACGCCCGTGGTGGTGACGCGAACGCCCGCCCGCACCCGAATCGTCGTGAAGTGGTGGACGCCCGGCGCGAGCACAAAATCCTCCGCCGGGTCGAACGCCCCCTCCGCGCCCGTCGACGGGAACCGCGTGCACCGCCCGCCCTGGCACCCGCTCCCCGTCGGGCACGCGGCCCCGCACGCGCCGCAGTGGCGGACGTCGCGCGTGAGGTCGCGGCAGCTCCGCCCGCACGCCGTCTGCCCCGCCGCGCACTGCCCCGCGCAGCTCCCGTCGGCGCACACTTCGCTCGCTCCGCACTGCCCGCCGCAGCGCCCGCAGTGGAGCGGGTCGCGCGCGAGCTCGCGGCACTGCCCGTCACACGCCGCTTCACCGCTCGGGCACCCGACGGTGCACGCGCCGCCCACGCACGCCGCCCCTGCAGGACACATCACGCCGCACGCGCCGCAGTGGGCGGGATCGTTCGTCACATCGCGGCACGCCCCCGCGCACACGACGCGCTCGCCCACGCACATCGGCGTGCACCGACCGCCGACGCAGGGCTGGTTGCTGGGACACATCACACCGCACGCGCCGCAGTGGGCGTTGTCGTTGCTGAGGTCGCGGCACGCGCCGCTGCACGGGGTCTGACCGGGTGGGCACGCGTCTTCGCATCCGCCCGCGCGGCAGGTCTGGCCGCCGGGGCAGGCGCGGTTGCAACGGCCGCAGTGGAGGAGGTCGGAGACGAGGTCGCGGCACTGCCCGTCGCAGCGCGTCTGACCGGGGCCGCAGGCGTCGTCGCAGCGCCCGTCGACGCACACGCGCGACGACGGGCAAGCGGCCCCGCACGCGCCGCAGTGGTCGCGGTCAACGCGGAGGTCGCGGCACGCGCCGTCGCAGTCGGTGAGCCCGGCCCCGCATCGCGCGACGCAGCGCCCCGCGGAGCACACCTCGCCCGCGGCGCACGCCCGCCCGCAGGCGCCGCAATTTGCGTGGTCGGCCTGCGGGTCGCGGCACACGCCCGCGCACGCGACGAAGCCGTTGCCGCAGGTGGGGAGGCACTGGCCTGCGACGCAGCGGCTCCCGGCGGCGCACGCCTGGCCGCACGCGCCGCAGTGGCCGGGGTCGCTCTGGAGGTCGCGGCAACCGCGGTCGCACGCGGTGAGCCCCGGCGCGCAGAACGGGACGCACACCCCCGTGGAGCACACCCGCCCGTCGACGCACGCGCGGCCGCAGACCCCGCAGTGGGCGGCGTCGCTCTGGAGGTTGCGGCACGCGTCGCCGCACGGCACCCGCCCCGCCCCGCACACCGGCACGCAGCGCCCGCCCGAGCACTGCTCGCCGGGGGCGCACGGCGCGTCACAGCGACCGCAGTGGGCGACGTCGCGCTGGAGATCGCGGCAGCGGTCGTCGCAGCGCCCGAGGGTGGGGCCGCAGTCGGGCGCGCACTGCCCGCGGGCGCACACCTGCCCGTCGGGGCACCGAGCGTCGCACCGACCGCAGTGGGCGGCGTCGAAGCGAACGTCGCGGCACACGCCCCCGCAGTCGGCGTAGCCCTCGCCGCACGCGCTCGTGCAGATGCCGCGGGCGCACACCTCGCGGCCCACGCAGGCGACCCCGCAGGCGCCGCACGCGGCCGGGTCGTCGTCGAGGGAGCGACACACGCCCGCGCAGTACGCGAGGCCGCCGCCGCAGGTGGAGAGGCACGCGTTGCGGTCGCAGACGCGCCCGGGGCCGCAGGGGTTGTCGCACGCGCCGCAGTGGCGCTGGTCGCGGGTGAGGTCGCGGCAGACGCCGTCGCAGTCGGTGAGCCCGCCGGCGCACGCGACCGCGCACTCGCCGCGGACGCACACGCGCCCCGCGGGGCACCGGGCGCCGCACGCGCCGCAGTGGTCGGGGTCGGTGCGGACGTCGCGGCACGATCCCGCGCAGTCGGCGAGGTCGGGGGGGCACGAGCGGGCGCACTCGCCGCGGGCGCACACCTGCCCCGCGGGGCACTGGCGGTCGCAGCCCCCGCAGGCGCGCGGGTCGGACTGGAGGTCGCGGCAGAGCCCGCCGCAGGCCGTGCGCCCGGCGTCGCAGCGGGGGACGCACTGCCCGCGCGAGCACACCTGCGCGCCGCCGCACACGGCGCCGCAGCGGCCGCAGTGGGCGGGGTCGTTGGCGAGGTCGCGGCACGAGGCGCCGCAGCGCGAGAGGCTCGCGGGGCAGTCGGGGACGCAGCGGCCCTCCTCGCAGCGCTCGCCGCCACGACACGGAGACTCGCAGCGACCGCAGTGGGCGGCGTCAGATTGGAGGTCGCGACAGTCGTCGCCGCAGCGGGTGAGCCCGGCCCCGCAGGTGAGGGCGCAGCGCCCCGCGGAGCAGAGGCGCCCCGCGGGGCAGGCGCGGCCGCACGCGCCGCAGTGGGAGCGGTCGAGGTCGAGGGAGACGCAGCGCGCCCCCGACGGGGTGGCGCAGGCTTCCAGACCCGGCGGGCAGGCGAGGCGGCAGGCGCCCCCGTCGCAGCGTTCGCCGGGGGCGCAGGCGCGGCCGCAGGCGCCGCAGTGGGAGCGGTCGGCGCTGAGGTCGACGCAGTGGCTGAAGGAGAGGCCGGCGTCGGCGTCGCGGGCGATCTCGCACGACACGGTGGCGGGGTCGCAGGCGGCGGCGCACGTCCCGCGCGAGCACACCTCGTCGGCGGCGCAGCGGTGGTCGCAGGCGCCGCAGTGGGTGGGGTCGGAGAGGGTGGCGACGCAGCGGACGCCGAGGGCGGTGGCGCAGAGCCGCTCGCTGGGGGCGCAGGCCGGGACGCAGAGGCCGGTCTGGCAGCGCTCCCCGGGGGCGCAGGCGCGGTCGCAGGCGCCGCAGCGGGTGGCGTCGGTG
This sequence comes from Polyangiales bacterium, assembly GCA_044375895.1. Classification (GTDB taxonomy): domain Bacteria; phylum Myxococcota_A; class Polyangia; order Polyangiales; genus CAISKJ01. Next base: position 3,296 of record JBILLV010000003.1, on the reverse strand, counting down.
TCGGTGTGGACGCAGCGGTCGTCGCACCGCGTCTGGCCGGGGCCGCAGAGGGTGAGGTCGGAGACGCGGCGGACGGCGCCCCCCACCACGGAGGCGTCGAGGTCGCAGCCCGCGAGCGCGGCGACGAGGAGCAGGGCGAGGAAGAAGGTCCGAAGCATTGGGAGGCGGCGGGGGATGCTAACGCGAGGGGCTCCCCGGGGGGGCATTCTCGGGGCTGCGGGGAGGGCGCCACACGCGCACGGAGTGGAGAACGGTGGCCGGTGTGGGAGGAGACGGGAGTGGTTCTTGACAGTGGTCCGTGACACCCCGCATGGTCACGGCGCGCCTCACGTCAACCCCTCAATGACCTCTACGCCCCGACAGATGCTCCTGCTCGTGGACTCGGACATCCGAAGCATGCGGATGCTGGAGGTTTCACTGCGCAAGGCGGGTTACGAAGTCGTGATGGCGCGCGACGGCGACGAGGCCATCGCGGCGATGGAGCGGCGCGTCCCCGACCTGGTGCTCTCCGACACCCGGCTCACGACGCCCGCGACGGTGACCTCGCCGCTCACGCCCCGCGACGGCTACGACTTCTGCGAGCGGCTCCAGGCGAACGAGGCGTGGGCGCGGGTGCCGTTCATGTTCCTGACCGGCTCGGTCGACCTGAACGACAAGATCCGCGGGCTGCGCCTCGGGGTGGAGGACTACCTCACCAAGCCGATCTACCTCAAAGAGCTCCTGACGCGGGTTCAGCTCGTGCTGGCGCGGCGGCGGCGGGAGTCCCTGACGGCGGGCAGCACCCGCGCGAGCTTCGCGGGGGAGCTCGGGGGCATGGGGCTCATCGACCTGCTCACCACCGTCGACCTCGGTCGCAAGACGGGGTTGCTGGAGATCGACGCGTCGCCCGAGCGCGGCTCGCTCACCTTCCGCGACGGCCAGGTGATCGACGCCGCGACGGGCGTCCTCCGCGGCGAGCGCGCCGTCTATCGCATGCTCCGGTGGAACGACGGGAGCTTCACCGCCCGCTTCGGCGCCTCGGTGCTCGACGGGGTCACCGTCGAGACCACCATCACCATGGGCATCCAGGGGCTCATGCTGGAGGGCCTCCGCCGGGCCGACGAGTGGAACCACCTGGAGTCATCCTTCGCCCCGCTCGACGGCGCGTGGGAGATCGACCGTGACGCCCTGACCCGGGCCGTGGATTCACTCGATCCGCTGGCCGTCTCCCTCGCCGAGCGCATCGACGGGCGAACCACCCTCGCGGCGATCCTCGAGGCCTGCAACGACGACCTCGCCGCCCTCACCGCCGCGGCCAGCCTGCGCGACAAGGCCATCCTCCGGCGCTTCGGGGAGCCGGCCTCCTTGCCCACGGCCCCCGTCGCGCGCCCCCCCACGGTCGATTTCGACACCCTCGACCAGCTTTTTTCCGAGCCGGAATCGCCGCCTGCCGCCACTCACACCCAGGGAGCGGCCGTGCCCGTGGTCTCAGTAGCGGCCCCCGTCCTCCCGCCGCCGGTGAGCGGCACGGAAGGTGCTGTTGTGGCACCACCGAATTTGTCCCCGACCCCCGGCCGTCCCACCGACGACCGTCGCAACCGATCGAAAACGCAGGAGCATCACGTGTCCAAGCACAAGGGAAAGCGGCAGAAGGGCAAGCAGGACAACGCTCCGCAGTCGCGCCCCGCTCCCCCCCAGCCCGCCGCCGCCACCGGGACGTCCAGGGAATCTCCGGTGGCACAGGCCGCCGCCACCGCCGTTGCCCAGGTCGAGGCTGCGGTCGAGTCCGGGCTCCGGGTGGAGGGCAACGTGATCCACCTGCCCGCCGCGGACACCGCGGTGGCCACCAACGACAGCAGCGGGGCGCACCCGACGCCGCGGGCGGAGAAGGCCCCGGACGCCGACGTGAGCGCGCTCCGTGAGGCGGTGGGCGAGCGCGAGCGGACGACGGTTCCTCCCGCGGAGGCCGAGGCCGCGAAGGCGCCGACGGGCGACGAGGCGAAGCCCGAAGGCCCCGCCCGCAGCTTCTTCGACCCGAGCGTCTCCGACCCGCCGAAGGCTGACGCGAAGGCCGAAGCCCCCGCCGAAGAGAAGAAGGTCGAAGAGAAGAAGGCCGACGCCCCGAAGAGCGACGACAAGAAGGTCGACGCGAAGAAGGCCGAAGAGAAGAAGGCAGACGCGAAGAAGGGCGACGACAAGAAGGCCGACGCGAAGAAGGGCGACACCGCCGTTGCGGCGAAGGGCGCCTCGGGCCGCGAACGCAAGGAGTCGCTCTCGTCGCACCTCAGCGACGAGGCGCGCGCGTTCTTCTCCGAGCAGGCGTATCAGGCCGCCTACAAGACCGATCACGACACCTTCGAAGACCTCGTCCCCGCCGCGGAGGAGCACGCCCGCGAGACGGCCCGCAGCCGCCAGTGGATGAAGATCTCCGGCGGCGTCGTCGCGGCGATCGTGGCGGTGTCGGTGGGCTTCGCCGCGTGGCACAGCCAGTACGCGGTGCGCGAGACCACCCTGCTCGCGTCGCGCCCCACGCAGCCCGCCACGCTCCCCGAAGCGCAGGTCGCGCCGACGCCGGAGCCCACCCCCGCGCCCGCGCCGGAGCCCGCTCCTCCCGCCGCCGCCCCGACGCCGGAGCCCACTGCCCCCGCCGCCGCCCCGACGCCGGAGCCCGCTGCCCCCGCTGCCGCCCCGACGCCGGAGCCCACGCCGACACCCCCGGCGGCTGGTCCTACCGTCGCTGCGCCGCCCGTCGCCGCGCCGCCCGTCGCCGCACCGACCGTCGCCGCACCTGTGCCCACGGCCCCTGTCCCCACGGCGCCCGCAGCCGCACCGGCCGGCGCGCAGACGCCGCAGCAGCTTCTCGCCGCCGCGCGCAACTTCCGCGGCGCGATGCCGGGCCGCGTCGCTGCGTACGAGACCTACTTCAACGCCGCTCCCGCCGATGACCGCACGATGACCACCTTCGCGATGAGCCTCGCGGAGATGGGCCGCGCCGCCGACGCCGAGCGCATCGCCACCCGCGCCGTCACGGCCAACGCCAACAACGCGCAGGCGTGGTTCATCGTCGCGTTCTCGCGGAAGACGCAGCGCAACGCCGCGGGCTTCACCGAGGCCCGCACGCGTTGCATCGCGCTGGGTGGCCAGTGGGCCACCGAGTGCCGCGCGCTTCAGTAGCCGCGCGGCTTTTAAGTCCGAGCGTCTCCATCGAACTTTCGAGCCAGTCTTCGGAGCGACGAGAGGTTTCTCCCGATCGCTTCCGCGATACGGTCCGTCGTCCGTCGCCAGGGCCTTAGGGGCGCCTTCGAGCGTCGGGCGTC
>JBILLV010000351.1:0-9245 GCA_044375895.1 Polyangiales bacterium | reverse complement strand
GGGGCCTCCCACCGGCGCGCTCGTGACGTACACGTAGCGGGCGCCTTCGCAGGGGTCGCGGCGCCTCACCTTCAACGCCACGATCCGCCCTTCGTGGTCACGCACCGGGATCACGAGGCCCGCCGCGCCGGCGAGGCCCCACCAGCCCCGACCGCCATCGCTCCGCCACACGATGCCGGGCACCCGACGGGCCAGGTCATCCCCGAAGACGTTCACCAGCTCGCGCGCGAGCGCCGCCCGGCCCTGGACGGGGAGGGTGCGGTACAGCCCGCGGGCGATGTGCTCCGCAGGGAGTCCGCGGCGCAGCAGATCCTCCCGATCGCGCGCGTCGAGGGCGAGGCGCGCCAGGAGCGCCCGATAGACTTCGTCGATGTCGTCGGCCCCTGCGCGCTCCGTCGTGACGACCGGGGCCGCCGGAGGCGGGACGCGCCGCCGCTGGTCGACGCGATGGACGAACACGTCCCCGAGGTCGTTGTGCAGGGTGAGGTCTGCGCCCTCGCTCACCCTCGAGCACCAGACCTCGGCGCCGTCGGCCTTCACGCGGCAGAACTTCCCGCGACCACACACCGGGCACGGGTCCCGCTCGGTCACTCGCACGAGGTCGTAGCCTCCTGCGCCGGCCCTCCGCGGGCCGCGGGTCATCACGGTCGTGTCCTTCATCCGGCCCATGCAGGCGCCCCTCCCGACGGCGGTACGGGCGCGGAGAACACGCATCGGGCGCGGACGCGGGAGCAGCCGCAGAGCCGACACCGGATGCACCGCGGGTGCGGGTCGTAGCGGATGCGGGTCGAGATGACCGCCACGGATCGACACCGGGGACAGGAGCAGCGGCGCGCCTTCATCGCAGCGCTCCGCGCACGAGCATCCCCACGACGCGCCGGACGCTCCGCTCCGCCGCCTCGAGGCGCGTGACGACGCGTCGACGTTCGGCGGGATCGCGGAGCCAGGCGCGCGCTGCAGGGCGAACCGCGACCAGCACGAGGCGCACGATGAGGAGGGCGACGAAGGCCCCATGACGGGCCAGCAGGGTATCGGCCGCGGTGTGCTCCGGGGCCTCCGCGGGGTGATCGTCGGCCGGCGCCTGGTCGCGCCGGAACGGAAGCACCTTCGCCGTCATCGGCGGCCCCGCGGGGTGGAGTGTCTGTCGAGGAGGGCGCGGGCCCGAGCGCGGGCGGTGTCGTCCACGGGGGCGTCATCGCCGGGCCGGAGCCCGATGCGCTCCCGGCGAGCGGGCGCCTCCGCGCGCAGGTAGGGGAGCCGCTCGGCGAGCTCGCGCCGCAGGTGAGCGCGGAGCATCGGGACCGTCGCCGCGACGGCCGCGTCCACGGCGGCTTCGGCACACGCGTCGAGGGCGGGGCCGTCGTTGGCGGGGGCGCTGGTGAGCGTCTCCCGCGGGATGCTGTTCTGCCGGACGGACGTCGCCGCCCGGTTGCCCCTCTCGGGGCGAACGTCTACACTGTTCATCGCATCGTCTCCAGGCCTTGGGGGTGCACGCGGCCCGTCCCCGCGGTTGCACCCGTCTGTTTGCCGGGGTCGTGCTGTCACCGCGCGAGAGCCGCCCCGGGAGGCGCTCGCGCGGGCGAGGTCATGCCGCGCGCGAGTCCTCCGTCGAGGTCGAGGGGGCCGCGGGGAGGGAGGTCAGGTGCGCGACGAGCGCGTCGAGCCCGAGCTTGCGTGCGCTGTTCATGATCGCGATGCGCGTTGCCTCACGCGCGGTGCGGCCGGCGAGGCAGTCGCGGATGGCGCGCTGCGAGAGGCCCGAGTCGAGGGTGATCGCAGCGGCGGTTCGTGCGTCGATTCGCATACCGAACCAACTACGACATGCATCCGCACGCGTCGAGGCAGCGGGCGCGCTGGCGCGAAAACTGTTACACGTATCTTCCTTGTTACACGTAACGCGACTTCGATGATGTTCCTTAAATTACGGTCCTTTGCGCGGCCGACCGCCCTTGGCGCGCGGCCGATTCGGGTGCCGTTTATCCTGCGCGCGGACGCCCTTGATGCGAGCCGCGCCGGAGAACGTCTCTGTCTTGTGCCCGAGTACGAGCAGAGCCTTCTTGATGAGCATCTCCGAGTCCGCGCGGGCGGCGTCGTAGTTCTTCACAAGGTCGAGGTACGTGTGCAGGAAGCCTGTGAACAGCGGGATCTTCTTGCCGCCATACTGCGTCTCTTCGCACGCCCTCATCACTTTGGGGCCGAAGCGCGTGAAGTAGGACGTCTCGTAGAACGCGGCGAGCGGCCGTAGGGGCGCAAGGGGGGCGTTCGCTCGCATGTCATCGATCGCCATGACGAGGTACCGCCACAACTCGGGGATGGTTCTCGGCGGGTTGTCTCGTGGGTTGTGGATCTCCGACGCGGTCACGATTCCTGATGCGTAGCGAACCGTCTCCGAGGGAGACGCAGGAAGAGGCGCCCCGCCGAGGCGGGCGAAGTGTTCGATGATCTCCCGGCCAGTCCCAGGGAACCGCGTCGTCACGTCGAAGTGCCAGCGGCGTGGGCTCGGCGACGGCGGGGTCGACGTCACCTCGAACCCGATCTTCTCGATCACAGCGGCCACATCTGTCGAAAACGAAGCGCCGTGACGGATCACTTCGGGGTGATCCGTGCGGAGTTCATCCCGAGCGAGCGCGAAGCGAGGGTCCAGAATGTCGAGGCGGAGCCATGCCTCGCGCGTGATCTCCATCGCGACGTCCAGTGCCTCCTGCTGCGCATTCGCGTCGACGCCGTGGAGCACCGCCCACAGGAGTTCGCGCACGCCCTCCATGAGGTCGTCGATGCGCTTCCGAACCTCAAGCACCGCCACCTTCACGCGTGGGTGGAAGGCCACCGAGCACCCATCCGCGGGCGCGACGTGGCGCGCCAAGTCGGCGGCGTCGAGGCACGACAGCGCCTCCATGAGCGCCTCACGCGCAAGGGCCTCGCTCCATGGTTCCGCGACGCTCAGCCCTTTGCCCTGTACACCATCCATTGCTCGATCTCCGCTTCATCAGGTGCGTCGGGAAGCGCCTCGCCCGGTCTGGCCACCGAGCGGGGCGCGCTAGTTTCCGAGGGTAGCTATGCGCTTGCTGCGACGGTCACCGCCAACAGCTCGCGCTTACGCGTCGCCCGCTGGGGGATCGAACGCATCGCCGCTGTGGTCGACGCCTGGGTCGACGTCGCAGTCAACGTCGACGTCCGCAGCTGGGGCGGAGAACTTCAGCGGCGTCGACCAGGTGAGCGCCGACCCGTCGGCCGCGAGGGCGAGGCACCAGGCACCACCGGCCGGCGGCGGCGCGTCGAGGGCGGCGGCCGCGGAGGGGGAGCGCCCGGTCGCGAGGTCTCGCGCGAGCTCGAGCCCGGCCACGGCGACGGGCCTCCCCTCGACGGTGCGCCACGCGCCCGACGGGATGCTCTCGGGGCGGAAGGCTCCGCCGAGCATCACCACGAACACCAACGGCTGCGAGGGGATCGCGTCGCGGGCCGCGCGGTGCATCGCCCGGAGCTCGCGCGACACCGCCGGGGAGAGCGCCCACGGGCGCAGCGCATCGGCCGCGAGGGTCACGCGCCGCCCTCGGCGGCCCGGGCCGCGGCTTCGGCCCGCTCGCAGAACTCTCGCAGGGCGATCGCCATGACCGCGCCGCGGTTGGTCGACGCACCTTGCGCCGCCAGGGCAGCGTTGCGGCGGTCGACCTCCGCGTCGAGGCGGGCGAGCACGGTCTTTTCAACCCGCACCGTCACCCCCGGCAGGTCTCGCACGCGGGCCCCCTCCGCGCCCTTGCGGGGGCGACCGGGGCCGCGAGCTGGGGAGGGAGGGGAGGCGGCGGCGCGGGGCTTCGTGGGGGCCTTCGGGCGGGCGGGCGAGGGGATCATGCGCGTAGCTTAGTTCGCGGTTCACCGGGAATCAACCGCCACGCTCGTGGCATTCACCCCGCGTTCCACCGAAACTACATAGGTGAATCACAAAAGCTATAGACGGCTGTTGACACAAGTGCATTTGTGATTCACATTCAACCTTGCCCTGGACGACAACCCCCGCGGGCCCCGGAGAAACGATCATGATCACCACCACCACCGCCGTCGACGCCCTCGCCCTCGCCCTCGCCGCCGCCCGCCGCGACGGGATCGAAGTCCGCTCCATCAAGGATCTTCTGTGCGACGCCTGCGGCGACGCGGTGGCCCTCCGCGCGGGCTACTGCCACGCCTGCGCCGACGAACTCGCGGCGCACCATGACGCGACCGCGACCGCGCACGCCGCGGCGACCGTCGAGGCCCTCACCGTGCTCTCCCCCGACGCGGTGGACTTCGACGGCGCCCGCTGGTGCGTCGGGGACGATGAGGGGGAGGCCCTCGCCCGCGGCATCCGCTGCTAGTCGGCCGCGCCGGGGGGCGCGAGTAGGCGGCCGCGAGGGCGGCCCTCTACTCGTCTCCCCCGACGCCTCACCCGGACCAGGAGAACCACCACGATGAGCACGACCCGCCCCGAAGGCTGTGACTGTGAACGCGACGATGACGGCCTCCCGATGATGTGCGCCGCGTGCCGCGCGGGCGACGATGACGGCCGCGACGAAGCCTTCACGGGCGCCGAGTACACCAACGACCTCGCGCCGCTGGACGGCCCCTGACACCCTCGACGCCGGCCGGGGCCCTGCCTCGCGAGGGGGCCGCGACGGGCGCCGAGCATCAGCCGCACGACGCGCCGAACTTAGGAGACCGACCATGCACCAGAAGAGACCGGAGCTCGAGCTCCCCGCCGCGCATGCCGCGACCCGCGTCACCGCCAACGACGGCGACCCCGCCGCCGCCCTTCGCATCGCCGCGCGCTGGTGCGCCACCACGCACGCGACCGAACACCGCGCGCGCCCGTCCATCGACACGCCATGATCGGCGAGGCATCGGCGCGGTTTGTCTTCGCCGCCGCCGGTGCCTCACCATAGATGACACGTTGGACCTTCCGCGCGCGGAATCGCCCCGACGGCAGCGCGCAGCGTCGACCCACGACGCCCGACACGCGTAGTATCCGACCATGCGCCGTGCACCCGCCCTCGCCGTCATGCACCTCCTGCTCGCCTGTGGCTCTAGCGCCGAGCAGCCGCCGGATGCCGCGCGGGAGGCGGCCACCGACGCACCAGCGCCCGACGCGGGGCGCCTCGATGCGTCGGAGCCCCCCGACGCCCCTGCGCCGCTGGACGCCCCGCCAGACGCCCCCGACTGCGGGCCGGGGAGGCGGTGGACGGGCAGTGAGTGCGTCTGCGCGGCGGGGCTGGTGACGTGCGGCGGGGCCTGCGTCGACACCGCGACGAGCGGGCTGCACTGCGGGGCCTGCGGGCGGGCGTGCGACTTCGGGGTCGCCTGCGTCGCGGGGAGGTGTGAGGCGCCTCCGCCCGACGCGGCGGTCGCCGATGCGCCTCCGCCGCCCGACGTGTGCGCGAGCATGACGCCGGGGAACTGCTGCGGGGTAGGATGCCCGCGCGGGATGGGGGTCATGGAGTCGACGTGCATCGCGGGGCGCTGCGGCTTCGTGTGCGAGCCGTGGGCGGGCGACTGCGACCGCAACCCCGCCAACGGCTGCGAGACCGACCTCACGGCCACAAGCGCGCATTGCGGCGGCTGCGGGATGGCGTGCGCGGGCGGCGGGCGGTGCGTCCGCTCCGTGTGTCCTCCGACGTGCCCGGCGGGGCGCGGGAACTGCGACGGCAACAACGACAACGGGTGCGAGGCCGACCTCGCGATCGAAGCCACCAACTGCGGCGCGTGCGGGGCGCGGTGCGGCGACGGGCGGCCGTGCGCGATGGGCCGGTGCAGGTGACCGAGGGTCACAGCGGGAGCCATCCCCACGCGGTCGCCGCCGTCTGGAGCGTCGCGAGCGCGCTGCCCTCTGCCGCCCGCCACGTCGACGGGCGCAATCACCCTCGCCGGGCCCCTCACGATTCAAGCGGTTTTCAACTGCCGACAACACGAGCCCATCGGCGCGTCTCGCGGACCTCGTTCAAACGGCGTCACCCCGCAGTCCTGCGCTCCCAGCAACGACGACGCGCGGGAAGGGGCTCGGGCTACATGTGCGAGAACTCGTAGACCACGGTGAAGTCTTGCTGCAGGAACCTGGGCAACGGAACCGCCCGCGCCTGTTCGCGGATGCAGGTGAGCACTGAGTCAGGGACATCGCCCGCGTGAGGCTGGACGAGGAGGATGGTCCCGTCGCCGGCGTACGTGAGGCGGACGCCGAACACGCCGATAGGAAGACAGGAGTCCGCCAGTTGCTGCACCCGCCGCATCGCAGATAGGACGTCGGCCCGCGCCGGGGTGTTCGGCGGGCGAGCTTCAGCCGTGGCAGAGGGCGTCTGTGCAGGGGCAGTTCCGCGAACGGCCGACTCACGCGTCCCGCCGCTCGACACAACGTAGGCGGAGGGGGAGACCATTGACGGCGGACAGCCGTGCGCTAGCAACCACTCGGCGCGTCCGTCGCCTGCAGGGGCCTCCGCGTAGCGGCTCATGTTCGAGCGGATGCAGTTGGTCACGTACACGAGGTCTGGGTCGGGGCCGCACAGGGCCGGCCGCATCACCTCGCGGCAGCGCTGGAACGCATCCTGATCGGCGGCAGGCAGTTCGGTGAAGCGCCCCGAGGAGAAGCAGGACCACAGAGCGTGCGCGGAGAGGAGAATCACCAAGGCACGAGCGGGATTTCGCATACCTGATGCTACTGTCACGAGGCCGTGAGGAGAAGTCCGCAGGTGCTCCTCGGGGCATCCTCGGGGGCAGCAGTCGCGCCGGGAGCGCTACTGCGAGCGCGCGTCCTCGCCGCAACCTACCCACTGCGAGGCTGCCGCCGCCTTTGCGTCGCGTCCAGCAACGCCAGCACCCCTGCGAGCTGACGTTGCAGGTGCGCCTCGTGACGCCGCACGGCCGCGGAGTCGTCGCCCGTCGCGGCGGTGGCCTCCGCCAGGGCAACCCGCTGCGCGGCATCCTCGGCGGCGAGCCACGCGCGCACCGTGGTTTCGAGGCAGACCCTGCGCGCTTGGCGGAGGATGTTGTCGCCGCTGCCGTCCGCGAGGTCATCCGTCGCCGCCCTCATCGCTTTGACCGTCCACCCGCCGAGCGTGATCACCTGCCCCGCGAAGCCGCGCGAAGGGCGCGACGCCATCTCCGGGTCGACCCCGCTCACGATGATCGCTGCAACGCGGAGCAGGTCCTTCGCCGCTCCGCTGGGAAGGGGCTCCGCGTCGGCGCCGTCGATCGCCAGGTCAGCCGCGGCGGCTGCAGCGCGAGCGCGCTCACCCGCGGCACGGAGGTCTGCCACCCTGTCGCAGTGCCGCAGGGAGAACGGCGCACCGTCGCCGGCCCCGGTCGTCCGCTCGAGGGCGACCACGATGCTCTCCCGTTCGGCGCGGGCGAGCGTGAAGGTTGCGACCGCGGCCTCCGCGGCGCCAGCGCGCTGCAGCCGCCAGAGCAACTCGGCGGCGCGCGCGGCGAGCGCGGCTTCAACCGGACCGACGGCCGCGAGGTCGTTGACCGTCGTGTCGCGGAAGGCCTCCCACTGCGCCGCGCTCTCGCCGCGGATCACGACCGCGCGGGCGGAGAGTCCGTGCACGAGGGCGTTGGAGCGGGAGACCTCGAGCCCCGCGGGGGTACGCGGCCCGGTCGACCGCAGGGCGTTGGCGCGGTTCGCCGCCAGCCTGGCAAGCGAGGAGGAGGTGTCGCCGTCGGGCATGGAGTGATCGTAGCGCGGGGTGGGTTCGTTCTGCAGAGTTCGGGTACGTCCGCTCACGCTCGGGTTCGATCGTCGCGTGCGTCGCTCCGGTCGCCGCGCCGCTGGACTCACCCTTGCCGCGGGAAACAGGGGCGACGCTCCCCATGAGTCCACTTGTGTGTGTGTGAGTCCAACCGTCACGGACTCATGGATAGGACTGGAAATAAGCGGTTGCGCCGTGGTGAGTCCCGCGAGTCCGGCGAGGAATGGCACCCTCTCTCGCGCCGCCGTTGAAACACACGATCGGTCACGTCCCCGGCCGTTCATCCCGCCGCCTTCCCGTGCTCCTGCTGGTGCTCGTCCGCGGCGAGCTCCGCCCCGATCGCATCGAGCACCAGCCCGGCGAGGTCGACCGCGCGGCGCATGCGGAGGGGGCCACCCTCGAGCACCTCGACGGCCTTCCTCCACGGGGCGCTGTCCGGCGCCATCGCCCGGAGCACCTCCACCGCCAGCTCCCGGGCGATGCCCCCCGCGGGGCGCCCTTCGTCCACCGCCGTGAGCAGCTCGAGGGCGACGCCCCGGAGCCGCTCGACGCCCCCCTCCGCCCCGTCGCCGTTGCCCACGGGTGGCCCATGAACCCGCGATTCCACCGGGGAAAGCAGCGGTTTCCGCACGGTTTCGTAAACCGCAGGTCGTCGGTTCAAGCCCGATGGGTGGCTCCAATACGGTCTGCATCCTTCCAGATGCGGACCGTTTTCTATTTCGGTGTTCACCTTCGCCGAACGATCGTCTGCGTGCGGGATCACACAGATCTCCAACACTCGGCGAGGTGTGCGAAACGATGGGGCGTTCGTGGGGCGTCTCGCCGCGTCGAAACAACGCGTCGCCATGCTCACAATGTCTCGACGCGGCAAACCTACCTGAACCGAGGTGTGTTCCCTCAAAAATCGGGAGCACCGTCGTGCTGACGCTTCTCGTCATCGTCAAGTGACGGGGAGGGGCATGAAGCAGGCGGACTGCCACGTGGAGATCGCTCGACGCTGCGAAAACATGCGGGGAAATCATCAGACGGGGAGCGCGGTGGGGGCTGAATCACCCTCGGCACGCGGGGTGCTTAGTTACTCTTCGCCGTCGCGAGCGTCCCCGAAGCATCGAAGAGGAAGACAAAGCCCTCCTCGAACGCCGGGATGAACTCGCAGTGTGGTGCAAGAAGTCCGCAAGAGGAGATTCGAGATGAAGCGTTCCATGAAGCGTCTGATGGCTGGTTTCACGCTCGTCGAACTGATGATCGTGGTGGTGATCCTGGGCATCCTCGCGGCGGTGGCCATCCCCGCCTTCACGCGCTACGTGAAGCGCTCGAAGACGTCGGAGGCGGCGGGCAACATCGCGAAGATCTACCAGGGCGAGCTGACGTACTACCAGGGCGCGCTCGAGCGCGGGTTCTCGTCCTTCGTGAACGCCAACACGCTGACCCCCGGCGCCGACCCCGGCTCGGCCAAGTTCGCCGCCAACATCGCCCTCTGGAACTCCAGCACGGCGTGGACGGCCATCGGCTTCTCGCTCGACTCGGCCCACTACTACG
>JBILLV010000065.1:0-33586 GCA_044375895.1 Polyangiales bacterium | reverse complement strand
TGAAGCTCGCCGCGGAGGTCTTCGGGCGCCATCCAGCCGCCCATCGGGCGCAGGGCCACGCGGACAAAATCGTCCCAGCCTGAGGTGGTGCCGTCGGCCTGCACGAACGCGTCGCGGAGCCACGCGACGAGGTCAAACTGCGGGTGCGTGAGCGTCGTCGTGGCGACGCCCTTGAGGAGCTTCGTGACGCGCGCCATGAGCGAGCCCTGGCGCTTCGAGCACTCACGGCACTGCGGTAGGAGGATCTGGTGCCCCGTCACGCCGTTGCCGTCGTAGCTCGTGAGCCCGAGCTTGTCGCGGTACACCGCCGAGCCGAGCTCGTAGAGGGCGGTGGGCGGGTTGTGGTCGCGGATCCAGAGGGGCTTCGCCTCCTCGGTCGAGCGCCCGCTCGGCGACGCGTGGCCGCAGCTGTGGCAGCGGATCTCGCGGTCCATCCCGAACTCGTCCATCGCGCCGGCGATCTTCTCGAGCTCCGACTGGACAAGCTCCCGGTGGCGGTCGTCGTAGGAGCCGGGGACGGCCGCGTTCATCACCATCACGCCGAGCTTCGCGTGGGGCCCGGGGTGGACGAGGTTGGCCTCGTCGAGGTCGCGGAAGGCCGTCAACACCTCGGGCGACGCGAGGAACTTATGGATCTTGCAGCGGTGCTCGGCGTCGTCGATGTACTTGAAGCGCGGGTGCATCAGCAGGAAGAGCTGCCGCGCCACCCCGCTGGCCGCGAGCGCCAGGCGAAGCGCTTCAAACTCCTGGAGCTTCGCGTAGTTGGACGCCTGGCAGGCGAAATCGACCTCCAGCGACGGGTCCTGGACGGTCCCCTGGAGCTGCTCCCGCTCGGCCCGCGTCTCCTGCGCGAAGACGCTCCGCTCGCGGAGGTCGAGCTGGAGCAGCTCCTCCTCCAGCAGGTGGCGCTCGTAGCGCTCGTAGAAGACCTCCTCGGTCCCGAGGAGCCGCACGATCTCCTCCCGCTGCCGCGCGACCTCCTGGTGTTGGCGCGCGAAGCCGAGGCGCTCGTTGGCGTAGCGGCTCCGCAACTGCAACGCGCGGTTGTATGCGTCCATCGACTGGAGCACCTGCCGCTCCTCCTGCTCGTCGTCGCATGTGAGATCGATCAGGTCCTTCAGCTTCTGGCCCGTAGCGGGTTCGCCATCGATGAACAAGACATGGAGCGACTGCGCGAGCCGCTGGCACTCCGACGCGGCGTCCTGCTCGAGGGTGGTGCGCGCGCGCATCGCCCCTTCGAGCTGCAACATCTGCTCGTCGAGCGCGCCGATCCGCTGCACCGCGAGGCGCTGCCGATCGTTCAGGCGGAGCGCCTCCCGCTCGAGCTCGTGGCGCCGCTCGTTCATGCGCTCGAGGCGCCGCCGGAGCTCACCGTTGGCGCGCTCGAGGCGCGTGTGGGCCGCGCCCCGGAAGAGCTCGACGTCGATGGCCGTCGGCAGGGCGCTCGCGGAGGGCGTCCCGAGGAGGAGGCGCGCGATCGCCTGCGCGACGCTCAACTGCCGCGCGCGGTCGAGCTGCGCGAGCACGGGGAGCAGGTGCGGTCGCTGGCTGAGGAGCATCCCCACCATCTCCTGCACCTCCACTCCGGCCCGCTCGTCGCTGATCGTCACCTTCCGCTGCGCCAGCTCGTTGCCCGTCTTCTGCGAGTACTTCTTCGCCAACCAGGTGGTGCGCACCTCCCGCCCCTTCGGGCCGTACGCCTCCACGCACGCCGCGTAGATGAGGTGGAGCAGGGGTACCTGGCGCGTGCCCGCGTACGCCGCCGTCGACGCGGGCTTGTAGACGTGCGCGCCCCCCGGCTGCTGGCAGGGGAGCACGAGGAGGGACTGGGCGTTCTGCTGCTTGCAGTCGTCACAGCTCAGGGGCATCCGCGCGGTTCTCCAGGGCGAAGGCGTGGACGTCGAGGTCGAAGAGCGTGTAGCGCGCGTCGGGGGACGGGTGCGCGGCGACGCGGGCGAGGGCCGCGACGCTGGCCGGGGCGGCGAAGAAGCCAGGGGCCTCCAGGCTGCGCCGCGCGAAGTCCGTCAGCGAGCGGTCGGTCGTCAGCCCGTGGCGCCGGGCCTCTTCGATGGCGAGGCGCACCCGCGCGCACTGTTCGGTGCGGGTGAGGGCGGCGACGAGCGTTGGCGCGGCGCCCGCGAGGTGGTCCACGATCCGCCGGACGAGGGTCTCGTCGAGCGCGCGGCCGAGCGCCGCCATCTGCGCGTCACGAATCACGAGCATCGGAGGCCGATCGTAGTGCGGCGGCGGCGATGCTGGCAATCGTGCGCTGATCGCGGGGAGCGTGGCCCGCACACGTTCACCCGCCGGCCGGTCGGCGGGGCCGATCAGGGCAGCTTCACCACCGTAAACCAGAAGTCCTGCACCGAGCGAACGATCGTCTGGAACGCCTCCAGCCCCACGGGCTTGGTGACGTAGCAGTTGGCCCCCAGGTTGTAGCTCTTCACGATGTCCTGCTCGGCGTCGGACGACGTCAGGATGACGACGGGGATCGACCGCAGGGTCTCGTGCCCCTTGATCGTCGCCAGCACCTGGCTCCCGTCGAGCCTCGGGAGGTTGAGGTCGAGCAGGATGAGGTCGGGGGGGCTCTGCCCCGTCGCGACGAGTTCGAGGAGGGTGTCGACCGCCATCGCCCCGTCGGTGACGACCTGAACATCCATCAAGAGCTTGCCGCTCTGCAATGTCTCTCGGGTGAGGTCGGCGTCCCCCGGATTGTCCTCGACGAGCATGACACGAATCGGCTGGGTCACACGGCCTCCTTCATCACGCGAGTGAGCAGCTCGCTGAGCCGTGTCATGTCAAACGGCTTGTCGAGTCGGGGATAGATCGCCCGATCGAGGAAGGCGGTGGACTCGCTCGCGAGCACGCCGCCGGTCATCAGGATCACCTGTCGGGCCTGGGCCGGATTGAGCGCCTCGAGCGCCGTACAGAACGCCGGCCCGTTCATCCCAGGCATCCGGAGATCGCAGAGGATGGCGTCGAAGCGTTGGCCGCGCTCGATCAGCGTGAGCGCGTCCGCGGCGCGGTCGAGGCATTTGACGTCGTGCTGGCGCCTCAGCAAACGCTCGAGGGCGGAGGCGACGGCCGGCTCGTCGTCGATAATGAGCACCGACCCGCGATTCGATGTCTGTGCGTTTAGCGGCGGCGCGCCCGTGGTCGAGTCTTTGGCCGGGTCTCCCGAGGCGGAGAGGTGCACGGAGAAGCGCGTCCCCGAGCCGAACTCGGTGCGCACGACGATCTCGCCACCCTCGGACGCCACGACGCGCTGGCAGATCGCCAGGCCCAGCCCGGTCCCGGAGCCGACGGGCTTGGTGGTGAAGAAGGGCGTGAACAAGCGCCGCTGCACGTCGGGTGGGATACCCGTCCCGGTGTCTTCCACGTCGATCGCGACCCGGTTGTCAGGGCACATCCGGGTCACAAGACGAATCTGGTTGTGCGTCGGGTCGCCGAGCGGGATGGCCTCGGCGGCGTTGACCAGCAGGTTGAGGAACACCTGACTCAGCCGCGACTCATTGCCGTAGATTTTACGGGTGGCGCCATACGACTTGACCAGGACCGCGCGCTCGTCGATCCGGCCTTGCACCATGCGAACGACGGAGTCCAGCATCCGGTGCAGGTCGAAGGTGCGGCGCGTCGCGTCGTCCCCCCGGGAGAAGAGCTTCACGTCTCGGACGATCCGGCGAATCTGAGCGGCGGCCGCCAGCGCGTCGGCGAGCGTAGAGAGCGCCTCGGCCCGCGCCGGCCCGACCGCGTCCGAAGTCCGCAACGTCTCGATCGCGAATTCAAGGTTGGTGTAGACGGCCGCGAGCGGGTTGTTGATCTCGTGCGCCACGCCGGCCGCGAGCGTGCCCAATGAGACCAGGCGATCGGACATGACCAGCTGCAGCTCGAGCCTCTTCTGCTTGGTGATGTCACGGAGCGAGGCGAGCAGAGCCTTCTTGCGGTGCCACTCGAACGGCACCACGCGCATCTCACACGCTCGTTCGTCACCCGGGCCCGGCACCGTGATCTCCTGCGGGTCGGTGCTCGTGAGGGGAAACTGGAAGGGCGTACCCACAAAATCGCTACGGTCGCGCCCGAAGAGGTGCAGCGCGGCGTCATTGACGTACTCCACCACGCCCTCCGTGTTGACCACGACGATGGCGTCCGGGGTCGCGTCGAGCAGCAGGTCGAGCTGGCGATGCTGCTCGTGGATGCGGGTCCGCTCCACCACGCTCAAGACGGTGAGCGGGAAGTAGCGGCTGTTGGCCTCGTCCTTGGTGAACACGTCCGCCGCGCCGTGCACGAGAACCTCCTCCCGCAGTCGCTGGTCGACGTGACCCGAGACCACCACGACGGGCACGTCGGCGGCGAGCCCCTTCATGGTCACCAGCGTGTCGATCGACTGGGAGTCGGGCAGGTTCAAATCGAGGATGATGACATCCGGTGGGGCCTCGCGGACCGCCTTCATGGCATCGGCGAGGCACTGCACGTGCTGGATGTTGAATGTCAGCGAGGCAATGTCGGAGAAGCGCTCATGGACAAGCGCAGCATCGCCGGGGTTGTCCTCCACCAGGAGGATGTCGTGACGACGCGCAAGGGATTGCAGCTCTGGCTGCATGGATCACCAACTCCAGACTATGGAAATTGAGAGGGGGACCATTGCCGACACCTACCAGTGGATCTCCGCCTGTCGGCCACTAACGAACCCACCTTCCACCGTGCGCCCTGGTCCTGTCAATGCTTCATTTTAAGTTCACTGGATCGATGTTTCGGCTGAAGCACAGCCAGCACAATGTGCACATTTGTAGCGAGATTTGACGCGCCTGATGGCTGGTCTGCGGGTGAAATCGCAACAACAGTTGTGGTTGCGACGGCATGCCGCCCTTCGCTGGCATCGATCGGACGTGCCGCAATGGGTGCACGGCGGATGCGCAGGCGCCGCGCACATTGAGCAGGGATGTCGACCTCAGGGATGACGCGGGATGGCCCTTGAGGGTGTATAGCGTACCGGGAGGAAGAATGGCTTCACCGAGCATCCCCCTGACGGCCGGCACCTCCAGTGAGCGCGCGGAGCTGCTTCGGCAGCTCGTCGACCACGTGCCGTCCATGCTTGCCTACTGGGATCGGGATCTCCGGTGCCGCTTCGCGAACAAGTCCTACAAGGTGTGGTTCGGGGTGGACCCGGACGGACTCATCGGGCGCCCGATCGCGGAGCTGCTCGGCGAGCGGCTGTACGCGCTGAATGAGCCCTTCATTCGGGCGGTGCTCCGGGGTGAACCCCAGCGCTTCGAGCGGGTCGTGCACGGCGCGGACGGCGTCGCCCGTTCGAGCGTCACCTACTACACGCCCGACATCGTCGACGGCGTGGTGCTCGGCTTCGTCGCGTACGTGACGGATGTCTCGCCGCTCAAGCGCGCCGAGGAGGCGCTCAACCGGGTGATCGGCGAGCTCAAGGAGGAGATGCAGCGCCGACGGAGCGCGGAGGAGACCGCGCTGGAGGTGCAGCGCAACCTCAGCGTCACGCTCGACAGCATCGGCGCAGGATTCATCGCCGCCGACGAGCACGGCGCGGTGACGCGGATGAACGACGCCGCCGAGCAGATGACGGGCTGGCGTGCGGACTCGGCGCGCGGGGAGTCGCTCTGGAAGGTCTTCGAGCGTGAGGGCCGACCGCCCGAGATGCTCGCGCGCAACCCGGTCGACGTGATGCTGGAGCGCGGCACCTCGCTCAACGATCGGCAGACCGTCCGCGTCGTGGCGCGGGGCGGGGTGCGTACGACGGTGGAGCTGCAGGCGACCTTGACGCGGGACGACGAGGGAAGGGTGCGCGGTCTGGCCATGGTGTTTCGTGACGTGACGCGGTTGCACGCGGCGGAGCAGGCGTCTCGCCGCCTCGTCGCCCTCGTCGAGAGCTCGAACGACGCCATCATCGCCCAGGGCCTCGACGGGACGATCACCGACTGGAACGCCGCGGCGGAGCGGCTGTTCGGCTATCCCGCGCGCGAGGCCATCGGCCAGAACATCCGGGTGCTGCTCGCGCCGGAGACGCAGGAAGAGGGCAACGAGCTCCTCGCCAGGGTTCGCGCGGGCGTCGCGGTCGAACCCTTCGAAGGGGTCCGCACGCACCGCAGCGGCGCGAAGCTCGACGTGTCGATCCGCATCTCCCCGATCCGCGACGCCGACGGCGTGGTGATCGGCGCTTCGAAGATCGTGCGCGACATCAGCGAGACAAAGCGGATCAACGCGGAGCTGCGCCGCAGCAACGCGGAGCTCGAGCAGTTTGCCTACGTGGCGTCCCACGACCTGCAGGAGCCGCTTCGCATGGTGGTCAACTACACGGAGCTGCTCGCCGAGCGCTACCGCGAGCAGCTCGACGAGAAGGCGCGGAAGTACATCCACTATGCGTCCGATGGGGCTCGCCGCATGCAACGGCTGGTCACCGACCTGCTGCTGTATTCGCGGGTCGGATCGCAGGGCAAGCCGCTCGTCCCCGTCTCCACCGAGGCCGTCGTCCAATCCGTCGTCCGCGGGCTGCAGGCGCTCGTCGACGAGAACGGCGCGGAGATCGTGGTGGGCTCGCTGCCGCCCGTCTGCGCCGACGAGACGCAGCTGCGCCAGCTCCTCCAGAACCTCATCTCCAACGCCCTCAAGTTCCGCTCCGAGGCCGCCCCACGGGTGGTGATCGCGGCGGCGCCGGCGGGGGATCGGGTGTCCTTCTCCATCGCCGACAATGGCATCGGGATGGAGATGCGCTACGCGGAGCGGATCTTCCAGATGTTCCAGCGCCTCCACCCGGTGGGCCGCTATCCCGGAAGTGGCATCGGCCTGGCCGTCGCCAAGCGCATCGTCGAGCGACACGGCGGCGCGATCCGGATGGAGTCGACGCTGGGTGTCGGGTCCACGTTCTACTTCACCCTGCCGGCGGCGCCGGAGGCGTGAGTCAGCCCTTCGTGTAGGCCTCCCGCAGCACGTCGCCCGTCGCCGTGGCGCCCTTCGCGAGCGCGCGCGGCGTCCCTTCGGCCACCACCGTGCCGCCCTCACGCCCGCCGCCCGGCCCGAGCTCGACGATCCAGTCCGCCGCCGCGAGCACCGACGGGTGGTGCTCGATGACCAGCAGCGAGTCGCCGCGGTCGACGAGCTTTTGCATCACCGTCACCAGCCGCGCGACGTCGCTCAGGTGGAGCCCCGTCGTCGGCTCGTCGAGCACGTAGAGCGTCTGCGACCCGCCCGTCTGCAGCTCGGTCGCGAGCTTGATGCGCTGCGCCTCACCGCCCGAGAGCGTGTGCGACCCCTGACCGAGCGAGAGGTACCCCAGCCCGAGGTCGTGCAAGAGGTCCAGCGGCTTCGCGATCTTCGCCACCTGATGGAACACCTGCCGCGCCTCCTCCACCGTCAGCCCGAGGAGCTCACCCGCGTCGTACCCGTGCAGCTTCACCTCGCGCGTCTCTCGCCCGAAGCGCGCGCCATTGCAGCCCTCGCAGGGGACCACCACGTCGGCGAGGAAGGCCATCTCGACGCTCCGCACGCCCGCCCCCTCGCAGGTCTCGCAGCGCCCGCCGCCCGACTCCGCCGTCGTGTTGAACGAGAAGCGCCCGATGCCCCAGCCCCGCGCCTTGGCCTCGGGCATCCCCGCGAGCATCCGCCGGATGTCGTCCCAGATGCCCACGTAGGTCGCAGGCACCGAGCGCGGCGTCCGGCCGATGGGCGACTGGTCGATCGCCACGGCGCGCTTGAGCACGTCCCAGCCCTGGAGGCCCGCGTGGGAGAGCGGCTCCTCGGTGGTGAGCTTGAGCTTCTTCTTCACCGCCCGGAGGGTGATCTTCTCCACCAGCGTGCTCTTGCCCGAGCCCGACACGCCCGCCACGCACACGAAGCGGCCGAGCGGGAAGCGCGCGTCCGTCCCGCGGAGGTTGTGCCCCTTGGCGCCCTTCACGGTGAGCCACGGGGTGCTCTTGTCGACGGGGCGGTTCACCGCGCCCGCGCCGATCTCCACGCGGAGCGAGCGCGCCGTCGGCGAGTCGCCCGCGAGCACCTCGCTCGCGGGGCCTGACGCGATGATGCGCCCGCCGCCTTTGCCGCCGCCGGGGCCGAGGTCGACGACGTGGTCGGCCGCGCGGATCACCTCCGCGTCGTGCTCCACCACCACCACGCTCGCGCCCCGGTCGACGAGCTGACGCATCGCGCGGATGAGCCGCCCGGTGTCGCGACCGTGCAGCCCGATGGTGGGCTCGTCGAGCACGTAGAGCACGCCCGTGAGGCCCGCGCCGATCTGCGCCGCGAGCCGCAGCCGCTGCATCTCGCCGCCGGAGAGCGTGTTGGCGCGGCGGTCGAGCGTGAGGTAGTCGAGGCCGAGGTCGAGCAGCGTCGTGAGCTTGGCTTCGAGCTGCGAGAGCGGGGCCTCCGCGATGGCGGCCTCGCGCGCGGTGAGGGTGAGCGTGCGGAGCGTGTCGCGCAGCTCGCCCGGCGTCATGGAGACCGTCTCGTGGAAGCGCCGCTCGCCGAGCCGAACCGCGCGGGGGATGGGCGCGAGGCGCGTCCCCTCGCAGTCGCCGCAGACGTCGCCGTCGGCGTCGAGCCCGGTCCCTTCGCAGGTGGTGCACCGCCCCTGCGGCGTGTTGAACGAGAAGTGCCGCGGGTCGAGCTCGGGAACGCCCCTCCCGCACTTCGGGCACGCGCGGCGGGTGCTGTACTGCATCGGCTCGCCGACCCGGCCCGTCCGCTCGTCGCGCTCGATGACGACGTGCCCCTCGGCCATCGACGCGGCCTTGCGGATCTGCCCGAGGAGCTTCGGCCCCTGCGAGGCGTGCGACGCCCCGAGCCAGAGCCAGACGTCGTGCGTCTTGGTCTTCTTGAGGACGGGCACCTTCGTCGGGTCGTAGTCCACCCCGTCCACGCGGACGGCCTCGACGCCGACCTTGCGCGCCCGCTCGATCACCTCGCCGTGGAGCCCCTTGCGCGCGCGGACGGCGGGGGCCCACACCGACAGGTTGGCCGTCGGCGGCATCGTGCGGGCGAGCTCGTCGACGATGGCCTCGGGGGCGCGGGCCCCGATGGGGAGGTCGCACTTGGGGCAGTAGGGCGTCGCCGCGCGGGCGTAGAGCAGGCGGACGTAGTGGGCGATCTCGGTGACGGTCGCCACGGTGCTCATCGCGCCGGCGCGGGCGGTCCGCTGCTCGAGGGAGATGGCGGGGGGGATGCCCGTGATGGCGTCGACGTCCGCGCGGCCGAGGGAGGGGAGGTACTGCCGCGCGTAGGGCGACAGCGTCTCCAGGAAGCGCCGCTGCCCCTCGGCGTAGATGATGTCGAACGCGAGCGAGCTCTTGCCCGAGCCCGACGGGCCCGTCATCGCGACGAGCTTCTCGCGGGGGATCTCCAGGCGCGGGATGTGGAGGTTGTGCTCGCGGGCTCCCTCGACGACGATGCCCGAGGGGGCCGTGATGGCGCCCCGCACGGTCGCTCGCGCCACCGTCGCCTGATCGAGCGCCGACGCCGCCGGGTCGAGCGCCACCCGCAGGAACGGCGCGAAGCGCGACACCGTGCTCTTCGCCACCTCCTCGGGCGTCCCTTCGGCGACGACCTCACCGCCGTTCATGGCGGCCTCGGGGCCGAGGTCGATGACGTGGTCGGCGCGGGCGGCGACGTAGGGGTCGTGCTCGACGACGATCACCGTGGCGCCCCGCGCGACGAGCTGGTCGAGCGTGTCGAAGACCACGGCGACATCGCGGCGGTGCAGGCCCGTGGTGGGCTCGTCGAGGATCACCACGCTGCCGCGCTTCGCCTCGCCGAGGGCCGCGGCGAGCTTGAGGCGCTGCGCCTCGCCGCCCGAGAGGGTCGACAGGCTCTGCCCCATGCGCAGGTACCCGAGGCCCACCGCGCGCATCGGCTCGACGGCCTCCGCGAGCGCCGTGTCGTCGCGGAAGGTCTCGACGAGCGCGTCGGCGGACATCTCCAGCACGTCGGCGATGGAGAGGCCCTTCACCCGCACCTCCAGCACCTCCTCCTTGAAGCGCCGCCCCTTGCAGTCGGGGCAGAGGAAGCTCACGTCGGCGAGAAACTGCATCTCCACCGTCTCGTAGCCCGCCCCCTCGCAGGCCGGACACCGCCCGCCCTCGACGTTGAACGAGAACGTCCGCGTGGTGTACTCGCGCGCCTTCGCCTCGGGCGACGACGCGAAGCGGGCGCGGATGCGGTCGTACACGCCGAGGTACGTGGCAGGGTTGCCGCGCGTGGTGCGACCGAGCGGGCCCTGGTCGACGTGCATCGCGGACAACACCGCGTCGGTGCCGTCGAGGCCGTCGTGGGGGAGGGGCTCCTCCGGCGTCACGGGCAGCGCGCGGGCCGCGAGGGCGCGCGTGAGGGCGGGGTAGAGCGTCTCGCCGACGAGGGAGCTCTTGCCCGAGCCCGACACGCCCGTCACGCAGGTGAGGACGCCGAGCGGGAAGCGCACGTCGCCGCCCTTGAGGTTGTGCCCGCGCGCGCCGCGGAGCGTGAGCCACCCGGTGGGCTTGAGCCGGTCGGTGCGGGTGACGCCGCGCTCGCGCATCGCTTCGCCGGTGGGCGTCTTCGCGCTCGCGAGCCCCGCGGGGTCGCCGTCGTACACGATGACGCCGCCGTGTTCGCCCGCGTCGGGGCCGAGCTCGACGACGCGGTCGGCGGAGGCGATGACGCCGAGGTCGTGCTCGATGACGAGGGTGACGTTGCCGAGGGCCGCGATGCCGCGCGCCACCTTGATGAGCTTCTCGGCGTCGCGGGGGTGCAGCCCCGCGGTAGGCTCGTCGAGCACCATGAGGGTGCCTGTGAGCGAGGTGCCGAGCGCCGCGGTGAGGGCGACGCGCTGCACCTCGCCGCCCGAGAGCGTGCGCGATGCGCGGTCGAGCGTGAGGTACCCGACGCCGACGTCGTCGAGGTACCCGAGGCGCGCGCGAATCTCCGCCGCCACCCGGTCGGTGGGCTCGTCGATCGAGGGGAGCTCGTCGAGACGGGCCTTGAGCTCCGCGACGGGCGTGGCGTTGGCGTCGGTGACGGAGAGCCCGCACACGCGGTAGCGCTCGACCTCGGGGCGGAGGCGCGAGCCGTGGCAGGTGGTGCAGGGGATGTACTTGCGGAAGCGCGAGAGGAAGACCCTCACGTGCATCTGGTAGGTCTTGGTCTCCAGCCACTGGAACCAGGGCCGCACCCCATCGAAGCCCTTCGTCCCTTCGAGGAGCATCTGCTTCTGCTTCTCGGGGAGGTCGCGCCAGGGCGTGTCGTCCGAGATCTTCTGCTTCTTGCAGAACTCCAGCAGCTTCTTCCGCTCCCACTCGGTGACCTTGGAGGTCCACGGCTTGATGGCGCCCGCGGCGAGGGAGAGGGACGCGTCGGGGATCACCTTCTCCCAGTCGATGTCGATGACGCGGCCGAAGCCCCGGCACGTCTCGCAGGCGCCCATCGGCGTCTGGAAGGTGAAGAGGGTGGGCGAGGGCTCGGGGAAGCTCTTGTCGCAGTACGCGCAGTGGAGCCCGCGGGAGAAGCGCAGGGGCTCTTCCTTCACGTCGACGAAGCGCACCTCGGCGCGGGCCCCGCGGGTCATCGCGGTGGCGAGGGCCTCGGCGACGCGGGAGCGCTCGGTGTCCTTCGCGACGAGGCGATCGACGATGACGTCGAGGCCGCCGTGGCGGACGGCGTCGGAGGGCGGCACCTCGTCGAGGTCGCGCGTGGCGTCGTCCATGTAGACGCGCCGGTAGCCCTCTTCGAGGAGGCGCTCGCGCACGCCGAGGTAGCGCTCGGGGTCGACCGTGGGAACGCGCCAGGTGACCACCACGCGCTGACCGTTGGCGCTGTCGGCGGCGCGGGCGAGGACGGCGTCGGTGGCGTGGTGGACGGTGCCGCGGCGCACCTCGCGGCCGCAGCCGTCGCAGGTGATGGTGCTCGCGCGCGACCAGAGGAGGCGGAGGTAGTCCGCGAGCTCGGTCATCGTGCCGACGGTGGAGCGCGACGTGCGGACGGGCGCCCCGCGATCGACCGCGATGGCCGGAGGAACCGGGTCGAGCGAGGTGACGGGCGGCCGGTCGCGGCGCTCAAGAAACTGCCGGGCGTAGGCGGAGAAGGACTCGACGAAGCGGCGCTGCCCCTCGGCGTAGAGGGTGTCGATGGCGAGCGAGCTCTTGCCCGCGCCCGAGACCCCCGCGATGGCGACGAGCTCGCCGGGGACGAGGTCGAGGTCGACGCCCTTGAGGTTGTGGGTGCGGGCGTTGCGAAGTCGGGTGATTTCCATGGTGCGACCGGTCGCCGTGAGATGGAGGCACAAGAGCGTCCGTCGCCGTCGACGGTGAGGTCGCCGGACGAATCAGCTCCGAAGGGGGGCTGTTCATACGTCCAGTGCCAGGGGGCTGTCGAGGGGAGATCCGCGGTGTGCCCGGTCGGCCTTGTGCGACGCACCGCGCCGGTGGGATATCCCTCCCGCGCGCCGATGAACTCCGACCCTCCGAACTCCACGCTCCCGCCCCCTGAAGTGTTCACCGCGTCGCTCCGGGCGGCGGTGGTGGACGCGGTGGTCGGCGCCCTCGACGGCCTCTGCTCGCCCGCGGAGCTCGCGGCCCGCGTGACCCCCGCGGTGGAGCAGTCCCTCGCCGCGCACGCGCACGACCTCGAGGAGCGGCTGCTGCGCGTCGAGCGCATGGCCTTCGGCGCGACGCTCTCCGCCGGCGTCGCCCACGAGCTGCGCAACCCCCTCGCGGTGATGGAGACCTCGCTCTTCATCTTGCAGGAGCGCCTTGCGGGCGACGAGCGCTCGCTGCGTCAGGTGCGCCGCGTGGCCGACCAGGTGACGCTGGCGACGGAGATCGTCAACGACCTCCTCGACGCCGTGCGGGTGCGGCCCTTTGAAGCGCTCCCGGTCGACCTCGCCGTGGTGGCCCGCGACGCGGTCGCACGGGTGCCGCGCGTGTCGCGGGTGGCGCTCACGCTCGATCTCCCCGCGGGCCTCGCGCTCGCCGCGGGAGACGCGCGCCGCCTCGGGCAGGTGGTGGTGAACGTCGTCGCCAACGCCGTGCAGGCCCTGGAGGAGAGCCACGCGCCGTCGCCGACGGTGACCGTGCGCGTGGGTGCGATTGAGGGGCGCGCAACCCTCACGGTGGATGACAACGGGCCGGGGATCCCCGAGGCGATCCTCCCGCGGCTCTTCGACCCGCTGGTGAGCACGCGGGCCAAGGGGACGGGCCTCGGCCTCGCCCTCTCGCGCCGCATCGCGGAGTCCCACGAGGGCTCCCTCACCGCGGAGAACGTGGTTCCCCACGGCGCGCGCTTCACCCTCTCGCTGCCGCTCCGCGGGGGTGTCCGATGAGCGAGACGCGCCCGACGCTGCTCATCGTCGACGACAACCGCGACCTCGCGGAGAACCTCGCCGACATCTTCGAACCCCGCGGCTTCGCCGTCCGCCACACGCCGTCCGCCCGCGAAGGGTTGGAGAGCGCGCGCCTCCACGGCTTCGACCTCGCCCTCGTCGACGTCAACCTCCCCGACACGCGCGGGACGGAGCTCCTGCCCGCCCTCCGCGCGGCGTCGCCCACGGGGGAGGTGGTGGTGATCACCGGCCACGCCACGCTCGACTCGGCGGTCGACGCGGTGCGCGGCGGCGCCTTTCACTACGTGGTGAAGCCCTTCAAGGTCGACGACCTCGTCGCCACGGCCGAGGGCGCGCTCCGTCAGGCCGCCCTGCGCAACGAGCGGACGCGCCTCGCCAAGATGCTGGAGACCTCCGAGCGGCGCTACCGCGGCGTGGTCGAGAGCACGCAGGTGCTGGTGATCGGGCTCGACGGCAAGGGCGTGGTCCGGCTCTTCAACCGCCGCGCGTCGGACGTGACGGGGTGGTCGGCGGAGGAGATCATCGGGCTCACGGCGCTGGAGGCGCTCCTCCCCCCCGAGGCCCGCGACCGCGTCGGCTCGCAGGTGCGCTCGGTGATCAACGGGCGGCGGGCGGTGCCGGAGTTCGAAGCGCCGCTCCTCACGCGCGACGGGCGGACCCGAACCATCCTCTGGCACGTGGTCCCTTCGGGCGACGGGCCGCACGACCCCGACGTGGAGCCGCTCGCCCTCTACGCCGTTGGCACCGACATCACCGAGCGCCGCACGCTGGAGCGCAAGGCCGCGGAGGCCGAGGCGCTCGCCCACATGGGGACGCTCGCGGCGGGCCTCGCTCACGAAATCCGCAACCCGCTCAACGCCGCCCTGCTCCAGCTCCACCTCCTCGGACGAGGCATCGACAAGCTCCCCGAGCCCGAGCGAAGCAAGCTCCCCGAGCGTGTCCAGATCGTCACGAGCGAGCTGCGGCGGCTGGAGCGCCTGCTGTCGGACTTCCTCGAGCTCGCCCGGCCGCGCCCGATGGCCCGCGAGCCGGTGGACCTCCACGGCCTCCTCGACGAGGTGCTCGACTTCCAGGAGCCCGCCGCCACCGAGCGGGGCGTGACCCTCGTCCGCCGCCTCACCGACGCGCGGGTGGCCGGCGATCGGGAGCGCTTGAAGCAGGTGTTTCACAACCTGGTGGTCAACGCGATCGAGGCGACGGCGCGGGGCGGCGCGGTGACCGTGGCGGCCCACATCGACCCCGACGCCAACGTGAGCGCGAGCATCTCCGACAACGGCCGGGGCATCCCGCGGGGGGCGCTGGAGAAGGTGTTCGAGCCTTTCTTCACCACGAAGGAGGCCGGGACGGGCCTCGGGCTCGCCATCGTGCGGCAGATCGTGGAGCGCCACGGCGGCCGGGTCGAACTCGACAGCGTGGAGAATCACGGGACCCAGGTCACCGTCTACGTACCCGCCTGGCACGGACGGGGCTGAGACCCCTTGCAGTCTCCGGCCGGGTAGAGGAAACATCGCGCCATGTCGCTCTCCCGCATGATCGTTCCGGTCGTCCTCGGCACCGTTCTCCTCGGCGCGGCCGTCGGCGCGCAGAACGCCCCCCCCGCCGCGGGGGCCACCCGCATGCTTTCGGTCGCGACCCTCGCCCCGGCGGGGTCGACCTGGATGCGCGGGCTCGACGCCACCAACCGGGAGCTCCGCCGCCGCTCCAACGGCGCCCTCGCGCTGCGCTTCTACGCGGGCGGGGTGCAGGGCGACGAGAGCGAGATGGTGCGCAAGATGCGCCAGGGCCGCCTCGACGGCGCGGTGATGACGGGCGTCGGCCTCGGGCAGATCCACCGCCCCGTGCTGGCCTTCATGCTCCCGGGGATGTTCAACGACCGCGAGGCGCTCGAGCGCTCGCGCACGGGGCTCAACACCGTCATGGAGCAGGCCTTCCTCGGGCAGAACTTCGTGCTCGCCTCATGGGGGGCCTCCGGCGCGCCGCGGCTCTTCTCGCAGCTCGAGATCCACACGCCCGCCGACCTCGCCCGCGCCAAGCCCTGGAAGTGGCGCGACGACATCATCCTCCCGGCCTTCTACACCGAGGCGGGCGCGCGCGGCGTCGAGCTCGCGCTGCCGGAGGTGCTCGGCGCGCTCCAGACGGGGCGCATCGACACCTTCGTGGCGCCTCCCTACGCGGCCGTCGCGCTCCAGTGGTCGTCGCGCGTCCAGTTTGTCTCCGAGGGGGTCAACAGCTTCTCGGTGGGCGGCATCGTGATCCGCAAGGCGGCGTGGGACAGCCTCCCCGCCGCGCAGCAGACCATGCTGCGCGAGATCATCCAGCAGTTTGCGGGCCTCACCAACCGCAACGTCAACCGCGACGACGGCACCGCCGTCACCACGATGACCACCCGCGGCATCCGTCAGGTGGTGTACACCGCCGCCGAGCGCACCCAGTGGACGGCGCTCTTCGGCCGCGCCCGCCAGCGCCTCGTCGGCACCATCTCCGACGCGGCCTGGATGGAGCGCGTCCGCGCCGGTCGCTGACCCGCCGGGTCGGTCAGCGCGCCGACCGTCGCCGCCTCGCCGCGAGCCCCGCCAGCGCCACGAGCGCCCACGATCCCAACGAAGTCCTTTCGCTGCCCGTGTGGCACCCGCAACCGCCCTCCGCGGTGGGCGTCGGGCGCACCGCCGCGTCCATGCCTCCGCCGTCGAACGGTGCGCTCGCGTCGGCCGTCATCCCCGCGTCCGGGGCGGGCGGCGGCGTAAACGGAACCGTCCCCGGCGGCGGCGTCTGCGCGGCCGGGAGCGGGGAGAGGTCGAGGTTGAAGCGGGCCGGGTCACCC
The DNA here is from genome assembly GCA_044375895.1 of Polyangiales bacterium. GTDB lineage: Bacteria > Myxococcota_A > Polyangia > Polyangiales > CAISKJ01. Next base: position 17,441 of record JBILLV010000065.1, on the reverse strand, counting down.
ATCGCCGCGACCGAGAGCGCGTAGAGCGTCGCCTCCCACAGGTGGGGGATGGAGACGCGGTTCTCCCGCCCCGTCACCCGCCCCGCCGCGTCGCGCAGGGTGATGAACACCTCCCCCATGGTCTGCGTGTCGGGGTCGATCACGTCGCGGGCGAGGCGCGTCATCGCCTCGTCGAGCAGGGGCTCCACCGCGCGGTCGCCGCCCCCCGCGAGGAAGGCCGCGGCCGCGAGCGTGGTCTTCGTGAGGTAGGCGCCGCCCTCTGTTCCCATGTCGCCGCGGAGGGAGGCGAGCACCTGCTCGAGGTCGTAGCGCACCTGTCGGGCGACGCGCGGATCGCTGTAGGGAAGGAGCCGCGCGGGCCACACCAGCCAGGCGGTCGCGCCGAGCGTGGAGGACCCCGGGTTGGAGGCCGCGGCGCCGGTCACGTCGTTGATGAAGCGGCCGCGCTGCGGGTCGTAGAAGTTGCGGATGAGCGCGTCGCGCAGCTCCGAGGCGCGGCGCTCCCAGCGGGCCGCGTCCGCCTCGTGCGCGGTGAAGCGAGCGAGGCGCGCGGAGGCCTCCAGCGCGGCGAACACCGACGTCCCCCCATGGAGCGTCGCGGTGAAGGCGGCGTTGTCGTCCTCGTTGGCGGGGGCGGGGAGCCCGGTCTGCGCATCGCGCCACGCGGCGAGCAGGTCGGCGCTGCGGCGCACCGTCTCCCAGTAGCCATCGGCGACGCGGCGACGGTCGGCCTCGGGGACAAACGCGACGTGCGCGGCGGCGCTCCACACCATCCACGCGGTGTTGTCGATCTCGAAGCGGAAGAAGCCGCCCATGGCGCCGGTGTTGTAGTAGTTCATCTCCCACGCGGCCTCGGGGTACTGGCGCGTGTTGGTGCGCGGGTCGAGGGGCGGCGCAGGGTCGGTGAGCGCGAAGATCTGGTTGGGCAGGACGGGCTCGCGCCGCGCGAGGGGGAGCGCCCACGCCAGCCGACGCGTGGTGGCGGCGTGCTGGCCCGCGACGTCGAGCGCGTAGTCGAAGAAGGCCCCGTCGCGCGGCCAGTCGAGCCCGTAGGGGGCCTGCCGCGCGATGGACGCGACGATCATCCCCGTGGCGGCGTCGATGCCGTTGTACACGTGCAGGTACGCCCGACGCGTAGCGGCCGTGACGCGCGCGCGATCGGGCTCGGGGATGCGCATCGGCGCCACGGGGAAGGTGGTCGCGTCGACGCGGGCGCGCCACTGCGCCCGATCGGCCGTCGGCAGCGCGTCGGGGGCCGCCATGCGAGCCCGTTCGAAGCGGGTGCGCGCCTCCATCGCCGTCCGCCCGAACGCGAGGAACAACCGCGCCGTCCCCTCACCGCCGGTGAGCGCAACGGGGACGCGCATCGCAGTGTCCGAGCGCCACGCCGCGAGGGGGCTGCCCGAGAGCGTCCCGTCCTGCGCGTCCTGCCAGGCCGACATCGGTCGCCGCGTCCACATGCGTGAGCGAGGGACGGCGTCGCCGCGCACCTCCGCGGGGCAGCGAAACACCCGCGCGAGGGCGGGGTTGATCGGCAGGGTGATCCCGCTCCCTTGCAGCGCGACCACGTTGTCGATGAGCCCGTCGAGCGAGGTGCAGAAGCCGTCGTCCTCCATGCCTGCCTGGTACGCGTCGGGTCTCGGGTCGGCGCCGACGTAGGTGTACACGCCCGCGCCGAAGCTCCCGTCGAGCGCGCCGGCGAGGGTGTTCACGTCGGCGCGGAGGTCGCCGTCGCGGCGCATGAGGGCGTCGATGGGGCCGAAGTGAGCGGGCGCGAGGGTCGGGGCGGTGATCACCTGGATGAGGTCGTTCACCGGGTCGGCATCGGCGGGGCGGAAGTGGACGAAGGCGCCGCGCGCGTCGTCCCACACGACGGCGAAGTCGTTGCGGGCGTCGACCAGCACGTCGCCCAGCGGGAGCCGCGGCACCACGTTGAGCGTCGGGCCGAGGTTGGTGTGGGCCAGCAGCGCGACCTCCGTCACGCCCGCCGTCGTCGGGACGCGCACCGCCACGCGACGCTGCAGCACGTCGTCCATCGGGTCGACCGCGTCGGTGAGCGTCACGCGCAGGCCCGTCGCGATGTGCTCGTACACGCCGACGGGGGCGAGGCTGTCGGCATCGACGTAGCCCGCCGACACCACGCGGAACGCGCTCGGGTCGTGGAGCCACTGCACCCGCGCGCCCGCGGCCGTCCGGATCACGAAGCCCAGCGCGGCGCCGAAGCCTTCCCGCACGCCGGTGCGAGGCTGATCGCGCGCGTCGAGGGCGTTGCTGGCGAGGTGGGTGAGCTGGTCGCAGCACGAGGGCGTGGGCCACGCGAGCACCGCGAGGTCACCGTCGCGCGCGATGCCGACGGTGAGCCGACCGTGGCCTGCGACGCGGTGGACGGGCGAGGCGCCGAGGGCGTGCTCCACGGCGGAGAGCGCGGTGGGGCGGGGCTGCGCGTGGGCGACGGCCGCGAGGGAGGCGAGGCTGAAGGCGAGGAGGGGGAGGGGGCGTCGCATGGCGACGCGGAGTTCATCAGAGAGCGGGAGCGGGGGGCAATGGGGACGGCGCCCCTTCTTCGCCGAGGACGACGTTGTCGATGAGCCGCGTCGCCCCGATGCGCACGGCCACCGCCAACACCGCACGACCCTCAGGGCCGAGGGTGCCCGGCAGCTCGCCGAGGTCGACGGGGTCGCGGAGGTCGGCGTACTCCACCTTGTCGGCGCGCTCACAGAGGATCGCCTGCGCCACCGAGCGGAGCGTCGCCACGTCGCGCTCGCCCGCAGCGTAGGCGTGCACCGCGGCGCTGAGGGCGTCGGGGACAACCCGCGCGCGGAGGCGATCGTCGGCGGAGAGGTAGCGGTTGCGCGAGCTCATCGCCAGCCCGTCGACGTCGCGCACCGTGGGATGACCCACCACCTCCACGGGGAGGAAGAGGTCGCGCGCCATCCGGTCGAGGAGGCGCCACTGCTGGTAGTCCTTGCGGCCGAACACCGCCACGCACGCCCCCGCGAGGGCGAAGAGGCGCGTCACCACCGTGGCCACGCCTTCGAAGTGACCCGGACGGAAGGGGCCGCAGAAGGGTTCGGCGACGCCGGGGACGCGCACCCGCGTCTGGTCGCCCGGCGGGTACATCGCTTCGGCCGTGGGGGCGAACACCACGTCGACGCCCGCGGAGGCGCAGCGGGCGACATCCGCCTCGAGCTCGCGGGGGTAGCGGGCGAGGTCTTCGTGGGGGCCAAACTGGGTGGGGTTCACGAAGATGGACACCGCCACGAGGCCGGTGTCACCGACGCGGCGACGGGCCTCGCGGGCGAGCGTGAGGTGGCCGTCGTGGAGGGCGCCCATGGTGGGGACGAAGCCCACGCGGAGGCCCTCGCGCCGCGCCCGTTCGCAGCGCGCGCGGAAGGCCTCGGGGTCGCGGATGACCTCGGGCGAGCTCACTGGGTCGGGCCGTAGGCGGGGGTCGCGTCGGTGAGGCGGGCGACCACCGTCGCGGGGACGGGTGAAGGGCTCTGGGCGCCGAGGCCGAAGCTGTGCTCGACGCCCGGGAAGACGCCGCTGCGCACCTCGTCGACGTATTGCTTCGCCGCGTCGGCGCCGCGCTGGAAGAACTCCTCGTAGCGCTTCACGAACTTCGGCTTCATCGTGTCGTTGAGCCCCAGCAGGTCGTACGAGACGAGGATCTGGCCGTCGCAGCCCGCCCCCGCCCCGATGCCGATGGTGGGGATCTCGACCGCGTGCGTGATGCGCTCGGCGAGGGGCGCGGGGACCCCTTCGATGACGAGCGCGAAGGCGCCCGCGTCGGCGATGGCGATGGCGTCTTCGAGGATCGACTCGGCCGTGTCAGCGGTGCGCCCCTGCACCTTGAAGCCGCCCATCGCGTGGACGCGCTGCGGGAGCAGCCCGACGTGCCCGAGCACGGGGATGCCCATGCGGACGAGCGCGAGCACCACGTCGGCCACCTCACGGCCCCCCTCGAGCTTCACCGATTCGAAGCCGCCCTCTTTCATCATGCGCCCCGCGTTGGCGAGGGCCGCGTGGAGCCCCGCCTGGTAGCTCATGAAGGGCATGTCGCCGATGACGTGGGCCCGCTTCGTCCCGCGGACGACGGCGCGGCCGTGGTAGATGATCTCGTCGAGGGTGACGGGGAGCGTGCTCGTGCCCCCCTGGATGACCATCCCGAGCGAGTCCCCCACGAGCATCGCGTCGACGCCCGCCGCGTCGAGCATGCGCGCGAAGGTCGCGTCGTAGGCGGTCACCATCGCGATCTTCTCGCCGCGGCCCGCGGTCGCCTTGCGCGCGCGGAGCTCGGGCACCGTGATCTTGCCGGCCATACCGGTATTCCGTCCTTCTGAGGTCGCGGCCGGCAGAGCGCCGGTCCACGCCGTCGCCGCGAAGCTAACACGCGCGCGAGGCGGCGCCAGAGGGGGAATGTGCTCAGTAGAAGCGGGCGCCGAGGACGAACGCGATGCCGCAGAGCATGAGGACGAAGGCCACGCGCATCGCCCAGGCCCCGGGAGAGACGCGGGGCGCCGCGCGGAGCGACGTGGGGCGGAGGGGGGCACTCGGGGCGGTGGCCGGGACGCCCGCCTTCGGGGTGGCGGAGCGGGCCGCGGGGAGCGCCGGGGTGGGCGCCTTCACCACGGGGACGGCGTCGGGGTCGAGGGAGCTCCCGAGGGGCGGGTGCTGCTTGCTGGCCTCGGGACCCATCTGCGGCTTCGGGGGACCGGGCGCGAAGACCGGGCGCATCGTGCGGGAGTTGTTGGGGTCGCTGCGGCGGACGGGGTCGGGGTTGCTGTGCGTGCGAACCGCCGGGAGACCCATCGGCGGGGTCATGAGCTCGGCGCCGGGGAGGGGGGTCGGGTACGTGGAGAACATCGACGCGCGCGACACACCACACGCCGCCTGGAGCTCGCGGGCGAACTCGTAGCCCGACTGAAATCGGTCGGCCGGGTTGGAGGCGCAGGCGCGGGCGAACCACGCGTCGAAGCTCGCAGGGAGCCCGGGGTTGACCGCGGAGGGGACGGGCGGCGGGTTGAGGCACACCTGCTTCACGAGGTCGCCGAGGGTGGTGGCGTTGTAGGGGAGCTTGCTGGTCGCGGCGACGAACGCGCAGGCCGCGAGCCCCCAGAGGTCGGCGTGCTTGTCGGCGACGCCGCTGGCGAGGAGCTGCTCGGGGCTCATGAACGCCGGCGTCCCCAGCAGCACCCCGCGCGCGGTGGGGCGACGGAGGGAGTTGGCGCCCGCGCCGCCGTCGGCGTCCACCGGCGCCTCGTTCTCCAGCAGCACCTTGGCGACGCCGAAGTCCACCAGCTTGACCATCTGTGCGTTGTCCTCGTCGGCCGCGTCGGCGTCGGGGACGAGCATGATGTTCTCGGGCTTCACGTCGCGGTGGATGATGCCGAGGCGGTGGGCCTTCTCCAGCGCGTGGGCGGCCTGCGACATCAGGTGGACCACCTCGGTGAGCGGCAGCGGGCCGCCCTGCTCGATGACGCCCGTGAGGCTCTGGCCCTCCAGGTACTCCATCACGAGGTACGGGAGGCCGCCGGGGGTGAAGCCGTAGTCGTACACGTGGACGGCGTAGCGCGACTGGAGCCGCGCCATCACCCGCGCCTCGGTCTCGAAGCGCGCCATCGAGTCGTCGTCCTTCGCGTACTCGGGGCGGATGAACTTGATCGCGACGCGCGTGCCGAGCGTGAGGTGGACCCCCTCCCACACCGACCCCATGCCCCCCGACGCGATGGGCCGCACGACGCGGTACTTGCCGCCCACGACCTTGCCCGCGAGGGTGGCCTGGGTCGGGCTCTCGGGCTCCACCTTGGTGACCTCGGACGCAGGCTCGAAATCCAGGTCGCCGGGCCGCGTCGGCATCACGCCGTGGCGCTTGCGGGCCTCCAGGCCGCGCACCGCCGTGGTGAGCCGCTCCTCGAGGTCCTTGAGGTTCACCGGCTTGGCGATGTGGTCGTCGGCGCCGGCTTCGAAGGCCGCGAGCACGTCGTTCTTCTGCGCCTTGGGGGCGAGGAGGATGACGTAGCGGTAGCTCCGCTCGCTCTGCTTGCGCAGGGCGCGGCACACCTCGATGCCGTCCATCCCGGGCATCACCCAGTCGAGGACCACGATCTCCGGCGCGTTGTCGTCCTGAAGAATCTCCCAGGCCTCGAGCCCGTCGGAGGCCATGACGACGTCATACCCCCACCGCTCCAGGTTGACGCCGAGGAGCTTGCGAGTGATCCGATCGTCGTCGGCCGCGAGGATGCGCATGCGGGCAGTCACGCCCTGTCGAACGGCAGCGCGTGCGGAGATGTTTAGTCTCACACACGCGCTAGAGCGTCCAGCGTTTGGATTTTCAGCAGCGGCTCAGTGGGTCGGGATGTGGACAGGGCCGCCGCGCTCGCCGAGCGCCTGGGCGTCGTAATGGACGAACACCCTCGTGCCGGGGACCTGCGGGGTGGCGTACGCGCCGTGCCAGCCCGCGGGGACGCGCGGCTCCGACCAGAAGAACAGGAAGCGCGCGTCGGGCGGCGAGAGGTTCACGCAGCCGTGGGAGTGCACGATTCCGAAGCCGTTGTGCCAGAAGGCGCCGTGCAGAGCGAAGGACTGCTCGAAGTACATCACCCAGGGGACGTCTTCGATGGAGTACGGGCCGTCGTTGCTGTTGCCGTCCATCGTGGTGGCGACGTGCTTCGACTGGATGCGGAAGGCCCCCTGGATGGTCTCGTAGTTCTCCGTGAGGCTGCGGCGTCGAAGCCCGGTGGAGACCACGGTTACGTACACCGGCGTGGTGCCCTCGTAGGCGACCATCGACTGGTGATCGAGGTTGACGTCGATCCACTTCTCGCCGGGGGTGAGGTCGACCGGGGGCTCGTGGGTCGTGACGATTCGCACGTTGCGCGAGCGGACGAAGAGCCCGTCGGCCGTGCGGTGGTACTCCTCGGTGCCCAGGCGCACCGGCGCGTCGCCCGTGAGCTGCAGAAACTGGAGCCGCGGGGCGCGCCCGGCCGACGTCATCGCCGTGCCCACCTGACGGTAGAGGGGCGTGATGTTGCTGATCGCGAAGGCCACGGGGAGGTGCGCCGGCGCGTCGAGGCGAACGCCCTGGAAGGTGGGACCCGTGCGCAGCGTCCCCACCGTCCCAGCGCGGACGTAGCCGCCGCTCTGCGTGTGCCAGTACGTGCTTCCAGAAGGGGCGCGCAGCTCGCGGTCGAGCGAGACGTACATCCGCGAGAGCACGCGGCGGAGCAGCGGGGAGCCCGCCACGCCCTCCAGGTCCTCGATGCGGATCGAGCCGTCGCCCGCCGCGGCGTCCGCGGCCGCCGAAGCGTCGCTGACCGCGGGGGCGCTGGCGTCGTCCGCGGGCGCGGCGTCGTCCGCGGTGGCGTCGACGGCGCCATCGGCCGCGCTGCGCTGGACGAAGCGCTCGGGCTCGACGGCGCGCTCGTCGTCGCTCGACGGCGCCCAGCGATACATGGCGCCCGCCCGCTGCGTGATGCCGTAGAGGAAGGGCATCGACGCGTCGAGGTCGGGCTGGGCCGGGAAGCGCCGCGGGGTGCGTTCGAGCGCCGTGGTGAGAGCCGCGAGGTAGCCGACGCAGACGTAGCCGCCGCCCTCCACCTGGTACCAGCCCGCGCCGGGGACATCGCGGCGCGCCGGGCAGCCCTCGTTGCCGAGGGGGCCGCGGACGATGGCCACCCGACCGCCCGCGCGGACGTAGCCCACCCAGCGTGAGTTGCCCGTCGGAGCCTCGACGATGCCAGTCCGAAGCGCCAGGCCCGTGATGGTGGGCCGGGTGTCGATCGCAGCGGGCGCGTCGCCGCCGTCGGCGAGGCTGGCGTCGGCGGACGCGTCGCTGTCGGCCGCAGCATCGACGGAGCCGTCGACTCCGGTCGCAGCGTCGGGCGCAGCCGGGAGGGGCGGGGGCTCGGGGGCGGTGAACGTCTCGGGCGCGTCGGCGGACGCGGCGTCGGCGCCGAGGTCGACGCGGACGGAGAGGGCGTCGTCGTCGAGGGGAGGGGGCCGATCGGCGTTGGCCCCCCAGAGCTCGTCGAGGCGAGCGCACGACGACGTCGCGCCGAGGGCGAACAGCGCGAGGAGGAGGCGAGTGGGGGTGGTCGGAGGGGTCGAGCGCATTGCGTGGCTCCTGCGGTCCCGAGGACGAGGCCATAGACCAGATTCGGGGGACAGAATCAAAGATTCCTCCAAGGACCGCGCTCTCGGACATTGCGAAGGGCGGGCCGTCGACCCGCCCGACCCCCACACGGCGCTCCCGAACGCCTCCGTTCGCTGATAGAACGTTTCGCCCGAGCGCCTCGTTGAACGACCACGACCCCCGCATGCAGCGCGTCTCTCCCGACACAGCCCGGTGGCCCTGGCGACTCGCCGCTGCGATCGCGGTCTCCCTGGCGCTCCACTCACTGCCCTTCGTGGTCCCGGTCCGCCCGCCGCCGCTGCCCGAGATCGAGCTCCAGGTGAACCACGCCGTCGAGCTGGGCCTGGAGACGCCCGTGGAGGTGACGCCGACCCCACCCGCCGTCGCGCCGGATCCCGCGCCCGCCGAGCCGGAGCCCCCAGAGCCTCCGCCGCCGCCGCCGCCGCGCGCCGCGCCCCCCGAGCCTCCACCGCCGCCGCCGGAAGTCTCGCTCCCGACGCCCAACATGCGCCTCACGCCGCCGTCGGTTCTGCTCATCCCCGAGGACGTCGCCGAGGTGCCAGCGGACGACGTGGCGCTCGCGCTCGGGGAGGATGTCGCGGCGACAGACGACGCGGTCGATGCGAGCGTCCTCGCGTCGGCGGACGCGGGCGCCGCGCAGGATGCGTCGACGGGGATGCCGAGCCTCGCGAGCGCGGCGGGCGACCTCGCGGCGGCCATCCCCGCGGGCTCCGTGGTGAGCCTCGTGCTGAAGATGGATCGGGTGCGCGCCAACCCCAACGGGCCGCGCGTGAGCGACCTCCTCGGCGGCATCCGCGACTGGCGCGCGGTGCTCGACGGGACCGAGATCGACCCAGTGCGTGATTTCGACGCGATCCTCCTCGCGAGCGCCGACCCGTTTGGGACGCCCACCGATCCCCCCGACATCCTCGCGGTGGTGCGCACGCACGCGCCGCGGGGCTTTCTGCGCGCCTCGGTGGAGCAGATGGCCGGCGCTCGGCGCGCGTCGCCGCTCCCTCCGATCGCTCCCGATGACGCGGGGGTGCGCCGGGAGGGCGATCTCCGGGAGCACTTCACGCGCGTCGACGCGGGCGTCCTACCGCCGCCCACGCGTCGCATCTGGCGCCGTCAGGGCGGCGCCGAAGTGACCACCATCGATCGGTACATGGGGCCGCACGAGGTGGTCCTCCTCGGCGAAGACCTCGCCGCGATCGCGCCGCGCGCACGGGTTCCGCAGCTCCTGGCCGTGCTCGGCGGGCGAGGGGCGCGGGCGATGGCGCGGGGCGGCGACCCGAGGCTGCTCGCGCTGGTGCAGGCCGAGGGGCTGCGCAACCTGCTCAGGTTGCCGGGGCGCGCGACCTTCGTCCCGTTGCGCGCGGAGGTGGCCATTCACGCGACGCACGCCGGCGGCGCGCCCGATGGGGGCGTGACGCTCACGGCCCTGCTCCCCTACGAGGACGAGGCGCAGGCCGCGCGCGTGGCGCCGCTGGTGGAGGCCTTCGCGCGCGACATGCTCGACACCATCGACGGCTACGCCAACACGCTGCAGGGTCGCATCGCGGCGGGCTCGGGGGCGGTTCACTTCGGGCTCTTGCGGAGCGCGATCAACGCGCTCCACTTTCGCGCGGACGGGGCCGCGCTGCGGGTCGAGGCGACCCTCATGGCCGACGAGGTCGAGGAGCTGCTCAACATCCAGCGCCTCGCGCAGATCTTCCGTTAGGGGGTCACCCCCGCGAAGGTCCACGTCGGGGAGAAGAACCCGGCGGCCCGCAGGCCCTCCGGCGTCCACACCATCCAATCCGGGATGACCAGCCCCGAGGTGAACGGGTGCACGCGCGCGAGGAGCCACTCGCTCCCGGGCGTCGCGACGATCGCCGCCGACACGCCGTCTCCCTCGGGGAACACCACCGCCATCGCGCCCGCCACGCGCGTCCCGCCGTACGACACGCCCTGCGCGTCCCACGTGATCGCGAGCCCATCGGGGATGGGCACCTCCGCGCGGGCCATCCCGAGGTACACGATCGAGCGCTCGGCCCGCACCGCCGCCGTGAGCTGCGAGCGAGGGAGGGCGCAGCCGTGGCCGTTGCCGATCACCGACCACGTCGAGATGAAGTAGGCCGCGTACTGACGAACCGCCGCGGGGGCGTCGTCGGGGTACACGAAGCACCACGGGCGGCGCAGGGCCTCGTCGAAGGGGCCGTGCTGACCGGGGCGCTTGCCGTCCTGCGGGCCCACGGCGACGGGGCCGTCGGCGAGCTCGATCGAGCGGCCGTCGATCGTGAGCGACCGTACCCCGGTGGCCCGCAGCGCGGCGCCGTCGAGGGTGAGCGAGCGCGCGTTGACGGTGGTGAGCGCCACCGCGTCGCCCGTCCGCGCCGACGCGATCGAGACGTCCATCAGCGGGTCGGCGGCCGATCGTACGGTCACGAACGAATGGCGCGGGCTCACCGCGGGCGTCGGGGTGACGAAGCGGAAATCGGTCTCGGTCGGGGCGAGCCGGCGCGCGCGCATGAAGGCGAAGAGGGCCGACCAGTCGACGCAGTCGGCGCCGGGCGTGCCGGGGCGGTCCCACCAGTGGCCCGCGCCGGGCTCCTCGTGGAGCTCGACCGCGCTGGTGTGCATGCGCGCGGCGGTGGTCATGGTGCGCCCTTCGCGGATGGGGACGTTGTCGTCGGCCGTCCCGTGGATGGCATAGACGCCGCGGCGGGCGAGGTTGGCGAGGTAGGCCTGCGTGTCGCTCGACGCCTGCGAGCGGGCGAAAGCGCCGCGGGGACGGGCTCTGCCCGTGTACGAGTAGAAGCTGCCCCAGCCCGCGCTCGGCCCCAGCGTGGCGAAGCGGCCCGGGAAGAGCGTGCCAAATTGCCAGGTGCCGTGGCCGCCCATGGAGTGACCCGTGACGTACACCTGGTCGGGCGCGGTGTTGAAGGTGCGCGTCGCGTCGTCGAGGGCCTCCAGCCCGTCGAGCCGCCCCCACACCTCCCAGTCGAAGCCGAAGGGGCGGCGGTTGGTCGGGGCGACGACGTAGGCGTCGTCCTTGGCGGCGTAGGCGCGCGCCTGACCGATGGCGTCGACGCCCGCGCCGTGCAGCGAGAGCACCATCGCGTAGCGGCGCGCCGGGTCGAAGTTCGAAGGCGGCAGGACGGCATGGTACTGGACCGAACCATCGACCGCCGAGCGCCGCGTCTGTCGCCACGCGGTGCCGGCGGCGACGGCTGCGACGCTCACCTCCTGACGGTACGCCCACCGAAGTGACGGCGACTCCAGCCGCAGCGTCACCCGCACGCTCTCCGCCGGCGCCGTGAAGGGCGCGCGCGGCACGAGGCGGAAGCCCACCTGCGTGACGGCGCCGCCCGCGAGCGCGGGGTAGCGCACCGCGGTGGCTTCGAAGCGGTCGTCGCCCTCGACGCGCGCGGTGACATCAACCGCGGGCGCTTCGGTGAGCGTGAGGACGGCGGCGCCGAGCCAGCGCTCGCCCGTCTGGCCCACCACGAAGTCGGGCGGGGTGAGGTCGTCGGCGTTCACCACCAGCTCGTCGGGCGTGCACCACACCCGCACGCGCGGCGCGCCGCGGCCGCCGATCGCGCGGACCGCGAGGAGGTTCTCGCCTGCGCGCGTGACGAGGGGAAGGCGGATGCGCCCGGAGCCGTACACATCGCCCGGGAGCGGCGCGCCGTTGATCCAGAGCGAGAGGACGCGGTCGGCGAGGGCGAAGCAGTGAGACCCTTCGGCCGCTTCGAAGGTGGTCGCGGCGTAGGCGCTGGTGCGCGGCGGGGGCGCGGGGAGGTCGCCCTCCTCGCCGACGGGCTCCGTGTACCAGTCGACGTCGTCCCGCAGACCGTCGGGCGGGAGCGTGAAGGTCCCGCGCTCCAGGGTGACGCGAACCGGGTCGGGCGTGCCGTCGTTGATCGTCGCGACGCGCCACTGGGGCAGGGCGACGCGCTCGGGTGCACGCGTCGGCGCCACCATCGGCGGGCCATCGGGGGCGGCATCGGCGCGGACGTCGGGTGCGACGTCGGGCGGGACGTCGGCGGCGCGGTCGACGGTGGCGTCGGCGGGCGGGGGCGAGGGGTCGGAGCAGCCGAGGAGCGCGAGGGCGACGAGGGGGGAGGGGCGCACGGGTCGATTGCACCGCCGGGGAGGCCCCGCGGTCAACGACCGATCACGTCAGCGGCGCCAGTGGCGGACGTTGTGGAAGCCTGTGCAGGTTCCGCCGAAGGGGAGCTGCTGGCCGAAGGGGGAGCAGTTGAAGTCGGGCGAGGTGCGCGGACCCGGTGACGCGGGGAGGCCGCGGCAGGTGAGGACGTTCCACACGGGGCGGAACATGGTCTCGCAGGCCGCTTCGCCGATGTACACCTCGGTGGGCGTGCAGCCCGTCCAGCCCATGCCCTGGTCGGCGATGTCCTGGTTGGTGCGGAAATACTCGTTGGCGTCGATGCAGATGGCGTTCACCGCGGCGGCGCCGAGCGTGTGGCCGTCGATGGGGGCGCGGGTGTTTACCGCGGCCCCGGTGGTGCTCCACGCAAACTCCGTGAAGGGCATCGCGGCGATGCGCGCGGCGCCGAGGGCGCAGGGCTCGTTGGGCGTGTGCCAGTTGCACGGGCGCGCGGCGGCGTCGGTGAAGCGCGGCATGTTGGTGGCGCCCACCGCCGAGGCGACGAGCGTCCAGCCACCGCCCGCCGTGGTCATGTCGCAGTACGCGAGGGTCGGGGCGCCCGAGCCCGCGCCGTCGGGGTCGATGGGGTAGCGCCCGGAGGGTGTGCCCGGCGCGAGGCGGAGCAGCTCGGCGCAGCTCCGCACGGTGGTGCAGGCGCCCGAGATGCAGGTCTGGTCAGTGCACGCGCGGCCGCACGCGCCGCAGTGCGAGGCGCTGCGCTGCGTGTCGACGCAGGCGCCGTCGCACGCGGTCTGCCCTGCGGCGCAGGTGCGGCCGCGGCGCCAGTGGCGGACGTTGTGAAACCCGCTGCAGCTCGAGCGCGTCGGGTCGGCGAGGACGGTGCCGAAGGGCGAGCAGTTGTAGTCAGGCGACGAGCGGACGCCCGGCGCGACGGGGACGCCCTCGCAGCGCTGGAGGTTCCACACCGGGCGGTACATCGACTGACAGGCGGTGACGCTCTGGAAGATCTCGCTCACCTCGCACCCGTCCCAGGCCATGCCCTGCGCGGGGTCGTCCTGGTTGGTGCGGAAGTACTCCTGCGCGTTGACGCACGTCGCGCTCACATCGGGCGCGCCGCCGCGGTGGCCGACGAGCGGCGCGCGGGTGTCGACGGCGCGGGCGGTGTCGCTCCAGCGGTACTCCACCAGCGCGAGGGCGCGGAGCTGCGCGGCCCCGACGAAGCACGGCGCGGTCGGTGAGGCGCTCTCGCACGCGGCGGAGGCGGCGGTGTCGAAGCGCGGCATGTTGGTGCCGCCCGCCGAGGAGGCGATGAGCGTCCACCCGCCGCCATCAGTCTCCATGTCGCAGAACACCCGGAACGGCGCCACCGGACCCTCCGCGTCGGGGTCGATGAGGTAGGGGCCGCTCGGCGTCATGGGCGCGATCGCGAGGAGGTCGTCGCAGGTGCGCGGGAGGCGGCAGGCGCCCAGGGCGCAGCGCTCGTCCGTCCCGCAGCTCCGACCGCACGCGCCGCAGTTGCGGGCGTCGCGCTGGAGGTCGGTGCACGCCGCTCCGCAGCGCGTCTCGGTCATCGCGCACGGGGCCACGCACGCGCCGTCGTTGCAGATCTGACCCGTCGGGCAGGCGATGCCGCAGCGGCCGCAGTGCAGGGCGCTGGTCTGGAGATCGAAGCAGCGCCCGTTGTTGAGGCACCCATCGGGGCCGGGTTCGGTGCCGCACGGGGTCGTGCCCGGCGCGCAGCCCACCACGCAGGTACCCGCCGAGCAGAGGCTTCCGGCGCAGCAGCGTCGACCGCAGCCGCCGCAGTGGTCGCGGTCGGTCCTCGTGTCGCGACAGGTGTCTCCGCAGCGCGTGAGGTCGGCCTCGCACGCGACCGGTCCGTCGTCCGCGGCCACGTCGAGCCCGACGTCCGCGGCCACGTCCGTCGAAGGTGCGTCCATCGGCGCGGGGACGTCGGGCGGCGGCGTGACGTCGGGCGGCGTGACGTCGGGCGGGGGCGGCGTGACGTCGGGCGGCGGCGCGACGTCGGGCGGCGGTGCGACGTCGGGCGGGGGCGGCGCGACGTCGGGCGGCGGCGGTGCGACGTCGGGCGGGGGCGGGGTGATGTCGGGAAGCGTGGTGTCCAGCGGGGCCGGTCGATCCTTGGCGGCGGCGTCGGGGACGTCGTCGGTCATCGTGGCGGGCGGGGCATCTTCGCTGCACGCGAGGAGCAGCAGCGGGACAAAAAGGAGCGCGGAGCGTCGCAACGTTCGCATGGGCTGATGGTCTCCTGAAGCCCATGCCCCTGTCACGCGCCGACGTGTGTGTCGCGCGCGCCGCGCTTGTGACACGCCCCCCGCCTCTGTGATCCAATCCCGGCCCGTGAGCCCCCGCACCCTTCGCTCCTCCTTCGTCGCCGCCCTCGTCGCGCTCGGCCTCGCGCCGGAGGTCTCCGCGCAGCAGCGGGTGTACCTCGGCAACGACGACCACACCGACTACTTCTGGACGGCCACGGACGTCGGCTACCGCACGGCCTTCCTCGCGATGCTCGACTACTACATGACGCAGGCGGAGGCGACCGCGGGCAACCCCTCGGACTTCCGCGGGCGCTTCACCTGCGACAACGCGCTCTGGGTCTGGGAGTACGAGCACAACCGCCCGGCGGCCCAGTTCAACCGGCTCGTGGGGCACCTGCGGAGCGGGGCGATCACGATGTCGATGCAGTCGCTGGTGCCGCTCTACGGCGCGATGCCGACGGAGGCCGTGCTGCGCGACCTCTACTACGCGGGGCGGTTGGAGCGGCGCTACGGGCTCGACTTCAACATCGTGCAGTCGATGGAGAACGCGACCCTCCCCGCGGGCGTCGCTTCGCTGTGGGCGGGCGCCGGCGCGCGCTACTCCTGGCGCGGCGTCTGCGGCTGCGCGTCGCAGGTGAACCTCGGCCCCCGCCCCCGCGAGATCTACAACGCCGTCGGCCCCGACGGGCGCGGCGTCGTGATGAAGTGGAACACCTCCAACGGCAACGAGTCCCTCGGGGGCTACGCCGAGGCGCGCTTCCCCGACGGGGCGGTGCGGTACATGACCGGCGACGCGGGCTTCCGCTCGCGCTGGCCCTACGACGTGATGGCCGCCTTCGGGTACGGCCACGACGACTTCCAGACGACCACGGACATCATGATCCGCACGGCGATGTCGATGTCGACCCCGACCCGCCGCGTGATCGTCTCCAACGAGACCGACTTCTTCGTCGACTTCATGGCCACCTACGGGACGCGCATCCCCACGTACACGGGCTCCTTCGGCAACGAGTGGGACCTCCTCACCGCCTCCCTCGCCGACGCCACCGCCCGCATGCGCCGCGCGGTGGAGAAGCTGCGCACCGCGGAGGCGATCGCCGCCGTGGTGGCCCTGCGCGACCCGACGATCCTCGCGGGCCGTGAGGTCGCGCGCGACGAAGCCTTCCTCCGCATGGGGATGTACTACGACCACGACTGGACGGCCGACACGCCCATGGGTCGCACGCCGCGGCTCAACTTCCAGCGCGACTCGGTGGCCCGCGTCGAGGCCTACGTCAACGCCCTCCACGACGAGTCCCTCGCGCGCCTCGCGACGCTCATCGCCGCCCCCGCCTCCACGGGGCAGCGCTTCGTGGTGTTCAACAGCCTCGGGTGGGCGCGCACCGACGTGGTCGACCTGCCCGCCACCGTCGCGGCCCCGTTGCGGGTGGTGGACATGACCACGGGCGCGGAGGTCCCCTCGCAAGTGGTGACTGTCGGGGGCGCGACCCGCGTCCGCGCGCTCGCCCGTGACCTGCCCGCCGTGGGCTACAAGGTGTTCGAAGTGCGCTCGGGCGCGGGCGCGGCGTTTCCCCCGGCGGCGACCGTCGCCGGGGGCGTCGTCGACAACGGTCGCTACCGGATGACCGTGGCCGCCGACGGCTCGATCACCGCGCTCCTCGACCACCGCGCCGCCGACCGCGACCTCGTGCGGGCGGGCCTCGCGCTCAACCGACGCACCGGCGCCACCGCGGGGACGATCGTCACGGAGTCCGTCGGCCCCGTCTCCGCCACGCTGCGCGTCACCGCTGGAGGAGCGCCCGCCCACACCACGCGCGTCACCGTGTACGCCGGCCTCGACCGCGTCGACCTGGAGAACCGCATCACGCAGAACTTCGGCGGCACGGTGGGGTACCAGTTCGACTTCCGCGCGTCGGGCTACACCATCCGCCACGAGGAGGTGGGGATGATCGCCCGCGTGGCGCGCAACGCCGCGGGCGGGGACTACGCCGACGCGCTCACCCGCACCGACTACCTCTCCTTCAACCACTTCGTCGACCTGTCGGAGTCGGGCTTCGGCGTCACGCTCTCCAACGCCGACAGCTCGTTCATGCGCGTGGCCAACAGCCGCCCCAGCACGCTCGACACGTCGCTCCCGTCCGTGTTCGCGGTGGCGGGGATGCAGGTGGACGGGCGCGACCTCGGCTTCGCCAACCAGGGCGGTGACACCAGCTTCCTCAACCGCTACGCCCTCGTCGCCCACGGCGCCTACGACCAGCCCGCCGCGATGCGCATGGCCCTGGAGCACCAGAACCCCCTCGTCGCGCAGGCCCTCGCGCCGACGCCCGCGGCGGCCCTCCCGACGCGCCTCGGGCTCGTCGCGGTGAGCTCCCCCGACGTGCTGGTGTGGGCCGTGAAGCCCGCCGAAGAGGGCATCGCCCGCGGCGTCGTCGTCCGCGCCTGGAACCTCGCCGAGACCCCCCGCACCTTCGACCTCACGGCCCCTGGCAGCACGCTCCGTTCGGCCGTCACGGCGACCCACATCGAGACCGACACCGGCGCGGCGACCGTCACGGCGGGCCGGGTTGCGGGGAGCCTCGCGCGTCAGCAGATGCAGACCTGGCGCCTTACGCTCGACGGCCTCGTGACCACCCCCATCGACGCCGGGATGCCCATGGACGCCGCGGTCGATGCGCCCGTCGACGTCCCCGCCGACCTCCCAGTGATCGACGCGCGGGAAGCCGGCATCGACGCGGGCAGCGACGTGCGCGACGTCCCCGGCGCCCCCGACGCCGACGCGACGACGCCGGATGCGCCGCGGCCCGACGTCGCGCCTCCGCCCGACGTGGTTCGCGTCGACGTCACCTCGGGCGAGCCGGACGCTGCGGTGCCTCCTCCCGACGCCGTGATGCCTCCGCCGGATGCCGATCCGCTCCCC
>JBILLV010000064.1:0-33594 GCA_044375895.1 Polyangiales bacterium | reverse complement strand
TGACCGATTGTCCGCGCGTCGGGTGGACGAGCGTGAGGTCGCGCGCGTGCAGCATGAGCCGGAGGGCCGGGGCGCCGCCGTAGGAGGGATCGCCCGCGATGGGCATCCCCTCCGCGGCGCACTGCACCCGGAGCTGGTGCGTGCGACCCGTCTCGGGCTTGAGCGCGAGGAGGTGGCGCTCGCCGTGGGAGGCGAGGAGCTCGTAGCGCGTGATGGCCCGCTGGGCGCCGCGGGGCGCGCGCGGGGTGGCGGTGACGGCGCGCATGAGGCCGTCGTCGGCGGGGAGGAGGTCGTGGGTGAAGGTTCCGCGCGGGGGAGGGGGGCGGCGGGAGGTCACGACGGCGACGTAGGTCTTGGCGGCGGTGCGGCGCTCGAAGGCCTCGGCGAGGCCCTTGTTGGCGGCCTTGACGCGGGCGAAGACGAGCACCCCGGAGGTGTCGCGGTCGAGGCGCTGGTGCACGCCGAGGTAGACGTCGTCGGGGCGGCCCCCGGTGCGCGCGGCGAGGTGGCGCTGGAGCCGTGAGACGACGTCGTCGCGACGGGAAGGGTCGGGGGCGTGCGTGGAGATGCCCGCGGGCTTGTCGACGACGATCACGTCGCCGTCGTCGTGGAGCACCCACGCGTCGCGCCACGGGGGGAAGAGGTCGGGGAGCATCGGCCGAGGGAGTATCACGGACGCGCCGTGCCCTGGGGGCGCGCGATCAGATGTTGAGCGAGAGGCCGAGGCTGCCGGTGAAGCCGTTGAGGCTCGCGCCGAGGAGGCCCACGTAGCCGCCGCGGAGCTCGAGGTCGATGAGGGAGTTGGCGTGGTAGACGATGCCGCCGCCGAGCTCGACGGTGAAGGCGTTGTGGAGCCCGGAGCCCGCCGGGGCCCGCTGGTAACCGATGGTGGCGAAGCCCATCGGGTCCCAGCTCCCCGTGAGCGGGAGCGCCGGGCGGAGGGCGAGCATGGCGCCGCCGCCCCAGCCCGTCCTGCCGTCGCCGATGGGGGAGAGCCCCTGCGCGTAGGCCCCGAGTTGCACCCAGGGGGCCACGGAGAAGGCCCCCTCCAGGCGGTACTGGAACATCGTCCCGTTGCCGTTGGAGCCGCGGATGTGCTCGATCCCGATGAGGCCGCCGGCCCGGAGGATCGCGTGGGCGTCGCGGGGGATCGCCACCGCGCAGAGGGCGGCGGCGATGGGGACCAGGAGCCGCCAGGAGAAGACCTTCGTGCTGTGCTTCATGATGAACCTCGGTGGGGGAGAACCTGTTGCACGCCTCGCGCCGCGTCGAGTGTACGTCTCAACAGGTTGCTCCCTCCTCAACGGCGGTTCAACGGGAGGTGTCGACGGCGGGCCGCAGCGTCGTCCGGGGTCTGCACGCTACGGGAGGTCGCGCCGGGGGAGCACGTCGCGGTAGTGCTCGCGGCGGCGGATGAGCGACCAGTCGTCGCCGTCGACCATCACCTCGGCGGGGAGGGCGCGGAGGTTGTAGTGGGAGGCCATGGCGAAGCCGTAGGCGCCGGCGTTGCCCACCACCACGAGGTCGCCCTCCTCGGGGACGGGCATCATCCGGTCTTCGGCGAGGACGTCGCCGCTCTCGCAGATGGGTCCGACGACGAAGCAGCGCTCGGGGGCGGTGTCGCGGCGCGGCCAGGTCGTGACGGGATGCCACGACTGGTAGAGCGCCGGGCGGATGAGGTGGTGCATCCCCGAGTCGGTGCCCACGAAGACCCGGTCGCGGGTTCGCTTGATGGTGGTGACGCGCGCGACGAGGACGCCCGCCTCGCAGACCACGTAGCGCCCGGGTTCGAGCACGAGGGTGAGCGGGCGGCCGTAGGAGGCGACGGCGGCGTCGAAGCGGGCGGTGACGGCCTTGCCCCACGCCTCGAGGTCGACGGGCTTCTCGTCGTCGCGGTAGGGGACGCCGAAGCCGCCGCCCACGTCGACAAACTCCAGCGCGGGGAAGTCCGGGAGCAGCGCGAGGAGGGCGTCGAGGGCGTCGAGGAAGAGGTGCGCCTCGAAGATGCCCGAGCCGATGTGCTGATGGAGCCCGACGATCTGGAGGCCGTGGGCCGCGCACACCGCGCGGGCTTCGGGGAGGTCGTCCGCGCTCAACCCGAACTTGCTGTCGGGGCCCGCGGTGATGACGTGGGGGTGGTGGCCGCCGCCGATCTCCAGGTTGAGCCGGAGCGACACGCGGGCGCCGGGGAAGCGCTTGCCGTAGCGCTGCAGAGACGAGAGGGCGTCGAGGTTGACGGTGACGCCCGCCCGATGGACGGCGTCGAGGTCGTCGTCGGAGGGCATGCTCCCCGAGTAGACGATGTCGCGCTTGCGGAAGCCGACCTCGCGGGCGAGGCGCACCTCCCACGGGGACACGGTGTCGACGCCGAGGCCCTGCCGACGGATGAGGTCGAGCACCGCGGGGTTGGCGTTGGCCTTCATCGCGTAGCGCACCGACGCGCCCGGAAACGAACGCGCCAGCGCCCGGCAGCGCGCGCGGAGCGTCTTGGCGGAGTACGCGTAGAAGGGCGTGCCGAAGCGCTCGGCGAGGGCGGCGGCGCGACGCGGACCGAGCCAGATGGCGCCGCTCACGAGGCGCGCTCCTGGAACAGCTCGCGGTGCAGCGCGCGGACGGCCCGCTCGCCGTCGTCGCCGCCCACCACGAGGCTGACGTTGATGGCGCTCGCCCCCATGGAGAGGAGCTCCACGGCGATGTCTTCGCGGCCGAGGGCGGCGAAGATGCGCGGGCACACCGAGGCGTCTTGCAGCAGCCCCGCGGCGACGACGCACACCAGGGTCTTGTGGCGCGACACGGTGACGTCGCCGATGGTGCGGAGCTCGTCGAGGGCGGCGTCGAGGTGGTCGTCGCGGTCGACGGTGCAGCTCACGCTCACCTCGCTCGTGGCGACGAGGTCGACCACCACGCGGTGCCGGGCGAAGACTTCGAAGATGCGCGCGAGGAAGCCGTGCGCGAGGAGCATGCGCGTCGAGACGACGTTGACCACCGCGATGCCGCGCTTGTGGGCGATGGCGCGGGCGCCGCGGGCCCCCATGTCGCCGCGCGCCGTGATGACGGTGCCCGGGTGCGCGGGCTCGAAGGTGTTCTTCACGCGCACGGGGATGCCGCGGCGGACGGCGGGGTGGATGGTCTTCGGGTGGAGCACCTTCGCGCCGAAATAGGCGAGCTCGGCGGCCTCGTCGAAGGACAGGGCGGGGATGGTGTGGGCCTCGGCGACCACGCGCGGGTCGGAGCTCATCACGCCGGGGACGTCCGTCCAGATCTCGATCTCGTCGGCGCCGATGGCCGCGCCCACGAGGGCCGCGCTGTAGTCACTGCCGCCGCGGCCGAGCGTCGTGACGCGGCCGTCGCGCGTCTTGCCGATGAAGCCCGTCACCACGGGGATCGTGTCGCGCATGGCGAGGGCCGTCACCTGCTCGCCGAGGAGCCCCTCGGCCTCGGTGACCACGTCGGCGGCGCCGAAATGGTCGTCGGTCACCATCCCGACGTCGTAGGCGTCGTGGGCCGTCGCGGGGACGCCGCGGGCGCTCAAGGCCGCGGCGATGAAGCGCACGGAGATGCGCTCGCCGTAGGAGGCCACGAGGTCGGTGAGGGCGACGGTGGCCTCGCGGCCCGCGGCGATGGCGCGGAGCGCGTCGTGGAGCCCCGAGAGCTCCTGCGCGACGAGCGCGTCGGGGAGGTCGAAGGCGCGCAACAGACCCGTGACCCGCGCGACGATGGCCGCGTCGTCGACGGTGCCGTCGACGGCCTTGCGGGCGGCCGTGAGGAGCATGTCGGTGACCTTGGAGGCCGCGCTCACCACCACCACGGGGCGGAGGGGGAGGGCGGCCCGGACGATCTCGCAGAGGTTGGACACGCGCGCGGGGTCGCCCACGGAGGTCCCGCCGAACTTCATCACTCGCATGGCGCGCGATGTAGCAGAGAGGCGCCGCGGAAGGAATAGCGCGGCGCTACCGGTCGGCCGTCGCGTCCATGCCGCCGTCGCCCTCGGGGACGGGCTCGAATCGGATCATCCGCTCGACCGGCGCGCGGGTGACGGCGGCGTCACGCACCAGCACCTCGACGCGCTCCCGCTCCGCCGCGACGCGCCGCTCGGCCACGATGCGCAGGCGGATCCAGTCGGCCTGCGCTTGGAGCGAGCGCTCCTCCGCGCGGCGCCGCGACACCAGGTGGACGACGAACCACCCGTGATGACCGTGCCAGTCGCCCTCCACGAGGCGCGGCAGGGTCTGCTCCTCGCGGCCGATCTCGAAGGCCGCCGCGCGGATCGCGCCGTCGACATCGGGCGTGTTGGCCATCGGGGTGAGCGTGACGTCGCGGAGGTCGCCCGCCATCGAGCGGAGGTGCGCGTCGACGTTGCGGTCGGCGGCGAGGCGACGAAACGTGTGGACGTAGCGCGGACCCCGGCGCAGCGTGGCGAGGCGGAGCGACTCCTGCGCGTGGCGGAGCACCTCGGAGAAGATGAGCCGCACGCGACGACGCTCGGGGATGTGGAAGCGCTCGGGGTGCTCGTCGTACCAGCGCTGCACGTCGGCGTCGGTCGGCCGCGCCGCGTCGGCCGCGGGCTGGATCACCGTCGCGCGGAGCCGGGCCACGAGGGCGCGCTCGACCGCCGCCCGCACGATGGGGTCGTTCTCCAGGCCGCGGCGGCGGGCCTCGGCGGCGAGGACGCGGTCGGCCACGATGCGGTCGATGAGCGAAGGGATCGCGCGGGGGTCGGTGACGAAGCGCTCCTGCGTGGCGCCCGAGATGTCCCGCATGCGCGTGAGGAGCTCGTCGAGGGTGAGGCTGACGCCGCGCCCGGTGGCCACGGGGGAGTGCGGGTCGACCAGGGGGACGGCGTTGTACGAGCACCCGCCCGCGTCGGGGTCGACCACGAGGGGGGCCTCCTCGTCGGGGTTCTCCGTGGGGACGGGCGTGTGCGGGGGTGCCTGCGCGAGCGCCGCCCCGCAGGCGAGGGCGAGCGCGACGGCCGTGACCCGCGGGAGGTGCTTCACCGCGCGGCTCCGAGGAGCTTCGGGAGGGCGCCCGCGGCGAGCTCGGCGCGCGTGAGCACCGCCCGGTCGATGATCAGCGACGTCACGAGCGATGCCGGGGTGACATCGAACGCGGGGTTGTACACGGGCGCGTCGTCCGTGCTCCATCGCACGCGGCCGAAGGAGCCCGCGACGCCGCGCACCTCCGCCGCGTCGCGCGCCTCGATGGGGATGTGCGCGCCGTCGGGGGCCGCGAGGTCGACCGTGGTGCAGGGCGCGACGGGGTGGAAGGCGACCCCGTGGTGGTGCGCGTGGACGGCCACCCCGTAGGTGCCGATCTTGTTGGCGAAATCCCCGTTGGCCGCCACCCGATCGGCGCCGACGAACACCCGCTGCACGCGGCCTTCGCGCATCACCACCGCGGCCATGGAGTCGGTGATGAGGGTGTAGGGGACGCCGGCGCGGCGCAGCTCCCACGCGGTGAGCCGCGCGCCCTGGAGGAGCGGCCGGGTCTCGTCGACGAAGACATGGACGCGCTTGCCGTCGGCCCACGCGCGGGTGATGACGCCGAGCGCGGAGCCGACCCCGACCGTGGCGAGCGCCCCCGCGTTGCAGTGCGTGAGGAGCCCCTCGCCCTCGGCCACGAGCGCGGCGCCCTGAGCGGCCATCGCGTCGCAGAGGGCGACGTCCTCGTCGAAGAGCGCGACGGCCTCGGCCCACGCCCCATCGGGCCCGTGGGCGCGGTACGCGGTGACGACGCGGTCGACGGCGTGCATGAGGTTGACGGCCGTGGGGCGGGCCGCGCGGAGGTGGGCGGCGGCGGCGGCGAAGCCCTCTGCGGCGACGCCCGAGCGCGCGAAGAGGCCGAGCGAGAGGCCCGCGGCGACGCCGATGAGCGGGGCCCCGCGCACCGAGAGGCAGCGGATGTGCTCGGCCATGCGGGCGGGGTCGTCGGCGTCGAGCCAGCGCTCCTCGTCGGGGAGGAGGCGCTGGTCGAGGACGGTGAGCCGACCGCCGTCGAAGCGGAGCCCGAGGGAGTCGAGGGGGCGCATCGCGTGCGATGTAGCCGAGAATGCGTCCGGTGCGCAATCGTCCGAGGCGCCGTCGCCGCAGCGATGGCGTGCTCAAGGCGATGCTTCGCTGCACCGTTGCAACGCGCATGGCCTCTCAACGCCCGTCGCCCGCCCCCACCGAATCCGCGTCGCGCGTTGGGCCACCGACGACACGCCCCTGGCTGCCGACGTTTCTCGCGCGTGCCCTCGCGGCCGACGAGCGGCTCACGCGCTCGGCCATGATCTACTGGTCGGCGGCGACGTTGCTGGGCGGTGTCTTCCCCTTGCTCGGCGCATCGACCACGCCAGGCGTCACCCGCGTCGCGCTGGCAGGGGGCCAGGCGGCCGCGCTGCTCGCGGTGGCTCCCTTGCTGCTGGGGCACCGGAGGATCGCCCAGCACGGATTTCTGCTAACGATCCTGGTGACGGCGCTGGCGGTGATGGCCGAGAGTCAGGGGCAGCACCTCGGGGTGGTCGTCACCCTCGTGCTCTTGCCGAGCTTCGCGCTGTTCATCGGTCGCGCACGGGCGGGTCACCCCTGGCTCGTCGTGACGATCGCGGTGGTGCTCTTCTGCGTGTTCGGCGATCGGGTGCTGGGGTGGCGGCCCGTCGGTCGATTCCCGGTGCAGCTCGCGGGGACGGTGAGCGCGGCCACGGTGGCGGCGTACCTGCTCCAGTGGCTCAACATGCGCGCCGCGGACGCGCAGCGCGAGGCGGTGGAGCGGGCGCGGCGTGACGCCGAGGCGGCCAACCGCGCCAAGAGCGCCTTCCTCGCGGTGGTGAGCCACGAGCTCCGCACGCCGCTCAACGGCATCCTCGGCCTTGCGGGCATGCTCATGGAGCGGCGCCACGACCCCGAGGAGCAGGAGATGGTGGAGACGATCCAGCGCTCGGGCGACGCCCTGCTCCGCATCGTCAACGACATCCTCGACATGAGCAAGATCGAGTCCGGTCACCTCGCGATCTCTCGCGCGCCCTACTCCGTGGCGGCGGTGTTCACCAGCGTCGAGCGGCTCTACCGTGCCAACGCGGCCGAGCGCGGCATTCACCTCCAGGTGTCGCCCGTCGACGGGGTGCCGCCGTGGGTCTTCGGCGACGGGCCGCGCGTGCGGCAGGTGATCATCAACCTCGTCTCCAACGCGCTGAAGTTCACGCCCGGTGGGACGGTGCGCGTGGAGGGCGTGTGGGCGGAGGGCAGGCTCTCGGTGGCCGTTCACGACACGGGCGTGGGGATGACCGAAGCCGTGTGCGCCCGGCTCTTCGTCCCCTTCTACCAGGGCGAGGTGCTCGCGGCCGAGCACGTGGAGGGCACCGGCCTCGGGCTGGCGATCTGCCGCGAGCTGGTGTCGCGGATGGGCGGCGAGATCTCCGTGACCTCCGCGCCCGGCGTCGGATCGCGCTTCACCTTCGACGTGGATGCCCCCGAGGCCGAGGCGCCGCGGCTGGTGTTGAGCATCCCGGCCCCCGATGCTGGCCTCCCCCGCCGCGTGCTGGTGGTGGAGGACAACGCCGTCAACCTCCGCGTCGCCACCGCGCTCCTGACGCGGATGGGGGTCACGTCGGTCACCGCGCTCAACGGGGAGATCGCCCTCACCTCCCTCGAACGCGAGTCCTTCGACCTGGTGCTCATGGACATCCAGATGCCCGTGCTCGATGGGCTGGAGATCACCCGACGCATCCGCGCGCGCACCGACAAGCGTCGCGAGGTGCCCATCGTCGCGCTCACCGCCGCGGTGTTCGAAGACGAGCGCCGCGCCGCCCTCGACGCGGGCATGGACGACCTCGTGACCAAGCCGGTGCGGGCGGACGCGCTGCGGCGGGCGATGATCAGCGCGGTCGCGTCGCGGGCGCGGCGGGAGCGGAGCGCGCGGACGTCGATCACCACGGCCTGCGCGTAGGGGCGCCTCCGCCGTCGGGGTGCGACCCTGACGCTACGGGAGCGCGCGGTGCGCCTTCACGTGCTCGATCCAGGTGGCGAGCGCGTCGGCGTCGGCGGCTTCGATCGCGGCCTGCTGCGCCGCAGTGAGCGCGACGCCCAGCACGTCGCAGAGCGTTCGCAGGGCCACCCGGAGCCCGGTGGCGAGCCCGGTGGCGAGCCCCGCGGCGCGCCCGTCCTCTCGCTCCTCCCGCTTCGCGTTCTCCCAGACGGCTTCGTCTTTGAGGGCGGCGAGGGCCTCGCCGTCGAGGCCGTCGTGGCGGATGGCGCCCACGGCGCGCTGCATGAGGGGGTCGGGGTAGGAGTTCTCGTCGACCTCCTCGTCGAGGGAGTCGTCGATGAACTCCAGCCAGCGTCGGACGCCGGGCGGGGTGTGGTCGTTGATCTCGCGGGCGTTGACGATGACGAGCTTGTGGCGGAAGGCGCCGAGCGGGCGGCCGTGCTCGTTGGTCAGGTCCATCGGCATGACGGCGTAGCTGAAACGCTCAGCGGCCTGGCGGGGCTTGCGGGTGAGCACGACGAGGGTGAGCACCTCGCGGCCGGCGCGGTAGTCCTCGTGGGAGCGCACCTGCTCGACGATGCCGAAGCAGTGGTAGTAGAGAAAGCGGTCGAGGGAGTCGTTCTCGCGGATGTGCTGGATCTCCACGATGATGCGCCGCGCGGTGTCTTCGGCGTAGAGGTCGTAGGCGACCTTCACCATGTCGCGGTACCCGGGGAAGCTGTGCTCGGCCAGCACCTCGCGCACCTCGATGGGCTCGCCGAACACGTCGCTCACGAAGGCGCTGAACACCTCCGGGTCGCCGAAGGCCCGCCGAAACGCCACCCCATACCGAAGCGGAACCACGCGCTGCATGCGCCCGTCCTACCGCATCCCGGGGGCCGGTGTCGACCCACCGACGTCCGCGGCTGTGATAGACACCACGCGCACCGATGACCCCTCGCGCCGAGTACACCTGCTTCGCTGGCTGCGGTGAGCGCTACCCCCTCGACGAGGTGATCTACCGCTGCCGCCGCTGCGACGCCCTCCTCGACGTCACCCACGACGTG
This sequence comes from Polyangiales bacterium, assembly GCA_044375895.1. Classification (GTDB taxonomy): domain Bacteria; phylum Myxococcota_A; class Polyangia; order Polyangiales; genus CAISKJ01. Next base: position 24,583 of record JBILLV010000064.1, on the reverse strand, counting down.
GAGGCCCTGCGCGCGCGGAGCCCGGCCGCGTGGATCGACCTCTTCGACCGCCGCTGGATGCGCACCCAATGGCCCTACGGATCGGGCGTGTGGGGGAAGCTGGAGTGGGTCTACCCCGGCATCCACCACGACTCCATCGTGAGCTTCGCCGAGGGCGGCTCCAACCTCCTCCGCGCCGATCGCTACGGGCGCTCCATCGGGCTCGATGACCTCTGGGTGAAGCAGTGCGGCAACTCCCACACGGGCTCCTTCAAAGACCTCGGGATGACCGTGCTCGTCAGCGGGGTGCGCGAGATGATCCGGCGCGGCCAGTCCATCCGCGCCGTCGCCTGCGCGAGCACGGGTGACACCTCGGCCGCCCTCGCCGCGTACTGCGCCGCCGCGGGGCTCCCGGCGCTGGTGCTGTTGCCGCGCCACAAGGTGTCGGTGGCGCAGCTCCTCCAGCCGCTGGCCAACGGGGCGCTGGTGCTCTCGCTCGACACGGACTTCGACGGGTGCATGCGGGTCGTCCAGGCGCTCGCCGCCGACGGGAGCGTGTACCTCGCCAACTCGATGAACAGCCTCCGCATCGAGGGCCAGAAGACCGTCGCCGTGGAGATGGTCCAGCAGCTCGACTGGGCCGTCCCCGACTGGGTGGTGATCCCTGGCGGCAACCTCGGCAACGTGTACGCGCTCGGCAAGGGCTTCGCACTCATGCGCGACCTCGGGCTCATCACGCGCGTCCCGCGGCTCTGCGTCGCGCAGGCCGAGCGGGCCAACCCCCTCTACCGCGCCTACACCGCGGGCTGGGCGCACTACGCGCCCATCACGGCGCAGAAGACGGCCGCGAGCGCGATCCAGATCGGGGACCCGGTGAGCATCGAGCGGGCCATCCGGGTGCTGAAGGCCACCGACGGGGTGGTGGAGCAGGCCACCGAGGACGAGCTCGCCGACGCCGTGGCGCGCGCCGATCGGACGGGGATGTACAACTGCCCGCACACCGGCGTGGCGCTCGTGGCGCTGGAGAAGCTGGTGAAGCGAGGGATTGTTCAGCGCGACCACAAGGTGGTGGTGGTGAGCACGGCGCACGGGCTGAAGTTCACGGAGTTCAAGCGGGCGTATCACGGGGGGACGCTCGAGGATGCGACGTCGCGGGAGGCCAACGTGCCGGTGGAGCTGCCCGCCGACCTCGACGCCGTGCGCCGGGTGCTCGACGATCGCCTCGGACCGGGCTGAGCGAGAACCCCGCAGGGACTTGCGCATTTCGTCGCCCGGGGTCTATGAACGCTGTTGCACCGCGTGCACGGTTGCCGCCCTCAGGAACCCCCATGACCGACCCTCGACCGACCCGTCGTGAAGCGCTCGTTCGCGCTGGCAAGGCCCTCGGCGTGCTCGCCGGCGCCGCGGCCATCGCCCGTACCCGTTACGACCGCGGCGGCTGGGACGCGCAGACCGCCCGCGGCGCCCGCGAGGTGCGTGACTACCGGCGCGCCGACCGCGGCGGCCCGAGCGATTTCGCCGTCGCCCACGGGGTGGACGGCACCTCTCCGACGGCGCTGGTGACGCAGGCCGTGGAGGCGCTCGGCGGGATGGGTCGCTTCATCTCGCGCGGCGACATCGTGGTGGTGAAGCCCAACATCGGGTGGGATCGCACGCCCATGCAGGCCGCCAACACCAACCCCGAGGTGGTGGCCGCGGTGGTTCAGATGGCGCAGGCGTGCGGGGCGCGGCGCGTGGTGGTGACCGACGCGAGCTGCAACGACCCGGGGCGGTGCTTCCAGCGCTCGGGCATCTGGCGCCGGGTGCACGCGCTCGGGGCCGACGTGGTGCTCCCCGCCGAGCACCGGTTTCGCACCATGCGGCTCAACGGTGAGGTGCTCGACGAGTGGCCCGTCTACCGCACGCTCATCGAGGCCGACAAGGTGATCAACGTGCCGGTGGCGAAGCACCACAACCTCGCCCGATACACCGCCGCGATGAAAAACTGGTACGGCTCCCTCGGCGGCCGCCGCAACCGCCTCCACCAGAACATCGACGTCTCCGTCGCCGACCTCGCCACCTTCATGCGCCCGACCCTCACCGTGGTCGACGGCGTGCGCGTGATGATGCGCAACGGCCCCCAGGGCGGCAACGTCGACGACACGCGCCGCATGAACACCGTCCTCGCCACCATCGACCAGGTGGCCGCCGACGCCTACGGCTGCACCCTCATCGGCCAGCGCCCCGAGAACCTCCCCTACCTCCGCATGGGCGAGGAGCGCCACCTCGGCACCACCAACTGGCACTCGCTGCGCCCGCGCGAGATCGCCCTCGACCTGCACGATCAAGCCGAGCGCTACGCCATCCACGTGCCCGACCTCTCCGACCCTGCGGACGTGGCGCGCGCCATCCACCGCCCCTCGGTGACCCTCACATGAGCGACCTGCCGCGCCCGATCCCGTGGTTTGGCGTCGTCGGGATGGTGCCCGCCATCGACGCGCCCGCGCCTGCCTCCGCCCCCGTCGTCGCGGCGCCGGTCGCCGTCACAACGCCCGCCCCCGTGCAGACGGCGGCGCCGATGGACGCGCCCGCGCCGACGCCCGCGGCACCCGCGGTGAAGGCCGGGCCGTCGCTCTTCGACAAGGCGCGCACGTGGGTGACCGGTCGCTTCAAGGCGAAGAAGCGCCCCGGCTCGGGGCTGCCGGCGCGGAAGATCATCGTGTGGCTCCGCGACGCGCGGCGGGTGTCGCAGTTCTCGTTCCTGTTCCTGTTCCTGTTTCTGCTGGTGCGGACGGAGTTTCGCGGGGGCTTCACGGGCGGCGCCGTCGTGCGCATGCCGTACCCCGTGGAGGCCTTCCTCCTCGCAGATCCCTTCGTCGCGCTGATGACCTTCCTCTCCACCCACGCGGTGTACCGCGCGCTCTGGTGGTCGGTGGGGATGGTGGCGCTCACGCTGGTGTTCGGGCGCGTCTTCTGCGGCTGGATCTGCCCCTTCGGCACGCTCCACCATTTCTTCGCGTGGCTCTTCCCCAACCCGGGCGGCGCCACCACGGGGGCGCGGCGCGTGCGCGCCAACATGACGCACCCGTACCAGAACGCGAAGTACTACCTCCTCGGCACCTTCCTCGTGGCGGCGGTCTGCGGGAGCGCCATCGGCGGGCTCTTCGACCCGATCTGCATTTGCGTGCGGGCCATCGGGCTCGCGGTGCTCCCGGCGATCAACTACATCACGGGCCGCGGGCTCGACGGGCTCTCGCACACCAACGTCCACGTGCTCCAGACGGGCACCGACGCGGCGCGCGACGCCCTCGTCGCCACGGTGCTCCAGCCGCGCCAGTACTTCTTCCACCAGACCTGGGTGGTGGGGGGACTGCTCTTCGTGGTGCTGCTCGCCAACCGCTGGATCCCGCGCTTCTGGTGCCGGGTGCTGTGCCCGCTCGGGGCGACGCTCGGGCTCCTCGCGCGCCACGCGCTCGTCGGCATGGAGAAGGATCACTCCAAGTGCACCGACTGCAACCTCTGCCTCGTCGACTGCCAGGGCGCTGACAGCCCGCAGGGCGGCGTGAAGTGGCGGCAGGACGAGTGCCACATGTGCCTCAACTGCGAGACCTCGTGCCCCGAGGACGTGATCAAGTTCCGCTGGCTGCCCAACCGCAAGAGCGCGGCGCTGACGCAGTCGGACATGGACCGCCGCAAGACCCTCGTCACGGCGATGGCCGGCGCCGCGGTGCTCCCGCTCGCCCGCACCAGCGACACCATCGACTCCAACTACTACGACCGGCTCATCCGCCCGCCCGGCTCGGTGCCCGAGCGTGACTTCATGGAGCGCTGCATCCGCTGCGCGGAGTGCATGAAGGTGTGCCCCAACAACGCGCTCCACCCGGCCTTCCTGGAGAGCGGCATCGAGGGGCTCTGGACGCCGATTCTTATCCCGCGCATCGGGTACTGCGAGCCCTCCTGCGTGCTCTGCGGCGAGGTGTGTCCGACGGGCGCGATCCAGAAGATCACCGAGGTGCAGAAGCTCGGCGACGCGGTGCGGCACATCGAGCCCATCAAGATCGGGACGGCTTTCTATGACCACGGGCGGTGCCTGCCGTGGTCGATGGCGACGCCGTGCATCGTGTGTGAGGAGTTCTGCCCGACGTCACCGAAGGCGATCTGGGTGGAGGAGATCGACACGCCCGACCGCAACGGGGCGCCGGTGCATGTGCAGCGGCCCCACGTCGACCCGAAGCTCTGCATCGGCTGCGGCGCCTGCGAGAAGGTGTGCCCGGTGCAGGATCGGCCCGCGGTGTACGTGACGTCCGTGGGCGAGTCGCGCAGCAAGACGAACGTCATCCTGCTGGAGACGAGCAACTACAACCGTTAGGCGGTCACACCCGCGGGCGGTGCGGGTCGAGCGCGAGTCGGTCGACGGTGTCGCCGCCCACCAGCTTGCGCACGTACGGCAGCTGCAGAAACTGGTGCGGGAACCCCAGCTCCACCGCGCTCGCCGCGTCGAGCTTCGCCAGCGCCTCCGCCGGAAGCGTCACGTCCGCCGCGCCGATCGCGTCGTCGAGCTGCGCCGCCGTGCGCGCCCCCACGATCGGGATCACCGCGCCGGGCTGGTGCTGCAGCCACGCGATGGCCACGCGCGTCGAGGTCGTGCCGAGCTCGTCGGCCACCGCGTCCACCGCCCGCGCGATGGCGAGGTTGCGCTCGCTGCGGCGGGCCGTGGTGTCGCGCTTCGCGTCGGGCGTGCCGCCGCGCGTGTGCTTGCCCGTGAGCACGCCGCCCCCCACCGCGCCCCACGCGCACACCGGGAGGTTGAAGGCGCGGGCCATCGGCGTGAGCTCGCGCTCCACCGTGCGCTGAAGCAGGCTGTACTCCACCTGCAGCGCGACGAAGGGGCTCCACCCGCGCAGCTCGGCGAGCGTGTTGGCGTGCGACACCACCCACGCGGGCGTGTCGGAGACGCCGACGTGGAGCACCTTGCCCGCGCGCACGAGGTCATCGAGGGCGCGCATCACCTCGGCGGGCGGCGTGGTGTCGTCCCAGGCGTGGAGCCAGAGGAGGTCGAGGTAGTCGGTGCCGAGGCGCTTCAGGCTCGCCTCCACCGACTGGACCATGTTCTTGCGGTGGTTGCCCGAGCCGTTGGGGTCGCCGGGGCGCCACGCGATGGTGTACTTCGTCGCGAGCACGATCGACGCGCGCTCGGGGGCGATGAGCTGGCCGACGATCTTCTCGGAGCTGCCGTTGGTGTAGTTGTTGGCGGTGTCGACGAAGTTGCCGCCCGCGGCGCGGAAGTGTTCGTACTGGAGGCGCGCCTCGTCAGGGGGAGCGCCCCAGCCCCAGTCGTCGCCGAAGGTCATGGTGCCGAGCGCGAGCTCGGAGACGCGGAGGCCAGAGCGACCCAGGAGCTTGTAGCGGAGGGTGGTCATGGCGCGGGAGGGTACACGCGCCCCGCGTAGCGCACCACGTAGGCCACCTGCTCCGCCGTCTCCGGTCCGCACCCGCGGGCTGCCCGAAAGCGCCGCACGGCCTCCAGCGCCTCGGCCCCCAGCGCCACGAGCACGCACGACGCGAACACCCCCGCCCGCCCGCAGCCCGCGCCGCAGTGGGCGTACACCTTGTCGCCCGCCACCAGCGCCCGCACCGCGCTCCCCACCGCCGCTTCGAAGGCCCCGTCATCCGGCGGAACCTCGTAGTCGACCACATCGAGCAGCGTGAAGCGCTCGCCGAAGCGCGCCCGCACCGCGTCGAGGTAGTCGGGCACGCGGTAGAGGTCGGGGAGGTCGATCGCCGGGAGCAGCCCGAACACGTGCCGCACCCCGTACGCCACGAGCGCGTCGAGCTCCGCGGTCACCTTCGTCGCGCGCCCCGGCAGCGGCCCGACGAAGAGCCGCCCGCTCACCCCCGCGACGGGCACCTCCACCATCTGGAAGGCCGTCTCGCCGCGCGCGTTGGTCAGCGTGATGATGGCGCCGGGCGGGGGCGAGCTCCGCCCGGCGTTGGCGAGCGCGGCGATGTGCGGATCGCCCTGCGAGAGCGCCTGGAGCGCGTCCTTCACCGAGCGGGGAGGCAGCAGGGCGAGGTGCGCGTCATCGAGCATGACGTCACCCTACCACGATGGGTCACCCGGGCGCGCACCCGCCGCTCACGCAGGTTCCCGAGCAGCAGTCGGCGCTCGTCGCGCACGATTGACCCGTCACCCGGCACGGCGGCGGCGCGCAGGCTCCGCGGGTGCACGTCCCGGAGCAGCAGTCGGCGTTGGTGGTGCACGCCGCCGCAGTGGCTCGGCACGGCGGACGGCACGCGCCGCCGGAGCACGTCTGGCCGGTGCAGCAGTCGGTGTCGCTCGCGCAGGCGCCGCCCGTCATCACGCACGCGCCGCGGCACACGCCGCCCTCGCAGGTGTTGGGCGCGCAGCAGTCCGCGCTGGTGGTGCAGGTCGCTCCCGCGGCACGGCACGGCGCCGCGCACATCCCGCCGCGGCACGCGCCGGGCGAGCAGCAGTCGGCGTCGCTCGTGCACATCGAGCCGGTGGTTCGGCACGGCGTCGCGCACACGCCGCCGCGGCAGGTGGCGGGCGTGCAGCAGTCGCCGTCCGCCGCGCAGGCCGAACCCGCCGTGCGACACGCCGCCCGACACATCCCCGCCGTGCAGGCGAGGGGCGCGCAGCAGTCCGTCGCCATCGTGCACGCCGCCCCGGCGCCGCGGCACACCGGCGGGGTGCAGATGCCACCGACGCACGTGGAGGGAGCGCAGCAGTCGGCGCTGGTGGTGCAGGCGGTTCCGGCGGTGCGGCAGGGCGGGGTGGTGCAGACGCCCGACATGCAGGTGCCGGGGACGCAGCACTCGGCCGAGGTCGCGCAGCCGGCGCCGGCGGGGCCGCAGGGCGTACGGCAGACGCCGCCGAGGCACACCTGCGGGGCGCAGCAGTCGGCGCTGGTGGTGCAGGTGGCCGCGAGGGGGGCGCAGGCCGTCCGGCACACGCCGCCCGCGCAGGTGAGCGGCGCGCAGCAGTCGCCGTCGAGCATGCAGGTCGCGCCCGACGCCGCGCAGGCCATGCGGACGCGGTCGAGGGCCCAGAAGGGGCGGTGGGTGTCCTCGTCGAGGTCCTGGCAGGGGAGGCGGAAGGCGGGGTACGAGGCGTCTTCGGCGGCCGCGCGGGTGAGGTCGACGGCGGCGACCCACACCTGCTCGTGGCGGCCGAGGCGCGAGGTGCCGCCGAGCACGGCGCCGTAGTCGCGCGTCGAGCTGAAGGCCACCCAGGCGTAGTCGTCGGGCGCGCCCGTCGGCGCCCACGTGGGCATGTTGTCCTGCACCGTGGGGGTGGTGATCACGCCGTTGTTGATGACGGTGTTGGCGCGGGTGAGCGCGCGGGCCGAGGTGCCGTCGCGGCGGACGAGCCAGAGGTCGCTGGTGACGTCGTTCTGGCCGCTGCCCGTCGAGTGGGCGAAGGCGATCCATTGGCTGTCCCAGGAGAAGCTCGGAAACTGGTTGGTGTCGTTGTTGGCGCCCGTCCCGTGGAGGAGGCGCGGGGTGCCCCAGGCGTCGCCCGGGCGCACGTCCACGGCGGCGATGCGGCCGCCGCGCACGCCGCGGTCGCGGTCGTCGGCGCTCTGTGTGTACGCGAGGAGGGCGTTGTCCGGCGCCCAGTCGGGCTGCGTGCCGAAGGTGCGGGCGCCGAGGGCGATGGTGTTGATCGGGCCGCCGTCGGAGGTGCGGCGCAGCGTCATCACGCCGCGCGCGGCCGCCACGATGCGCGACTCGTCGGGCGAGAAGGTCGACCAGAACATCGGGATGTCGCGCCGCTCGTACTGGGTGACGAGGCGCGGCGGGGGCGTGGTGGGCGACACCTCGACGATCCAGAGCACGTTGCCGCCGACGTCGGCCGCGAGGCGGTTGCCGCGGCGCGAGAGCGTGTGGCACGCGACGCACTCGTTGCTCGCCTCCGGCGGCGTGAGGAAGTTGCGCGGGACGGCCTCCTCCAGGTTGCCGCGTCGTACGCCACGGGCCGTCGTGCTCCAGTAGTAGATGGCGCCGGGGACGGGGCCGCGCGAGAAGCCCACGGTGAGCGTCGCCGAGCGGTAGAAGCGGCCCGGCGCGCTGGCGAGGGCGCCGTCGACGGTGATGCGTACGCTCCCGCGGGGGTTGGAGGCGGCGAGGTAGCGCCACACCGCGAGCTCGGGCTCGAAGCACGAGAGGGCCGTGGCGGCGGCGGCGCGCGCGCAGGTGGTGTTGGCGCCGTCGGTGAGGACGACGACGCGCGTCCGATCGCTCTCGAAGGTGATGCGGAAGCGGTTGTTGCCTGCCGGTCGCCACTGGAAGAGAACGCGGTTGAGGTTCTGCGGGAAGACGGTCTCGTTGGCGGGGTAGATCCAGCCCGGCGTGCGCATCGCGTCGACGGTGGGCGTCGCGCCCGCGGGGAAGAGCGCTCCCGTGTCGGCGGGGCCAGCGGTCACCGTGACGTCGATCACGATGCGCAGCGTCGCGCTGGCCGCGAGGGTGCCGCTGCGCGCGGTCACGATGACGTCGCCGCCAGCGACCCCGGTGGCGGTCACGGTGCCGTCGGGCGCCGCGGTCGCGAGGGCCGCGGGCGTGGTGGACCACAGCGCGGTGACGGGGACGGTGCGACCGAGGCGCGTCCTCCCCGTGACGGTGAAGGGCGTCGTGGGGCGCATGCCGGGCGCCGTCACGCGCACCGTGGCCATCGCGGGGGCGACCACCAGGGCCACCACCTCGTCGCGCTCTGGAGCGTCGGGGGCGACATCCGCGGTGGCGTCGCGCGAAGCGTCGACCGGCGCGCCGTCGGTGGTGCTTCCGTCGGTGGTGCTTCCGTCCGTGGTGTTGCCGTCCGTGGTGCTGCCGTCGGGAGAGCTCCGGTCACTCGACGCGCCGTCGTCGCCGTCGCTCGTGGCGGTGACGTCGGATGTCGCGCCGTCGTCGGGCGAGGCGCCATCGAGCGTGGCGCTGACCTCCGTGTCGCCGTTCGCGTCGGTGGGGCCAGAGGGCGCGGGCGGCGTCTCGCTGCACGCCACCAGGAGGGCCAGCAGAACCAGAAGGCAGGATCGCATCGACGTCTCCGCGCCGCGCAGGAAATAGCGCCGCGATGCACCATGGAACCGCCACGCGATACGGCCTGTCAACGCATCCAACGCGGTGTGGGGCGATTGCGCAGAGCGACGTTCGGCGTGTCGAGCGTCGGTGGGGCGGCCGCGTACCATGGGGATGTTGCTTCGCACTGCCTGGGTCGTCCCGCTCGTGTGGCTCCCGACGATCGCCTCCGCGCAGACGGTCACGCGCTACGGCGGTGTGACCCTCACGCAACCCGCACCCTCCGCGCCGCGTCGCTGGCCCACCGCGCAGTCCCTCCGCGGGCTCCCGGTGTGCGCGCCGGGGACGCCCTTTCCCGCGCCCGGAGCGGACTTTCCGTGTCGTCGTCCGCTCGACCCTGGCGGCCCCGAGCTGTCTCTCGCGGTGGGCGTCTCGGCGGGGCACATCCACTCGGATTCGTTCACCACGGGGCCGGCGATGCAGGTGGAGGCGCAGGCCGACCTCTGGGTCACGCGCGCCTTCGGTCTCGGCCTGCGTTACCGCTTTCTCCGCGCGCAGACCGACGGCGACCGCGAGACCCTCACGCTCCACCCGCTGTCCGCGGGGCTCCGCATTCGCTTGTGGACCGACGAGACCGAGCGTGAGTCGTGGACCCTCGAACCCGAAGGCGGCTACGCCCTCGCCGCGGGCGGACGCGCCGAGGGGGGAGCCTTCGCGGGCCTCACCGTCGCCCGCAACGTCGGGTGGGTCGCCTCCGACACGGGATCGTTCAACAGCGCCCTCGCGCTGTCGGTGCTCCAGGGGTTTGGCGCGATGGGCGATGTGCGCGTCGTCTCCTTGGGTGTGCGCGTCGGCCCCGCCCTCAACGCCTTCGCGCCGACGGACGCCGACGTCCCCCGTCGCCCCGCGGCGTTTCACTACACCTTCGGCGTCCAGTGGGCGGTGCTCGGCGCCCGCTGGGGGCTCGTCGACGCCGTCGCGGTGTCGCCCAACGTCGGCGTGGTGTTCGGCGTCCCCCTGACGCGGTGGTTGGAGCCCGTCGTCCGCGCCGACCTGAGCTATTTCGCGCCCATCAAGCGCGACGAACCGAGCCCGGTGTCCTTCGCGTTCCTCGGCGGGGTTCGCTTCCGGCTCAACGGCCTCGCTCCCCTCTACGCGAGCGCCCTCGCGGGCTGGCAGGTGGTCGGCGGTCGCTCGCCCCTCGCCTACGGTGACGGAGCCGTCCTCGACCTGGGGGTCGGCTTCAACCCGACGATCTGCGGCACCTCGCTGCAGATCGGCGTGCACTACCGCACGGGGCTCTCGCACCAGGCCACGGACTTCAACGCCCTGATGCTCGTGCTCGGCTTCACCTACGGGTCGCGCGGCGGCAGCGTCGGCGACGCGCCCCTCGACAGCGGCCGCCCGCATCGCTGCACGCCCGCGCGCTCTCCTCACGTCCCCTACGGCACCGCAGGGCAGTCGCCCGCGCCCGTCCAGGCACAGGTGGCGGTGGTCGCCGATCCCGTGGAGGTGGTGGTGCCCATCGGTGCGTCGCTCTTCGGGGGCATGGTGCGCTTCCAGCTCAACCTCGCGGCGCTCCCCATCGAGCGGCTCCTGCGGGCGGGCTGGGTCACGGTGCGCGTCGAGGGCCCCCCGGAGGCTCTCCCCCAGGCGAGCGCCGAACTCCGCGCCGCCCTCGACGCCCGCGGCGTCACGGTGCAGGGCTACGCCACGGCGGCTGTTCCCGACGCCAGCGAGGTGCGGGCGGTCTTCTCCGTCTGGCCGCCGGGGACGCGGCCCCGCTGAGCGCCCCACGCGAACTCCGCCGCAGCGCTTGCCGCGGGCGCGAGGGTCGGGGTATAGCGCCGCCGCCCTCGTGCGCCCGCTCCAACACCTCCGCCTCCTGTGCGTGCTCCTGACCGCGTCGCTCCTCGCGCCGTGGATGTCATGGGCGCAACCGTTGCCCGGGCGTCAGCCCCGGCTCCTCGGCGGCGGCGAGCTCACGGCTCCGCAGGTCGCGCCCCCCGACCTTGCCGTGCCCGACCCCGCGGCCCCGGCGACGCCTGACCCCGCGGCGCCGGCCACAGAGCCCGAGACCCCCGCGATCACCAACAACACCGACGCCGCCGACGGGCAGTGCCGTCGGGTGGTGCGCGTGCGCCTCCTCGGGCTGCGTCGCCTCGACCCCGCCGACATGCGCGAGACGGTTCGTACGCGCGAGGGGGAGTGCCTCTCCCGCGCGCTCGCCTCCGCCGACGCGCGACGCCTCTGGGACACGGGCTTCTTCCGCAACGTGGAGGTGAACGCCGAGCCCGCCGAAGGGGGCGTCGAGCTGCGCTACCGGCTCCAGGAGCGCCCGACCATCCACGCCGTTCGCTTCGAAGGCTACGACGAGGTCGACGAGGACAAGCTCCGCGAGACCATCGACCTGCGCGACGGGTCGGTGCTCTCCAACTCGGCCATCCGCCGCAACGTCCAGAAGATCATCGACCTCTACGCGGAGAAGGGCTTCTTCCTCGCCGAGGTCTCCTTCCGCACCGAGCGCTTCGAGGCCGAGACCGAGCAGGTCGACGTCGTCTTCCGCATCGTCGAGCGCACGCAGGTGCAGGTGCGCAGCATCCGCTTCATCGGCAACTCGGCCATCTCGGCCGACGAGCTGCGCGGCGTGATGTCCACCGGCACGGCCAACTTCTTCTCGTTTCTCACCTCGGCGGGCAACTTCCGGGAGGACGCGTTTCGCAACGACGTCGACATGCTGCACGCGGCCTACTACGACCGCGGGTACCTCACCGTCGACATCTCGCAGCCGCGCGTCGCGCTCTCGCCCGACCGGCAGTTTATCGACATCGTCATCAACGTCCGCGAGGGGCCGCGGTACCGCGTCGGCCGCCTCCGCGTGATGGAGGTCGACGAGGAGGGCAACGAGGTCGAGCCCCTCGGCGGCCGCCGCGCGCTGCGCGACAAGGTGCACATCACGCCGGGGGAGTTCTTCGCCCGCTCGGAGATCGCCCGCGACATCCTCGGCGTGCAGACCTACTACCGCGACGCGGGCTACGCCAACGTCGAGGTCACCCCCGACATCCAGCCCGACCCCACGCGGCAGATCGTCGACCTCGGCGTCCGCATCGTGCGCGGCCCGGTGGTCACCGTTCACCGCATCGAGATCCGCGGCAACGCCAAGACCAGCGAGCGCGTCATCCGCCGCGAGATGGAGCTCGTCGAGGGCGAGCGCTACAGCGAGACCGACTACCAGGACTCGCGCCGCCGCATCATGGCGCTGGGGTATTTCGAGCGCGTCGACCTCTCCACGGAGACGGTCGAGGGCCACCCCGACTGGCTCGTCGTCAACGTCGAGGTCGCCGAGCGCCCGACGGGCACCTTCCAGATCGGCGCGGGCTTCTCCTCCGTGGAGAGCTTCATCGCGACGGCGCAGATCCAGCAGCTCAACCTCTTCGGCCGCGGCCAGTCGCTCACGCTCCAGGCGCAGATCTCCGGCCTCCGGCAGATCTTCTCGCTGCGCTTCGTCGAGCCCTACCTCTTCGACTCCGACTGGACCTTCGCCGCCGACCTCTACAACTCGGTGCGCGCCTTCCAGGACTTCACCCGTCGGTCGACGGGCGGCACGGTCACCTTCGGGTACCCGATCATCGGCAACGACCTCCGCCTCTTCGCGACCTACACCCTGGAGAACGTCGGCGTCGACCTCGGCACGAGCACCGGCTTCTTCGGCTCGGGCAACACGCTCCCTTCGAGCTTCCAGCGCCTCCCGATCGCCAACATCTTCCAGGCCGGCATCACGAGCTCCATCGGGCTCTCGATCGCGTACGACAACCGCGACAACCGGCTGCTGCCCACGGATGGTGTGTTCGCGCGCATCGGCGTCGACGTCGCCGACCCCTACCTCCTCAGCGAGAACACGTACACCCGCGTGACGGGGTGGTTCCGCTTCTACCGCCCGCTCTTCTCCGGCGTCATCTTCAAGATGAACGTGCAGGGCGGGTACATCATGTCGCGCCTCGACCGTGGCGTCCCGCTGTTCGAGCGCTTCTTCCTCGGCGGCATCTTCGACGTGCGCGGCTACCGCCTCCGCACCATCGGCCCGCGCCTCCAGCTCCCGGGCTCGCAGGACCCCAACGCCGGCCTCGTCCCCAACGGCGCGGTCGTCGGCGGCAACCTCCAGTTCTATTACAACATGGAGGTGGAGTTCCCGATCATCAACGCGGTGGGCATCCGCGGCGTGCTCTTCCACGACGCCGGCAACGTGTTCAACACCGAGCAGCTCTACTGCCGCGCCTCGGGCGGATCGCCCGCGGCGGAGATCGACCCCTGCACCAACTTCGGGAGCAACCCCACGGCGCTGCGCTACTCGGTGGGCTTCGGCATCCGCTGGCAGAGCCCGCTGGGCCTGCTCCGCTTCGAGTGGGGCTTCCCCCTCACGCGCGTGCTCCCCATCGAGGAGTCGAGCGTGTTCGAGTTCACCATCGGCAACTTCTTCTGATCGGCGCCACGCGGCGCGGTCCTGCACCCCAGAGGCGCGGGACCGCGGCTACGCGTCGTGCCCCCGGAAGGCCTACCCGCGCGGCGCGTCCATCCCCTGCGTGCCGCCGTCGGCCGCGTCGGTGATGGGCGGCAGGTCTTCCATCGGCTTGAACTGGTCGTCGATCATCATGGTGGCGTCGCTCGCGGGAGGCCCCGAGTCGTCGCAGCGGCACATGCCCTCGTAGGCGCTGTTGACGCAGTACTCGCGGCCGCCCATCCCCGGCATGCACTCGCAGGGACGCCACGCGCCGTTGCGGCACATGAACGGGCGGTCGAGGCTCACGTCGGGCAGCGGGGGGATGTCGGCCACCGCGTCGACGGGGATCACCGTGCGGTCGGGGAAGGTGGGCGGGCCCATGTCGACCGGGGCCGGCTCGTCGCCGCAGCCCGCGGCGCTCGCGGCGAAGAGAACGAAGATCACGCGCTTCATGACGCGACTACCCGTAGCAGAACTACCGCTTGCGTGTCGAGGGAGCGGGAGGCGCGCTCTTGCGGCGCAGCGTGTTGCGACCGACGCCCAGCACCCGCGCGGCCTCGCTCTGGTTCTGGTGGCAGTGGGCGAGGGTGGCGGCGACGTAGCGACGCTCCACCTCGTCGAGCGGCAAGCCCAGCGGGAGCGTGACGCCGCCGTCGGTCACCGTGGGCGCGGGCGAGCGCTCGGCGAGGAGCCCCAGGTGCGCGGGCTCGACGCGGTCGCCCGGGCACAGCACCACCGCACGCTCGACGGCGTGTTCGAGCTCGCGCACGTTGCCGGGCCACGGGTGCGCCCGCAGCGCGAGGAGGGCGCCGGGCGTGAAGGTGACACCGGGTCGCTCGTGGCGCCGCGCGTAGAGCTCGAGGAAGTGCTCGGCGAGGCTCACCACCTCGTCGCCCCCGCGGTCGCGCAGCGGGGCGACGACGATCTCCACCACGCGGAGGCGGTAGTAGAGGTCGCGGCGGAAGCGTCCGTCCTCCGCAAGAGCCGCGAGGTCGCGGTGCGTCGCCGCCACGATGCGCACGTCGGCGCGCTGCGTGGTGCGGCTGCCGATGCGTTCGAACGCGCGGTCTTGCAAAAGGCGCAGGAGGCGTGACTGCATCGTGAGCGGGAGCTCGCCCACCTCGTCGAGGAAGAGCGTGCCGCCCGCCGCGACCTCCACCTTGCCCGCGACGCGCTTGTCGGCGCCCGTGAAGCTGCCGCGCTCGTGGCCGAAGAGCTCGCTCTCCATCAGCGCCTCGGGGAGCGTGGTGCAGTCGACCGTGACGAAGGGGCCGTCGCGGCGCTTGCTGTTGGCGTGGATGGCGCGGGCGAAGATCCCCTTGCCCACGCCCGTCTCGCCGCCGAGGAGCACCGTGGCGTCGACGGCGGCGGCGCGCGCCACCTGCTCGTACACGGCCCGCATCGGCGCGCTCGACCCGACGATGTGGTTGAACACCCCGCGCACCGTCACCCCGCGCGCCTCGCCCGCGGCGGCGCGGAGGGTGGTCCGCTCCAGCGCGCCCGCGGCCTGCGAGGCGAGGAGCTGGAGGAAGGCGAGGTCGTCGTCGGTGAAGGTTCCGCTGCGCTTGTTGAGCACCTGGATGACGCCGCGGATGGCGCCGCGGGCGTCGCGCACGGGGGCGGCGAGGACGGTGCGGGTGACGAAGCCCGTCTCGCGGTCGACGCCGGGGAAGTACCGCGGGTCTTTGGAGGCGTCGGTGAGGTTGACGGCCTGGCCCGACTCCGCGACCCAGCCCGCCACGCCCTGACCCTGCGCGAGGCGAATCTCGCGGAGCTCGGGGAGGTCGGCGATGCGCGAGCGGAGGTCGCCCGTGGCGGCGTCGACGAGGTACACCGTCGCCCGTTCGGCCTGGAGGGCGCGGGCGATGCGCGTCCCGATGGCGCCGAGGAGCGCGTCGAGGTCGACCTCGCGGGCCAGCAGCGCCCCGAGGTCGAGGAGCAGCGAGAGCTTGTGTTCCCGCTCGGTCACGGGCTCCGACGCTACCACGGCGACGACGCCCTGCACCGTGTGACCTCAGGCCGCGCGGGTGGCGGCGGCGGAGGCGCCGACGACGAGGGAGGTGCCTTCGCGGGCGGCGAGGGTGTCGGCGAAATGTTCCTGCGCGGTGGCCTCGATGAGGTCGACGGCGTCGTCGGTGCGGGAGGGGTCGTGGTGAAACAGGACGAGCTGGCCGACGTTGGCGGCGCGGGCGAGCTCGACGGCGGCCTCCCAGGTGGAGTGACCCCAGCCCACGCGGCTCATCCCCGCCTCGCCGGTGTACTCGGTGGGGAGGTACTGCGCGTCGTAGATGAGCACGTCGGCGTTGCGCGCGAGGGCGGCGAGGCGCGGGTCGACGCAGCGGAAGTGCTCGGTGTCGGTGGCGTACACCACGGAGCGCCCGCGGTGCTCGACGCGGTAGGCGTACACCTGGTCGGGGTGGTTGGCCTTCGCGACGGTGACCTCGGTCTCCCCCGCGACGAAGCGCTGGCGGTCGCGCACCTCCAGGTAGCTCAGCGACGCAGGGACCTCGTTGAGGTCGACGGGGAAGGTGGGGGCGCTCATCTGGCGGCGGAGCACCTCGCGGGTGGGCGTCCCGTTGGCGCCGGAGACGACGTGGACGCGCGTCGCGGGCGAGTAGATGGGGGCGAAGAAGGGGAGGCCCTGGATGTGATCCCAGTGGACGTGGGAGAGGAGCAGGGTGACGTCGACCGCGCCCTGCTTCATGAGCTCATTGCCGAGGCGGCGGAGGCCGGTGCCCGCGTCGAGCACGATGCGCGACCCGCCCGCGACGATCTCGACGCACGAGGTGTTGCCGCCCACGCGCGCGGTGTCTGCGCCCGGCGACGCCACGCTGCCACGAACCCCCCAGAAACGAATCGTCATCGACATGGTGCACGGTCTCCTTCACGGCGCCCTTCCGAGGCGACCGCTGGGAGCACGTAGAGCAGTGAGCGTGCCGGGCGGCGGATGGCAGGAAACGCCGGGAAACGCGGCGGGTGGGGGTGGTCGAAAATGGCGCAGCGGATCAGAACGGAGCAGCGCGGACGACGCGGCGCCGCAGCCGTCCTGAGCGATGCGGTAGGGGGGACGACGAGAACGTCCCCGTCTTCCACA
Organism: Polyangiales bacterium; assembly: GCA_044375895.1. GTDB lineage: Bacteria > Myxococcota_A > Polyangia > Polyangiales > CAISKJ01. The sequence continues at coordinate 7,994 of JBILLV010000064.1, read as the reverse complement.
ACGACGGCGCGCGGTGGCCCGAACCGCCTCGTCGGCCGCATGATACAACGCGCGGCCCATGCCGACGCTGCTCCACGAGTCCCTGGTCCACATGTTCCGCATGTCGCCCGCGTTCGCGGCGGACGTGCTGGCGACGGCGCTCGGGGTGGCCGTCCCCGCGTACGACCGCGCGGCGGTGACCTCCGCCGACTTGACGGCGCTCCTCTCCGTGGAGTTTCGCGCGGATGTGGTCGTCGAGTTGTGGGCGCGGGACGCCGATGGCAAGGAGCGTCGCGTCCTCGCGATCGTCACCGAGTCGCAGCTCGCGGTCGACGACGACAAGACCTTCACGTGGCCTGCGTACGCGACGCAGGCCCGCGCGCGACTCCGCTGCCCAGCGTACGTGCTGGTGGTGGCGGTCGATCCAGCCGTTGCGGCGTGGGCGGCCCAGCCCATCGAGGTCTCGCCGGGCCTGGGAACGTGGCGGCCGCTGGTGTTCGGCCCCCGCGCGATCCCGAGGGTGACCGACCCGACCTTCGCGCACACTCACCCGGAGCTCACGGTGCTCTCGGCGCTGGCGCACGCGGCGGGCGAAGGAGACGAGGGGGAAGCGATCGTGCGGGCGGTGCCGGCGGCGATGGCCGCGCTTGATGCAGAATCCGGGAGGGCGTATCTGTTGTTGCTACGGAGCGCGCTCCGCTCCACGCTGCGCAGGCTCCTGGAGGCGCTGATGATCGAGAAGACCCCGTTCGGCGAGTTCGAGGTGCCGGAGTGGCTCCTGAAGGCGGAGAACGCCGCGAAGAAGAAGGGCCTCGCGGAGGGCCTCGCGGAGGGCCTCGCGGAGGGCCGTGTCGCGGGCCGCACCGAGGGCCTCGCGGTTGGGCAGGCCGAGGCGCTGCTGACGGTGCTCGCGGTGCGGGGGATCGCGCTCGATGCGGAGCGTGAGGCGGCTGTACGGGCGTGCAAGGACGCCGCGACGCTCACGCGGTGGCTTCGGGCGGCGGCGACGGCGACGACCGCGGCGGCGGTGTTCGACGCCCCGACGCGCGTGCCGGTGAAGCGCAAGCCGTCGAAGCGTCAGTAGTCACGGGTCCCGCCGCTCACAGCCCGATCGGCGGCTCCTGCTCCAACCCCAGCAGCGCCGCGCGCACCCGCGCCACGAAGTAGATGCTCCCGCACACCAGCACCACCTCGCCCGCGCCGCACCGCGCCTGCGCCGCCGCGAGCGCCTCCTCGGGCGACGCGCACGCCGCACCGCCGCGCTGCGCCGCCAGCGTCTCCGGCTCCACCGCGCGGGCCATCGGCGCCGCCGCGAAGAACCACCGCGCGGGCTCGGCCACCGCCTCCAGCGCCGCGAGCATCCCCGCGTAGTCCTTGTCCCGCGACGCGCCGAACACCACCGCCCCCACCCGCTGCCCGCGCAGCGCCTCCACCAGCGCGCGCGCGCCGTCGAGGTTGTGCGCCGCGTCGAAGAGCACGCCGCCCACCCGCTCCATCCGGGCGGGCCAGCGCGTCGTCGCGAAGCCCTCGGCCATCGCGCTGTCGGTGATCTTCTCGCGCCGCCCGGCGAGCACCTCCAGCGCGCGCGCCGCCGTCGCGACGTTGCCCATCTGCCACGCCCCCGCGAGCGACGGCCGCAGCGTCACGTCCTCGTCGCACCAGCGCAGCAGCACCGCCTCGCCGCGCACCTCGTAGGCGCCCGTGTCGATGAGCGGAGCGCCCACCGCGCGGGCCACCGCCTCGATCGCGGCGCGGGCTTCGGGGCTCTTCGCCATCGTGAGGTCGGGGCCGAGCACGCACGGGACGCCGGGCTTCAAGATGCCCGCCTTCTCCCGCGCGATGGCGTCGAGCGTCGTGCCGAGGCGGTCGGTGTGGTCGTACGCGATGCGGGTGATGACGGTGACCTCGGGCTCGCACACCGTGGTGGCGTCTAGCCGGCCGCCGAGGCCCACCTCCAGCACCGCGAAGCTCACCCCCGCCCGGGCGAACGCGCGCCACGCGAGCAGCGTCGCCGCTTCGAAGAACGTGAGCGACGGCAGCGCCCCGCGCGCCATCTCCTCGAGGATCGCGTCGGCGAGGTCGGCGGCGAGGTCGTCGCCGAGGGGGACGCCGTTCACGCGGATGCGCTCGACGAAGCGGTGCAGGTGCGGCGAGGTGTAGAGCCCCGTGCGGATCTTCGCGGCCCGCAGCGCGCCGTCCATCAAGGCCGAGACGCTGCCCTTCCCGTTGGTGCCCGCGATGTGGGCGCAGGGGATGCGGCGCTGCGGGTCACCCGACGCGCGCAGGGCGTCACGCATGCCGTCGAGGCCGAGCACCATGCCCTTCGCGACGAGGGGAGCGAGCGATTCGAAGACGCGGCTCACGGGTCACACAGGAGCGAGAGGACGCGCGCGATGGCCCCGCGCATGTCCCGGCGCTCGACGATCTGATCGACCATGCCGTGCTCCAGGAGAAACTCGCTGCGCTGGAAGCCTTCGGGGAGCTTCTGGCGGATGGTCTGCTCGATGACGCGCGGGCCCGCGAAGCCGATGAGGGCCCTGGGCTCGGCGAGGTTGACGTCGCCGAGGAGCGCGTAGGACGCCGCGACGCCGCCCGTGGTGGGGTCGAGGAGCACCGAGACGAAGGGCATCCCCGCGTCGCGGAGGCGGCCCAGCGCGGCCACGGTGCGGGCCATCTGCATGAGCGAGAAGATGCCCTCCTGCATGCGCGCGCCGCCGGAGGAGGAGAGGACGACGGCGGGGCGGCGGAGCTCGGCGCCGAGTTCGAAGAGGCGCGTGAGGCGCTCGCCCACGACGCTCCCCATCGAGCCGCCCATGAAGCGGAACACGTACGCGCCGAACACGATGGGGCGCTGCGCGAGGGCGGCGGTGCCGACGCGGACGGCCTCGGTGGCGCCCGACGAGCGGCGCGCCGAGGCGACGCGGTCGGGGTACGAGCGGCCGTCGGCGAAGGCGAGGGGATCCATCGGGGAGAGGGACTCGCCGTCAGGGTCGAAGGTGCCCGGGTCGAGCAGGAGCTGGGACCACTGGTCGACGGTGAGCCGTTCGTGGTGGCCGCAGCGGGGGCACACGCCGTACTCGAAGGCTTCGGTGAGCAGCGTCTCGCCGCACCCGACGCACTTGCGAAACACCCCGGCGCCCAAGGGTCGCTTCTCCACCCCATCCTGGTCGACGCCCGGGCGTGTGCGTGAGAGCCAGTCGGTAGACATCGCGGCGCGTGACTACCACAGAACCCGTGTCAGCCGCGCCCCCGAAACGGGCCGACGCGCGTCGCCACGGTGGTGAACGACCACGACGCGGCGCGCAGCTCGAGGTTGTCGCGCGCGGGGAGAACCTCCAGGTTCTCGACGCGCAGCGGGGTGCCAGGGACGTGCGTGGGCGCGGGGCCGAAATGGCCGCCGTGCGGCAACGGGCCGTGGGCTTTGACGCAGGCTTCGAAGAGGTCGAGGGCGAGCCAGCGCTGCGGTTCGAGGAAGACGCACTGGAGCCACTCGTCGAAGTCCGACGCCATGGGCTCGATGCGGGCGTCGAGGAGGCGGAGGCGCACCACCTTGCCGTCGCGGTAGCCAAACTGGTCGCCAAACCCGCTCTCGGCGAAGAACCACACGTTCTCGACCACGATGCCAAAGGCCTGACGCCAGCCGGAGGGGTGGTTCCAGAGGTCGAGGGACTGGTTGGGGGGCTCTGGGCGCGCGCCGAAGAGGTGCAACGAGCCCTGGAGGGCGTAGCAGCCGTTCCAACGTTGGAGGAGGCGGGTGTGGGCGTCGACGCTGCGGCCGGCGTATTCGAGCGTGTTGCGCGCGCTCGCGGCGTTGTAGGGCGGGGCTTCGAACCCGGGCGCGACGGAGGACGCGACCCAGCGCAGCAAGCTTTCGGAGTCCATGGGCGTTGCCCAGAGTATCGGCCCACCGCTCCCCCGACGCGAGCCCCGAAGCGCACCCCGGGAGACGTCTAGAGAATGAACTCGTCGCCGAGCGAGAGCACCTCGAGGTCGTCGTTGCGCAGCGCCGCGAGGTCGCGCTCCACCTGCGACTGGAACGAGGGCTTGATGTGGTAGAGCAGCACCGGGATGTCCTTGCGGGCGAGCTTGCGCAGGTCGGCCGCGAGGGACACGGGCGTGTGGTGCCCCGACACCTTCGCCAGCCACGCGTACTCGTCCGGGAAGCTCACCTCCTGCAGGATCGCCTTGAGGTGCGGGGTCTCGGCCAGGAGCTCCCAGAAGCGGTCGGTGGGCCCCGTGTCGCCCGAGTAGGCCAGGGCGGTGCCGTCGCGCTCGATGACGAAGCCCGCGCTCTCGATGGTGTGCGACACGAGCACCGGGCGAATCGTGTACCCCGCGATGACGGCCGTCTTCTCGGGCTCGATCTCGCGAAACTCGATGGTGGGCGCCTGGTGGCCGTCGACCAGCGGGATGACGCTGAAGTCGGGCCAGAGGATGTCGTTGAAGAAGTGCTGCTTGAGCGCCCGGATGGTGAAGCTCGACCCGGCCACCACGAGGGGCTTGGTGGCCCCCTGGCAGCGGTTGTCGGCCAGCGTGGCGAGGTCGCGCACGTGGTCGAAATGTGCGTGCGAGACGAGCACCGCGTCGAGGGCGAGCTGCTCCTCCAGGGGGAGCATGCTGGTGGTGGCGCCGGCGTCGATGCCGAGCGACCCGTCGAGCACGAAGCTCGTCGAGCGGTGCTTGGGCGTCTCGCCGCCGTGACAGCCGAGGACCTTGAGCTCCATACGGCTCACCGACCCCCCCGCGGGGCTTCCGCGCCGTGCGGGCGGAGGGCCTTGGGGGACGCGTCGCGCGCGACGCCGAGGTGGGTGACGAATTCGTGGATCCGCGAGACCTCGGGCACCAGGTAGCTCCCGTCTTCGAGGGGGGCGAGCATACGAACACGCGCCAGGCGCTGGAGGACGGCCGCCGCGTCGGGCTCGGCGACGCCCGCCGTGTGGGCGAGCTCGAGCGCCGTCGCGGGGACCGCCACGCCGTCGTCGCGGCGCTGGCCAAACTCCTCGGCGACGCGGGCGAGCGCGAGGATCACGCGCACGCGAGGGTCGGCGTGGAGGAGAAGATCGATGAGGTCGTTGGCGGCGTCGACGCGGCGCGCGAGGCGGCTGATGAGCCGGACGGCGATCTCGGGGTCGCCCAGCACCATGGCCTCCAGCGTGTTGGCGTCGAGCTCGATGACCTGGAGCGCGTCGACGGCCGTGGCCGTGGCGGCGCGTGGGCGGCCGTTGAGGATGGCCATCTCGCCGAAGAAATCCCCGGCGCCCAGCACCGCGAGGGTGCGCTCGCCCACCTCGAACGCGCGGCTGATGCGCACCCGACCCGCGTGGATGACGTACATCACCGACCCCGCGTCGCCCTCACGGAACAACACGTGTCCTTCAGGAAACTCTCGTCCAAGGCGTGTGAACAGGGGGTCTGTACCCATCCGAGCGAGCGCAGTGTAAGGGGACGCGTTCGTTGGGGTCAAAACAATCGCGGCGGGGAGCCCGGTGATGCGGTACACCGACGGCCCGCAATGGTGTGGCGCCGCCTCACGATCGCCGCATGGATCGCCCTCGGCTGCGAGCAGGGCCGCGAAGCGCCGCGTCCGCCGAGCGCGCCGCCGCAGCCCCCGGTGGCGTTTCGTCGACCGGGCGGCAGCTCCGACGGGCTGCCGCCAGGGGAGGGGACCTCGCCCGATGCCGCGACCCCCGCCCTCCCCGAGCCCGTGGCTCGCTGTGTGTCGCGGGCGGCGGAACGCATCCCGACGGAGCTCAACGGCGCCCTCGGGGTGCTGGGCGCGCAGACCCTGGTGGAAGACGGGTGCCGCCTCGACGTCGCCCCGCGGATGGGGTCGAGCGCGCTGTGTGACGCCGTGCGTTCGAGCGCGCTGCGGGAGGCGTGTCTGGGGCGGGTGGCGATGGCCACGGGCGTCCCCGAGCGCTGCCCGCCGTCGCCGGGCATGCGCGGTCGCGACCCGGTGTGCGTCGCCGTCGCGGCCCGCGCGCCGGGGCTCTGCACTGCGGCGCCGGGGAGCGAACGGGGGCGCTGCGTGGCGCTGGTTCGTGCGGATGGGCGGGCGTGCGCTCGGCTGGAGGGGACGTTTCGGGAGGCCTGCGCGCGCGACGCCGTTGCGCTGGCGCCGTGGCTGCGGGCTGCGCGGGGTGAGGTGCTCCCCGACGCGCGGGTGACCGTGATCGAGCAGGGCGTGGGCGACGACGCCGCGGCGCTGCGGCGCTGGGAGCTGCGGGCGCATCGCCGGGGGCAGTGGCTGGACGACGGCGGGGCGCTGTGGGTGGTCGACCCGTCGGAGGCTTCGGCGCAGGCGGACGTGGCGGCGGGCGTCGATCCCGTCGTGCGGCTGCGCGTGCCGACGGCGGGGGCGCGGGCGGGCGTCGGGGTGCGGGCGGAGGCGCGGGTGACGCTGCCGGGGATGCTCGCGGTGGACACGGCGGAGGGCGCGCGGGCGACGGCGACGTTCGCGACGGTGCCGCGGGGGCGGGGCGATCGGGTGGTGGTGAGCGTCGTGGTGGAGGGGGCGGCGGCGGGCGTCGGGCGCGCGGTGACGATCACGGTGGAGGGCTTCGTGCGCGACGTGGCGCCGGAGGCGGCGCTGCGGTAGGGGGCGGACGGGTGGCGCGGCGCGTTCAGGCCGGGGGCGGCGCGCTCGGGCGAGCGGCGGGGGGTGCGCTCTTGCGCGGCGTCGCCACCACCGGGTCGGCCGCAGGCTTCGCGTCGGTCTTCGCGTCGGTCTTCGTGTCGGTCTTCGCGTCGGCCTTCGCGTCGGTCTTCGCGTCGGTCTTCGAGTCGGTCTTCGTGTCGGTCTTCGCGTCGGTCTTCGTGTCGGGCGTCTTGCGGGCGGCGAGGGCGGCCTCGCGGGCGTCCTGGAGGGGCCGCAGCGCGCGGACGGCCGCCGCCACCGAGGCTGGCTCGTCGGAGTCGGCCGTCGCCAACACCTGGAGCACGTACTCGCCCACGCGCTGCTGCGCCGCGCGGAGCAGCATGCCGAGGTTGGGGAGCGACACGTCCTCGGCCTCCTGCGTCACGCCGAGCACGCGGCCGTAGTCCGCGAAGGAGCGCCGCACCGCCATCACGAAGGGCGCCCCCGCGAGCTCGACCAGGGCCTCGTCGAGCCCCTCGTCGTGCACCGCGTCGAGGCGGAGCTTCAACGTCGCCCACTGCGCGCGGTAGGGGAGCGTCAGCGCGGCGAGGCCGTCGCTCGCGAGGATCTCCAGGAGCCGCGTGGCGTTCGCCTGCGGCTTCGTGTGCCCCGTCTCGGGGAGCTGCCCCCACGCCTGGAGCCGAGCGATCAGCGCCGCCCAGGCCCGGTCGAGGGTGACGTCGAAGGGGCGCGGGTCTTCGCGGTTGCGCGCCGCCTCGTGCGCGCGCCGCCCCTCCTCCAGCGCGCGGCCCGCGTCGCGCATCCGGTCGAGCTTGCGCGCCACCGGCCCTTCGGCCGTGCGGAAGGCCGACGACGCCAGCGACCAGATGATCGCGACCATCGTCGGCGTGTCGACCTGCAGCGCCCGGAGGTACTGCTGCGGGTCGAGGTCCAGGTTCTGTTCGTCCATGCGGTGTTGCTCCTCGGGGCGTCGGCGCGCGCACCATCGCGAGCGCCGCGTCACCTCCCGTGTAACGCCGCGCCAGACGCCGCGGGAAGAAGCTCCCGCGCGCAATCGCGTATCGTGTCGCGCGCCCGGACACCGAACCCCCCGCGGCGCTCCCGGAGGGGCCGAAGCGAGGGGCGCCGACCCGCTCGCGGAGCCCCGCGGGGGTTCCGCCGACGGGGGGCGACCGGGGCGCGCGGACGTCGCGGGGCTCGCGGCGCCGGATGCCTACCGGCGCGACGAGCCGGTCGAGGGGCGCGAGGGTGCGGAGCGCGACCGGCGCGCGCGGACGTCGCGGCCCGCTGCGCGAGGGAGGCCACCGGGCGAGCGGTGGTCTCCAAGGGGTGGAGGCGGCGGGAGGGCACCCGCAGGGCGGAGGCGCTGGGGGCTGCGGCGGCGGGTGGCGAGCCGGCGGGGCGGAGGTGGTGGGGG
>JBILLV010000350.1:0-9338 GCA_044375895.1 Polyangiales bacterium | reverse complement strand
GTGGCTCCGACCCCTCATGACAGCCTTCGGCCAGATCCTCATGGAGCATCAGGTCACCCGTGAGATCTTCTCGGTGCTGTGACGTGAAAAATGAGGGGATGACTCAGCGGTGACGCCCGTCCGCCCGTTCACCTTCGACCAGCCCGCGCGGAACACCACACCGAGCGCGAGCAGCGCCCGCGCGGTCTCGAGGCGGCTGGTGCCGGTGGGGACGTTCGCCACCGCTTCGGCGTCGAGGTAGTCACGCGCCACCGCGGCGGCGGCGTCGATGGCGAGGCGCTTGCGCAGCTTCCCCGCCGTCTCGATCAGCGCGGCGAGCTGGCTCGTCTCCTCGGTGGCGATGGTGTGGCTGATGTGCGCGTAGAGGGTTGCGTAGGCGGCGGGTGCCGAGGTCGTCGAGGGCGACGAGCGGGGGTAGCGCGCGGCGCGCGGAGCCAGGTGACTCCGGCCGGGGGTGGATCAGTTGGCTGCGGTCGGCGCGGGGACCGTCACCATGAGGCTGCGCTCGACGGTGGCTCCGTTGCGCAGGCGCGCGGTGACGTTGACGGTGGCCATGGAGCCCATCTCGGGCATCGCGGTACCGCCGAAGAGGCCGATGAGATCACCGTAGGTGAGGCCGGTATCCTGTCCGAGGCCGGAGTTGATGCCGCCGTGGACGACTGCGACACGGGTCACGGTGACCGGCTCGTTGAAGAGCACGCGGGCCACGAGCGTCCAGCGCATGGTGCCGTTGATCGGCTGCTGCACGAGGGCGACGCGCGAGCCCGTGGGCTGGGTCATCGTGAGCGCCATCGGGTCGGGCGCTCCGAGCGGCGTCGGGGCGCCGGGGAGCGGGGTTACGACGAAGGCATGGAGCCCGACGAGCCCCTCGAGCGAGGCGTAGTCCCACCAGAGGTACCCACGGTCGCCCCAGTCGGTGCCCCACGAGTTGAGCACGCGGTACGCGCTCTTCGCGTCGTCGTAGCCAGTGATCACCATCCCGTGCCCGCCGCAGTGCCCGGAGTTGGTGCACATCCCGGTGCCGCGGAAGGGCTCGGTCACGTTCACCCCCATCGTGCTCGTCTTGAACTCCATGAAGCCGTTGGGGAGCTCGGCCCCGAAGGCCACCGGGAGACCCGCCGCGAGCGACTCCCGCACGCGGCTGCGAAACGCCATCCCCGTCCCCACCACCCGCGAGAAGCTGCCGATGCGAAACACGTGGGGCGCCCGCGCCGTGGTGTCGTCGATCGTCTCGCAGAGCATCGGCATCGTCCCAGAGCGGTAGGGCTGCTCCGTCCAGGACGCCGCGCCGCCGGTCGCCAGCAGGCTGAGGCCGTCGGAGATGCTGGTGCCGCCGTTGCACATGGCCATCCCGGCCCGCACCATCCGCGCGTAGAGCCACGCCGTCGACGCCCAGTAGTCATCGGCGTTGACCATCGGCGCGGGCATCGTCATCGCGCGGAGGTCGTACTGGTAGCGCGTGAGCGTCGCGGTCGCGGCGACCGTAAACGCCGCGCACGCCCCCTGGCTTCCCTGGTTGCGCGAGACCAGCATCCCCGCGGGCATGTCCATCACGACGCGGGCGGGCTCCATCACCTCCCCCGTGGGCGTGACGTTGCGCAGCGGAAACGCCGGGTCGAGCTGCCGGATCAGGTCGGGGTCGACGGAGGGCATCCCTTCGTCTTCCTCCGGCGCCACCGTCTGCGAGCGGAAGTCGCCCCACACGGTGATGACGCCGTCGTTGTCGAGGTCTTCGCCGTCGAGGACGCCATCGCCGTCGAAGTCGACGCCCTCGGGGTCGGCGTTGCCATCGGTGTCGTAGCCGACGCCCGTGCGACCGTTGACGGTGACCATCCCGAGCCGGCGGCGGCCGCCGTTCATCCCCGAGGGGGCGGGTTCGGTGTCGCCGCACGCGGCCACGGACACGACGAGAGTGAGGAGCGCGAGGTGTGAAGTCTTCATCAGTTCTCCCAGGGAGCGCGCAGGGCGCGTCGCTCGACGAGCGAGGTATGCCGACTCACAGCGCCCAGCGGAATACCGAAAAAGTTCGGCCCGGCGTAGCATTGACCCTGCGAGCCCCATGCGTCTCCACCCGCCCATCGCACCTGCCCCGCCGCTCCGTTGGATCCCCATCGCGGCGCTCCCCGCGGCGCTGCGTGAGGCGATCGACACCCGCTCCACGCTCGAAGCCGTGAGCGGCCCGCTCAACACCTGGTGGCGCGGGCCGCAGCGCACCGACTCCTTCTTCTACCCGAGCCTCGCGGGCCTGGTGGTGTTCACGCCGGTGTTCTGCTCGCTGGTGACGACGCGCACGGCGGCGCTGGTCGCGGCGGTGCTGGCTGCGATGTGCGCGGCCTACGCGACCGATCGACCGCGCGCCGGCATCGAGCGGGTTCCCGGTCAGGGCGCGCTGCTCTCGACGACGTCCGTGGTGCTGGTCGATCACTCGGCCGTCGCGGTGATCTACGCCGAGCACCTCGAACACCGCGACTGCCGCTGGTGGTACGGCGCGACGGTCGTCGACGCGTCGGCTCATGGGGACGCGTGGGTCGCTGACCTCGAGGCCGTGATGCAGCGCGCGCGGGTCGACCTGGAGGCCCGCGCCGACGACCCGTGGCGCGCCGTCGCCACGCTGCGCGCGCACCCCTCGCTGGTGGCATCGCGCGGGCGTCACGTCGGCCGCATCGCCGTCGCCGCGGTCGCCGCGCTCGCGCTGATGGTCGGCGCGTTTCGCGTGCACGACCTGGTGCTGGTGGGGGCCGCCCCTGGGCTCACGGGCAACCCGGCGCCCACGCTCTGGGAGGAGAAGATCGACCTGGACCGACAGGCCCGTGAGGGGAGCGAGGAGGCGATGCGTTCGCTGCTGGCCAACCCCGCGCGCTACCACCTCACGTCGAGCGAGGAGAGGACGTACGATGGCCTCCTGCGCGGGCTGTGCGGTCGGCGCTTTCCCCGGGAGGACGGAGCTCGCACCCCGGCGCGCGCGATCGTCGAAGCGCTCCGCCTGGCGTGCCTCGATCCGCGCCGGGAGCTTCCGGTGGAGGTTGGCGCCAGGCGTTGCACGCAGTACCCGTCGGGCGAGCGCTGCCGACTCTCCCAGCGGGCAGAGCTGCGGTTGCGGGGTGAGCTCCTCGCCTTCCTCCGTCTGCCGCACGACGGTCGTGGCACGCTCGGCCCGACCGCCACGCGGGGAACGATCGTCGATGACGCGAGCTACCTCGTCTGCACCCGCACCGAGTCGGTCACGGCTCCGTCGCCCGCTCTGATCGGCGTAGCGACGGTCGTGGGTCGGGTGGAGCAGCGCTGCGAGATCATCACCCCCCGCGGCGAGGTTCTCGGATCGTTCACCGTCCCCGCGAGCGCCGAGCTGATCGTCCCGGTCGCCGAGATCGAAGCGGCCGACCCGCCCGACGCGGCGACGTCGATGTTCGAAGAACCCCTGCTCATCGGGCGGCCCAGGCGGTAGTCCGTCGGCGCCACGCGATTTTTCCCCCGCCGATCGCGCTCTACGCGGCCCCCTCTTGTCGGGTATGTCTTCGTCCGTGCGCCGCGCCGCCTCCACCTGTCTCCGCCTCGCCCTCGCCTGGTCGCTCAGCGCGTGTCGTCCGCCCGCCTCCACTCCCTCCGCCGCGAGCGAGGCTGAGGGCCCCGTCGAGCCGACGGCGACGATCACGTTCAAGATCGAGGGTCGCACCGTCCGCGCGCTCACCCTCGCGGCCCTCGCCGCCGCCGTCCCCGCCGAGACCGTCACCACCACCGACCCGTACTACCACCGGGTGAAGCGGTTTCGTGCGCTCCCGCTCGACCGCGTGCTGGCCGAGGGCTTCGCGGGCGAGGTGACGGCCCCGCTGGCGACGCGTCAGTTCGTGCTGCGGGCGCGCGACGGCTACACCGTCCCCATCGCGGGCGAGCGCCTGCTCGAAGGGGGCTCGTACCTCGCCGTCCGCGACCTCGAACACCCCGCCTGGGAACCCATCGGCCCTCAGCGCGCCAACCCCGCCCCCGTGTACCTCGTGTGGAGCGGCGCCGCCCAGACCACGCTGGAGACGCACCCGCGCCCGTGGCAGCTCGCCACCATCGAGGTCGCCCGCTTCGAAGACGTCTTTCCCCACACGGTGCCGACGGGTGAGCCCGAGGGGTCGCCCGCCCGCGTGGGCTTCGGGGTGTTCGGTCGCGAGTGTGTGCGGTGCCACGCCATCAACCGCGAGGGAGGTCGCGTCGGCCCCGAGCTCAACGTCCCGCAGAGCGTGGTGGAGTATCGTCCCGAGGCGCAGATCCGCGCGTACATCCGCAACCCGCTCACCTTCCGCTACGGCGCCATGCCCCCGCACCCTCACCTCACCGACGCCGAGCTCGACGGCCTCCTCGCGTACTTCCGCGTGATGCAATCGCACAAGCACGACCCCGACGCCGCGCGCGACGCCGGAGCCGCGCCGTGACCGCCGCCGACAGCCACGCCCGCTTCGCCGCCCGCTGCGCCGCCGTCCCCGCCACGGTGCGGGAGGCGCTCGACGCGCCGCTCCCCACGCTGCCGCCGCGCTTCCGTCGGGTGGAGCGCTGGGCCGTCACCGCGACGGGCGCCTCCGAGGGCGTCGGTCGCGCGCTCGTGTGGCTGCTCCGACGGTACGCGCAGAAGGACGCTGTGTTTGTTCCGCTGTCGTACTTCGCGGTCGCGCCGGGGCCGCACTGGGACGGCCTGGTGGTGCTGTCGCAGGGGGTGTGTCCCAACGCGCGTCTGGCGCTCTCGCGGGATGACTGGGCCGAGGCCACGGTGGTGATCACGGCCTCGCCGCGTCACCCCGCGGTGGCGGCCCGCAGCGACGCCGTGGTGGTGACGCATCCCCCCGACGACGAGGCCGACCTCCTCGCCCGCGTGCAGGGTCCTGCCGCGGCGATGGTGGCGGCGGCTCGCTTCGTCGACGCGCTGATGGGGCTCGACGACGCCCCGTCGTACTTCGGCCTCGACGCGCTCCCTGCCCGGCTCGACGCGGTGTGCGCGGCGACGTGGCCCGCGGTGACGGGCGAGGTCGCGTTTGTGACGGAGGAGGCCACCGCGCCGGTGGCCCACGCGCTCCGCTGGAAATGGCTGGAGACGGTGGCGAGCTGCGACCCGCCGAGCTGGGACGTGCTCCAGTTTGCGCACGGCCCGTGGCAGTACGTGTGCGAGCGGCCGTTTACGATCGTGACGCTGGAGCGCGAAGGGACGGCCCTCTTCGACCGGCTCGCCACGATGCTCTCGCGCGAACGCCACACGCTCGTCCGCCTGCGCTCGGAGCTCACGCCACCGGGCTGCTTCGTCGAGCTCGACGCGATGGTGAACGGCCTCGTGTGCGCTGCCCTCCCGGCGAGCGGTCGCGACCTCCAGGCGTGGCCGGGCCGCGGCACCGACGGGGCGTTGTACGACGTCGGGGGGTAGGGGCCCCTCGGTGGTGGGTACCGCGCCCCGCGGAGGCCACGGATGGCCCGCGACGTCGATACCGCGACCGACTTTGCGATTTTAGCGACCGCTCTGGCGCCGCTCCCTCATCCTCCGCGCCCCCGTGCGCCCCCTCTCCCCCCACTGGCTCGGTCTCTTCGTCGCATCGAGCCTCGCTGTCAGCGCGTGTGAAGACGACGTTCCGCGGCCGCCGCGCGACGCCACGGTTGCTGCCGACTCGGTCGATGACGCGACCGACGATGTTGCGACGGCGGACTCAAAGGTGCCCGCGGACGCTGTCGCGATGGTGGAAGTCACCGAGCCCGCCAACCCGATCGTGGTCGAGAACCGACGGGCCGGCTCCGAGGGCTGGCGGCTCCTGCGACCGGCCGAGAACCACGAAGTGGAGGGCTACGCGTCGACGACGTCGGCGGCCCCCGGCGAGCCCTTCGAAGTGCGGGTGAACGTCGACGCCGCCCACACCGTCGCCTGGGAGGCCTGGCGGGTGGGTCACTACGGCGGCACGGGTGGACGCCTCGTCGCGCGCGGCGGTGCCCGGCCCGTGGCGCCGCAGCCGACGTGCCCGGTCGACGCGCGGACGGGGATGGTGGAGTGCGCGTGGGAGAGCGCGTTCACCGTGACGCCCGATGGGTCGTGGGTGACGGGCGCGTACCTCCTGAAGCTCGTGCGCGACGACGGGTGGGAGTCGTACGTGCCGATGGTGATCCGCGAGGCGACGCCGCGCGCGCCGCTGGTGTTTCAAGCGAGCGTGAACACCTGGCAGGCCTACAACGACTGGGGCGGCGCGAGCCTCTACGTCAACGACACGAAGGGAGCGTTCACCGGCGAGCACGCCTACCGCGTGAGCTTCGATCGCCCGTACACCGGGAGCGACTGCTGCGGGACGCACGGCGCGGGGCAGCTGCTGTTCTGGGAGGCGTACATGGCGCGGTGGCTGGAGTCGCGCGGGTACGACGTCGCGTACGTCACCAACGTCGACGTCGACCGCTCGCCCGACGCCGCGCTCGGCGGACGGATGTTCATCACCGTGGGGCACGACGAGTACTGGACGATGGGGGAGCGCGACGCGTTGGAGCGGGCGCGCGACCGCGGCCTCTCGCTCGGCTTCTTCAGCGCCGACACCGGCGTCTACCACGTGCGCTACGCCCCGAGCACGGCGGGCGGCGAGCGTCGCTCGATGATCTGTTACAAGTTCGACGCCGCCCGGTTTGACCCCGAGCGCGGCACGAGCCTCCAGACGACGCGCTTCGCTCTTCCGCCCCTGTCGCGCCCGGAGAACGAGCTCCTCGGCGTGATCTCCTCGCAGTGGTCGGGCGGCGCGCGCCTCCCGCTGGTGGTAACCGACCCCGAGCACTGGATCTACGAGGGGACCGGCGTCGCGCGCGGCGACACGCTCGGCTTCGTGGTGGGCTCGGAGTGGGACCGGGTGATCGACAACGGCCGCACGCCCGCGGGGATCGCGATCGTCGCCGAGTCACCGGGGCTCGACGTCGAGGGCTTCGTCGGCGTCGCCCACGCCACCGTGTATCAACCCACCGCGCAGAGCGTGGTGTTCGCCGCGGGCACGCTCAGCTGGGCGCAAGGGCTCGCTCGGCCCGGCGTGATCGACGCGCGCATCCAGCGGATGACGGAGAACGTCCTCGCCCGCGCCGGCCTCGCGGTGACGCGTCCGACGGAGGTTCCGCCGCCAGCGCCGGTCGATCGCCCGGGGACAGCGTCGGCGGTGGAGCGCGTCGCGGGCAGCGGCGTCGCGGGCTACCTCGACGGCCCCGCAGCCACCGCGCGCTTCGACGCGCCCGCCGGAGTCGCTGCGAGCCCCGCGGGGGTGCTCTACGTCACCGACCAGCGCAACCACCGCGTGCGCGCCATCGACGCGATGGGGCGGGTGAGCACCCTCGCGGGCTGCGGCCCCGACGGAGCGGCCCGCAGCGAGCGCTTCCGCGACGGGGCGGGCGACGCCGCGTGCTTCGATCGGCCCTCGGGCATCGCCGTCGCCGCCGACGGCACGGTGTATGTGAGCGACACGGGCAACCTCCGCATCCGCGCCATCACGCCCGCGGGGGTCGTGAGCACCTGGGCGGGCTCGGGCGACTGGGGTCGCTCGGACGGGACGCGCCTCAGGGCGACGTTCGCCAGCCCGCGGGGCCTCGCGGTGGCGCCCGATGGGTCGCTCTACGTCGCCGACACGGGCGCTGGCGCGGTCCGTCGCATCACCGCGGCGGGCGTCACCACGGTGGTTCGCGACCTCAACGACCCGCTCGCCGTGGCCGTCGCCGCCGACGGTCGGGTGTACGTGCTCTGCAACGATGGGACGCTCCGCGTGGCGGTCGAAGGGCGCGCGGTCGTCGCGGGGTCACCCTTCGATTTCGACTTCATTGAAGGCCGTGGGGAGCGGGCGCGCTTTCGCCCCGGCGATGGCCTCGCGGCGATCGGCGATCGGCTCATCGTCGGCGACGCGAACAACCACCGTGTGCGGAGCGTCGCGCTGGTCGGCGACCGAGAGGTCACGACCCTCGTGGGTGACGGTCGCGTGGGCGTCGGGATCGGCGCTGGCGCGACGACACAGCTCGCGCTCCCCCGCGGCGTGGCGCGGTATCGCGACGGCGTTGCGATCGTCGACGCGGCCAACCACCGCGTGCTCTACGCCCGCCCCTGACCGCCGCCCGGACGTTCTTGTCGAAAACTTGACGGGGCTTTTCGAAACGTGGTTTTCCCCGCGCTACGCGGCGAGGTGACAGAACGAGCGTCCCATCGACGCCGTCCTCCTCACGCGAAGAGAGAGTACCCAGATGAGCCGCAAGAACGCCGTCAAGAACACCCCGAAGACCGTCCCCAGCGCCCGCAAGAAGACCACCTCGCCGCGCCGCACCACGGGGGCCCAGGACCTCGCGCCGACGCTCGCCGAGACGCTCCCGACGACGCCCGCCGAGACCGTGGTGGAGAACGTCGTGGAGACCGTGGTGGAGAACGTCGTGGAGACGACCCTCGAGGCCGTGTCTGAGGTCGCTCCCGATTTCGCTCCCCTCGCGACGCCCTCCGTGATGCCTGCGGTGACGCCGTACACCATCAGCCGCTCTGAATTCGACATGGCGGTTCGGCGTGAGGCGTGGCTCCTGGCCGAGCACCGGGGCTTTCGCAACGGGTCGGCCTTCGAGGACTGGATCCGCGCGGAGGCTGGTGTTCGTGCGCGCCTCGACGCTGAGGGTGTCGCCGTTCGCTGATTCGGCCCGCGCTGACCGCTGGACACATTTCTGACCGCGCGGCAGTGCCGCCCGGTACGAAGAACCATCGGACCGTGTTAGGACCGCACCCGTCCCGATGGGTGTCAGGAACGACCGACCAATCTTTCTCTTCGTGGTGGACACCGAAGGCGACAACGAGTGGACGCACCACCGTCGCGTTCCTCCGGTGCGCAACCTCCGCGCGCTGCCACGCTTCCAGTCTCTGTGTGACCGCTACGGCGTGGCCCCCACGTACGTCGTCACTTGGTCGGTGGCCACGGACGACGAGGCGATGTCCGCGCTCCGCGGGTGGACCGAGGCCGGTCGCGCCGAGGTCGGCACGCACCTCCACCCCTGGACGACGCCTCCCTTCGGCCCGCACGACGACGACAACGCGTTCCCTTCGGAGCTCCCGCACGAGGTGCTGCGCGACAAGCTCGAAGCGCTCACCCACGAGATCGGCGGGCGCATCGGCCGCGCCCCCACGAGCTACCGCGCGGGGCGCTTCGGCTTCGACGGGCGCACGCTCGTCGAGCTGCAACGCCTGGGGTACACGGTCGACTCCTCGGTGACGCCGCTCACGTCCTGGCGTGAGTACAGCGGGCTCCGCGGCGGCCCCGGCGGACCGGACTTCCGCGACGCGCCGCTCGCCCCCTACTTCCCCTCCCCCGACGACCCTGGTCGCGCGGGTGACTCGTCGG
>JBILLV010000349.1:0-9373 GCA_044375895.1 Polyangiales bacterium | reverse complement strand
GCGGGGCGTCCTGGTGTGCGGGAGCGGCGTGGGCATCTCCATCGCGGCCAACCGCCACGCGGGGGTGCGCTGCGCGCTCTGCGGCGACAGCTACACCGCGAAGATGAGCCGCGCGCACAACGACGCTAACGTGCTGGCGCTCGGCGCGCGGGTGGTGGGCCCCGGGCTCGCGGAGGAGATCGTGGAGGCCTTCGTCGCGACGGCGTTCGAAGGCGGGCGCCACGCCGAGCGCGTCGCAAAGATCGACACCACCCGCTGAACAGCCACGGCGACGCGCGAGAATGGGCTGGTGAGCGCCGCGCGAGGGGCTGTATAGTACGGGACGTTCGTTCAGTATTGATGGAGAGCAGCGTCGCGTTGTGTGGCGGTCGGTGAGCGGAGTTCGGATGTCACGAATTCCGACCCTCCAGGTGCAGCCGTGCAGCGCGTGCAGAACGGTGATACGGAAGGTTCCATGGCTGGTGATCCTCCCTCCAAGAAGGAGCAGCTCCTGAAGCTGCTCGACCGCGGCAGCGTGTTCGTCCACCTCGACCCCCGCCGGGAGAGCGTGATCGTCCCCGACTGGCTGAGCCACAAGCCGCAGCTCGTGCTCCAGCTCGGTCGCAACTTCGCGATCCCGATCCCCGACCTGGAGATCGACGAGTTCGGCGTGTCGTGCACGCTCTCGTTCAACCGCACGCCCTTCCACTGCACGCTCCCCTGGTCGGCGGTGTACGCCCTCGTCGCGGAGAACGGCGAGGTCACCGTGTGGCCCTCCGAGCTGCCGATGGAGCTCGTCCCCGAGGCCTCCCCGGTGCGCCGTCAGCCCCCGACCACCCGCCAGGCCCGCGGCAAGCCCGCCCGCCCCAAGATCTCGGTGGTGCCTTCGCCCGACGAGAAGGCGGCGCGGCCCGCCCCGACCTCGCGGCCGACGTCCTTCCCGCCGCCGCCTGCCCTCCGAGAGGTGTCGTCGCCCTCGTCGTCGAAGTCCTCGCGGGCCAACGAGAGCGGCTCGATTCCCCCGAAGGACAACGCCGAGAGCCAGTCGAGCGGGCACAAGTCCCCGCGCGAGCGCCCGCCCTACCTCCGCCTCGTCAAGTAGTTCTCCCTTCCACATCCCCCACAAGTCCGCCAAGGCGTGAGACCCTCAACGCGTCTCTAGCCCCACGGTGACGCCATGCATGTGACCCTCGTCCTCACGCACGAATGCAACCTCGCGTGCTCCTACTGCTACACGGGTGAGAAGTTCCGCAGCGAGATGGACTGGGAGACGGCGCAGCGCTCGGTCGACCTCGCGTTCGCCGAGCACCGCCCGCGCGTCCCCTGGGCCGACGTCGACGAGACCCCCGTGGACGTGGGCTTCTTCGGCGGCGAGCCGCTCATCTGCTGGGACATGCTCGTGCGCGTGTCGCTGTACGCGAAGGAGCGCGCCGCCCGCGAGAACCGTCGCCTCCGTCTCGCCGTCACCACCAACGGCACGCTCGTCACCCGCGAGCGCGCGGTGAAGCTGAAGGAGCTCGGCGTCGACGTGACGCTCTCCCTCGACGGCGGCCGCGCGGCCCACGAGGCCACCCGGCCCCAGCGCGGCGGCCGATCGAGCTTCGACGACGTGATGGCCGGCGCGCGCAACCTCCTCGACGCGGGCCACGCGCTGGAGATCATCGCCGTCGTCGCCCCGCAGAACGTTCAGTACCTCGGCGACACCGCCCGCACCCTCGTCGACCTCGGCGCCCGCAACGTCATCTTCAACCCCTGCTTCGAAGAGACCTGGAGCGACGCGGCCCTCGCCCAGTGGGAGCAGGGCCTCCGCGACGCCGCCGAGGTCTACGCCGACTGCATGCGCCGCGGGGCGCCCGTCGCGATGCCCACCTTCGACAACAAGCTCCTCGCCGCCGCCAAAGGGGGTCTCGCGTCGTGCGACAGCTGCGGCTCGGGCGTCCACGAGGTGGCAGTCGCGCCCTCGGGCAACCTCTACGGCTGCGCCCGTCAGGTGGGTGAAGACCGCGACCCCAAGCTCGTCATCGGCACCCTCGCCAGCGGCGTCGACCCGGCGCGCGTCGGCGGGATGCTCCGTGGCCCGGCCGACCCGGCCTGCGAGTCGTGCGCGGAGAAGTGGCGCTGCGGCGCGTCGTGTCAGTGCGCCAACCTCGCGGAGACCGGCACCACCCACCTCCCCGGCGGCACCCAGTGCTGGTACGAGCAGGCCAGCGCGCGGGTCGCCGACGCCATCGGGCTCCAGCTCCTCGAAGAGCGCAACGAGACCTTCATCGGCTGGACGTACGGGCGCGTGCACGCCGCCGCCGAGGCCGTCCGCGAGCGCCTGGAGGCGACGACCGCGGCGGCCCCCGAGCGCGGGGTGAAGCGCGTCCGTCGACTCCCGCTGTTCACCGGCCCGGCGGCGTGACGCCGTCGCGACGCGAAGCCCTCGCGCGCAAGTACGCCACGATGCTCGCGCTCCGCGAGGCCCACGACCGGGGCGAAGGGGTCGCCTCCAACGCCACGCTCCGCGCGCTGGCCGAGGAGTTTCCCGGCGCCCTCCACGAGATCGACCGGCTCCCGATGGACCTCCTCCGCGCCCGCACCGACGCGACCGCGCGGGCCTGCCACGACCCTGCCGCGGTCGCCCCGTGGATGAGCCGCGTGATCGCCTGGCACGCCCTCCTCGCCGCCACGCTCCGCGCGAAGCGGGACGCGCGCCTCGCCGTCGACGAGCCCGCCTCCCTCGCCGCACGGCTCACCGCGGAGAGCGGCGTGGCGGTGGACGACGCCTTCGCCCGCTCGCTCGCGTCGCCCGCGCGGGGGAGGGTGGTTCCGTTGGTGATGGGGGCGGTCGCCGCGCACTTCGACGAAGACGTCGCCGCGGTGCGAGCGACCCTCTTCCCCTGGCGCGATTGAGCGCCGCCAAACGCCCTGCCGACAGGCCCTCCGCGACGGACATACCCTGACCGCGGGCGTCGGCGCGGAGCTCCAGATTCCGGTACAACGGGAGCATGGCACGCACCGCTCTCCCCAAGCCCCGCAGCCGCAAACGCCGCCCCTCCACCCCCCGCGCGACGATGGTGAAGCTCCTCATGGCCGCCCACGGACGCCAACGCACGGTGGCGGTGCGCTCGGTGCGCACGGGGCGGGTGTACTTCGAATGCAGCGCCACCGACGCGCGCGGCGCCGAGCTCGCCGTCCTCACCGCCGAGCGCTACTGCGCCGAGCGGGGCTTCGTTCTGGTGATGGCCGCCAACGACACGGCCCGCGCGTCGTCGGTCGCGGCGTAGGGGCGGCGCCTTCGGGGTCAGCCGTAGCCCGTCGCCAACACCATCGCGAGATAGGCCACGCAGCACAGCACGAGCGCCCCGCCGCGCCGCCGCGTGAGCACGCCGTCCGCGCCCGGAATCGCGAGGCCGAGCGTCAGGACGCCGAACGCGAGGCTCACGGCGACCTCGCGCCAGGCGAGTCGCGCGGGTTGGATCGCCGCCGACACACCCACCACGAAGAGCCCGTGGAAGAGGTTGCTCCCGAGCACCGCGCCCACCCCCACGTCGTCGAGCCCGCGCCGCGCCGCGATCGCCGCCGTGACAAGGCTCGGGACGGCCGTGCCGAGCGCCACCAGGGACGCGCCCGTGACGAAGGCGGAGAGGCCCAGCGCGCCGCCGACGCCGCGCGCTCCCGCCACGATGAGGTGACCCGCACCCACCAGCGCGGCGACTCCGCCCAGCAGCGAGAACCCCACCATCAGCGGCTGCACCGTCTCCTCGATGGGAGCCTCTTCTTCCGGGCGGCGCACCCCACCGACGGCCATCGCGAGCCAGACCACGAAGCCCGCCACGAGCGCCCCGGCCTCCACCCGCGAGATCCGACCGTCGACGACGAAGGCCGCCGTCGCGAGCAGCGCGGCGAAGGCCACGAAGCGCTCGCGCCGCCCTTCCCGCGCCACCACGGTCTGCGGCGCGCGGAGCAGGGCGAGGCCGAAGACGAGGCCCATCAGAACGACGTTGCTCCCGAGCGCGTCGCCGACGCCGAGCTCGGGCTGCTTGCGGTACGCGGCGGTGATCGCGACGGCGACGGCGGGCATCGCGGCGGCGAAGGCGGCGACGGTCGCGTCGACCACCTGCGAGCGGATGCGGAGCCCGCGGGCGAGGTCGACGGCGCCGCGGAGAAAGAGGCTCGCGCCGACCGACGACACGAGGACGCCGACGACGAAAAGGGCGATGGCGAGGGGAATGGACACGATGCGTGAGCGTCACTTCCGGGGAACGGGGAGCGGCCACCATACGCGATCTCTGGCGACGCCGGGGGTGGACACCGCCCCATCCTCCGTGTCATCGCGTCGTCCCCCCAATGACCCCGCGGCGACCGAACCCCGAACCCGAAGCGCGTCGCCCCTCCCTCGTCCCCGATGGCTTCGCGCGCCCCGAGGGGGTGCCCGACGACGCGCTCCTCACGGCCTTCGCGGTGCGCCCCGAGCAGTCCGGCCACCGCCTCGACCGCTGGCTCTCCCTCGAGCTCCCGCGCCTCACGCGCACCCGCGCGCAGCGCATCGTCGAAGACTGGGCCTTCGACCCCACGGGCCGCCAGCTTCGGCCCTCCCATCGAGTCCGCGCGGGCGAGGTGATCATCGTGTTTCGCCCGCGCTGGGACGAGCCCGACGCGCCGCGCGACATCACGGTGGTCTTCGCCGACGACCACGTGGTCGCGGTGGACAAGCCCGCCGGTCTCCCCGTCCACCCCACCGCGCGCTACCACAAGAACACCCTCACGGCCGTCCTCTCCGAGCGCTTCCCGGGCGAGCGCGTGGTGCTCGCCCACCGGCTCGACCGCGAGACCTCCGGGGTGCTCCTCGCCGCCCGCACGCCCGCCGCCGAGCGCTCGCTCAAGATGGCCTTCGCCGAGCGGGAGATCCACAAGACCTACCTCGCCGTCGTGCACGGGGAGGTGGCCGACGAGCGATTCACCGTCGACGCGCCGATGTGCCTGGAGGGCGGGGACGTCAACGTGAAGATGTGCGTCCGTCCCGAGGCGAAGGGCGGCCTGGCCTCCGTCACGCGCGTCGAAGTCGTCGAGCGGCTGCGCGGGTACACCCTCGTGGCGGCGCACCCCGAGACTGGGCGGCAGCACCAGATTCGTGTCCACCTCGCGCACGTGGGCCACCCCCTCGTGGGCGACAAGCTCTATGCGCACGGGGACGACGTGTTTCTCCGCTGCCTCGACGCGCCGCCCGACGCCGAGACCGAAGCGCTCTTGATGCTGCCGCGCCACGCACTCCACGCGCACGCCATCACCTTCGCGCACCCGGCGACCGGCGCCGAGACGACCCTCAGCGCCCCCCTGCCGCGCGACCTCCGGGCCTTCTGCGACGAGCGACGGTAAAGGGTGGCGGCGGTGCGCCGCGCGGTCCGCCGCTGCGCCGTCATTGCATGTTGGTGGAGCCTGGCGTGCGCCGCGTGACGCCGAGCGAGCCGGTGCCGTCGGGGAAGCGCCCGTACGTCCAGCCCGAAGCGGCTCCCTGGGCGGGATAGCGCGCGGCGGCGACGGACTCGTTGTCGGGGTTGACGAGGTGGAGCGTCTCGCCGTTGCTCTGCGAGACGCCGCCGCCGAGGGTGATGGGTTGCCGAACGCAGACGTACGCGCTCGACGCCGCGGGGCACTCGCCCTCGAACAGCACCACGAGGTAGCCGTGCGAGGGCACGGTCGTCCCCGGGGCGAAGCGCACCACGCGGCTGAGCCTGGGGAGGCCATCCGTACGGCTGTCGCAGGCGCCGTAGCCCGACACGTCGAGGGGCCCGGCGCTCGTGTTGTAGAACTCCACGAAGTCATTCCCCGTGGCGCCGATCTCGTTGATGACAAGCTGCGCGGCGATGGGGTCGTCGGCGGCGCAGGACATCAGGGCCGCGATGGGCGCGAGGAGCGTGAGCAGAGCGCGGGGTCTCATGGGCGGGTAACTCCCTCGGTCGGGGGTGGGGCAGGCGCGGGGTGCGGATGCGGCGCGAGGTTCACGGTGAGCCACACGCCCGCCGTCCACCAGTGGATGCTGTCGGTGTCTTGCCCCGCGGTGGGGCTGTAGGGGAGGTCGAGCGTGGCGCGGCCCTGGCGCCCCTCCCAGACATGCGCGAAGCGGACGTACGGGCCGATCGACAGCGACGGGGTGAGGGTGAACGCGAAGCCCGCCCCCACGTCGAAGCCCGGTCGCGCGACCGAGCCGGGGAGGTAGACACCGGCGTTGGCGTCGACCCACACGCGTCCGACGGTGCCCACGGCAGGCTCGACGCGCACGCCCGCCGTCGCCCCCACCAGCGGGATCGCGCGGTACTGCCGGAAGAACTGCCCGTAGAGCCCGCTCACCTGCACGACGAGCGGACCGATCACACGGAAGCCGATGCGCGGCGACACCGACAGCGTGGGGGTCGAGAGGTTGAGGCTCGTGTGGTCGAAGTCGTGGAGCATGGTGCCGCCGCCCACCTCCGCGGAGAACGACCACCGGCGCCCCTGCGCCGCAGCCTCGCGCGGGCAGAGGGCGAGGGCGATCGCCGCGAGGAAGGGCGGCGCGAGGAGGAGACGAATCAGGCGGGGCGCGCGTCGGTGCATCATCGGCGTACGAGGTCGAGGTTGAGGCGCGCGCTCACGCCCACCATGTTGACGTTGGGGTTGTCGATGAAGTCGGGCATGTCGCGCATGTAGTAGAGCTGGAAGCGCCAGTGGGCGACCGCGACCGACGCGCCCGCGCCGACGCGCACGCGGTCGTGGCGGAAGGAGTCGTCGAAGCGCGTCCAGTGCTCGGCGAAGGCGTTCAGGCCGAAGGGGCCAGGGCCGTTCCACTCCACGTTGATGCGGTTGCGCCAGAGGTTGCGGGTGTCGTCGTAGGGCTCGCCCGAGTTGCGCTCGTTGACGCCGCGCCACTGCACGCGTGAGCGCAGTTCGAAGTCGAAGCGCCGCCACTCGAGCTGCACCATCGCGTCGCCGTGAATCAGGTGCCCGTCCTCCACTTCACCGATGGCGTTCTGGCGCCAGAGGTAGCGGTACCCGAGGCCGAGGCGCAGCGGCCCCACCACCCGGTAGTCCGCCTCCAGCTCGGGGACGATGCGTCGCAGCCCGTAGATCGTGGAGAAGCGCGTGCTCTGGGTGAAGGTGAGGCGGAGCCGGCGGGCCGGGACGACGCGCACGCCGAGGTCGGTCCAGAGTTCCCATGTCTCCGCGTTGGCGCGGGCTTCGCGCGTCGCCGTCAGCGACGCGAGCGCGAGCACCCCGAGGAGGAGTCGGTGGCGGAGGAGGTCGCTCATTGCTGCCCTCGACCGGGGTACGGGCGCGCCTGCTTCACGACGAGGTGCGGCGTCCCCCAGGTGCCGTCGGCGTCGAACTTGAACTCCACGTCCATCGCGTACCAGCCCGTGTTGCCCGCCGCGGGCCCGTACGCCGAGGAGAAGCGCTGGTGGATGGCCGTGAGCGCCAGGCCGAGCTCCCGCACCTGCGCGGGCGTGAGCACCGTGCGCCCGGCCGGCACCAGCGACGAGCGGGCGAGGTACGTCACCGGCTGGTTGGGCTGGCTGAAGTACAGCAGAAACTGGTCGCTCTGGACGCCGGGCGGGGGATGCACCACCTCCGCGTCGCCGCCAAACTGCACGTTGACGTAGAGGGCCGGGTCGATCCCCGCGGCGTCGAAGGGGTTGGACGTCGTCGCGACCCCGTTGGCCGCCTCCGTCGGGAAGTTGGGGTGGACGAGCAGGGCCATGCCCACCGAGCGGTGGTCGACGCCGTAGTAGCTGCGCTCTTCGAAGGTGCGGTAGAGCCAGGTGCTCGCGTACGTCTGGCGGATGGCGTCGAGCACCTCGCTCCAGCGAGCGGGGTTGCCCGAGTGCGACTCGTAGCAGCCCGCGCAGGGGAAGCCCTCCAGGTCTTCGCTGTTGGTGCTCGTGCGGAAGCGCAGCGCGGCCGTCGAGCCCGGGAAGCGCGCCTGGATGCGCTCGCGGAGGAGCGTCTGGAAGCCGTCGTCGACGCGGCCCGAGAGGATGCGGTCGCGGAAGTCCTGGAGCTGCGCCGCGCGGTAGGCCTGGTCGCTGCGGAAGCGCGTGTCGGCGAGCAGCGTGGTGAGCCGATCCCACAGCCCGTTCTGCTGCATGAACAGGTGATAGAAGTACACCGGGATGGCGAAGGCCGCGCGCACCGGCACCCCCGGGGTGCGCGCGAGCACCGAGTACTGCGCGGCCTTGCCGCCGAAGGCCCGCACCGACTCGCGGATCGTGTCGCGGAGCGTCTGCGTCCCGGAGGGCTCCGGGGTCACGTCCTCGATGTTGGGCACCGTGCGCGTCGTGAGGTCGAGCGCCGGGAGCGTGACGGGCGTCGGGCGGCGCGCCGTCCAGAACGCCTCGGCCTCCGCGGTGGTCACCTCGCGCACGCTCCACGCGCTCGCCCCCGCGACGAGCTCGACGACGCGGCCCTCCAGCGCGCGGAGCCGCGGGTTGGTCATCGCGCCGCGGAGGCCCAGGTTGGGGGTGTGGCGGTTCTGCGAGAGGACGTTGACGTGCGAGAGGGGCGTCTGGAAGGTCTGCGTGATGAGGCCCTGCACCACCGAGATGTCGTTGGGCGCCTCGTCGAGCACCACGATGTCTTCGTACGAGAGGAAGGTCGACGCGAGCGAGGCCGCGGTGACGAAGCGCAGCCGCCCGATGGCCGTGCCCAGCGTGAGGGGCTGGTAGTCGATGCTCGCGTAGAGCTGGTCGGTGGTCACCACCCGCACGCTCGCGGGGAGCGCCCGGGCCACCGTCGCGATCGCATCCGACGTGGGGTGGAATGCCAGCGCCGGGCCGAAGAAGCCCGAGGATTTCACCGCGTCGTAGAGCGTCGTGACCATCGCGGCCGAGGCCGTGTCGTAGGGCGAAAGCTCCAGCGACCACGCGCCCGGACCCTCGTAGTGCGTCACCGCGCCGAGGATGAAGCGCCGGTCGGGCTGGAAGTACTCCCGCGTGTTGAACTCCGCGAGCGTCGGCACCAGCGGCATCCCGTTGCCCGACAGGTGCGTCGACACGAAGCGATAGTGAATCTGGAAGCGAACGCTGTTTTGGAAGTACAGCGCGCCGTTGGTGCGGTCGTACACCACCTTCACCGAACGAGCGCCCGGCAGCGTCACGTCGAGCGGCGCCGACGCCAGCGCGTTGAAGTCCGCCGCACACGCCACGCGGCGCAGCGAGTCCGGCGCCATCGTCGCGTCCGCGATCTGGCAGGTGCCTTCGGTGAGCGGCACGCGGACGAGCCCCGTGGCGGGCGCGGCGGGCTCCTCGCCCGCGCAGGAGAGCGTCGCGATCAGCGCGGTGACGAGCGCCTGGGCGGGGCCGCGCGGCGAAGAAGCGAAGGTCATGGTGCCCATCGGATGATGGGTTGATTCTAGGCAGCAGGCGTCGCGAAACCACGG
>JBILLV010000063.1:0-34092 GCA_044375895.1 Polyangiales bacterium | reverse complement strand
CGGGCGCGTGGTGAGCGTGGAGGTGGGGGGCGCGGTGCGGGTGTTCGCGCAGGAGGGTGACGCGCCGCCGACGCTCGCCCTCACGGGCCTCGTGGGGGTACCCCGATCGACGCGCGCGCTGCCGGGCCGTGACGAGGCGGTGTCGATCGTCGGCCGCGCGGTGGTGCGCTGGTCGACCGTCACGGGCGAGGTGCTCGGGCGGGTGAAGACGGGCGCGGCGCTGCTGTGCCTCGCGCCCCACCCCGACGGCGTGCGCGTCCTCGGCATCGACAAGAAATCGCTCCACGTCATCGACCTCGCCGCGGGCAAGGTGGTGGCGAACTTCACCGCGGAGTCCGCGGGCCTCCTGCACGTCCTCGCGCACGCGGACGGGCGCCACGCCGTCACCGTCGACGGCCACTGGCACCACGCGCTGTGGGACCTCGACGCGGGGCGCTGCCTCGGCCGCTGGCCCTCGCTGAACTGCGGCTTCTCGGGGCCGCTGGAGGGTGGGTGGTGGGCCGCGATGCTGCCGCGCGCGCCCCTGGAGGTGATCGACGTCGCCAGCGGGCAGGGCGTGGCGCGGTGGTGGCCGGACGGCCCTGCTCGCGACGTGCAGGTGCTCCCGGGCGGGCGCGTGTTCGTGACGAACGTCGCGGGGGCCTGCGTGCTGTCCGTCGAAGGGCCCTGACGCCCGCGAAGGCGTAGCTCCAGGGAAATCCAGGGCAAGCGCATCAAAATCGCTTGGATTCAAGCTCTTGCACTGGGGTTGGTCGCTGTCGCTCCCGCACCCCAGGCTACGGAAGGCGGCGCCCTCCGGGCTTCCAGAGCGACGGAGTATCGGCAACCTTGTGCGTGGTGCGCCGACGCGCGCGGAGTGCTCGTGGAGAAGGCTGCGGAAGTCTTTCTGGAAGCCCGGAGGGCGCTGCCTTCCGTAGCCTGGGGTGCGGGAGCGACAGCGACCAACCCCAGCGCGGGAAGCGCGCAATGCGCAAGAAATCAAGCCCAATTTGGTGCGCTTGCCCTGAGGGAAATCCCCGGCGCGGAGAACCGTCGGCGCCTTCTGGTAGTCTCTCGCTGACCATGCGCGCGCGGCGGCTCTGGAACGCGGTGACCCTGGGGCTCCTCTGCCTCCACCTCCCGGTCCGCGCCGACCCGCCAGCGCGGCGCCCGGCGCTCTCGCGGGACGTCCTCCGCGACTGGGAGGCCGCGCGCCGCGACGCGCGCACGCAGCGCCCGCCGCCGCCGCCGCCGGGGCCGATGGTGTTCCCGCTGGAGCGCACGCACCTCGCCAACGGGCTGGAGGTGGTGCTCGCCCCGTGGCCCCTCGACCCGCGCGTCCGGGTGGCCGTGGAGTACCGCGTGGGCGACGGCGACGGGCCCGACGGGCACCGGGAGACCGCCCACGCCGTCGAGCACCTGCTGTTTCGTGAGGCGCCAGACGTCCCCGCCATCGGCCCCTCGATCGCGGCCTTCATGGCGGGTGGCGCCGGCGGCACCACGTACAGCGACCGGACCGTCTACGAGAGCGAGGTGGAGCCCGAGCACCTGGAGCGGCTCCTCTGGCTGGAGGGAGCGCGCATGCGCGCCGCGGAGCGCTTCATTCACGACGCGGCCATCGCCCGCGAGCGCCCCATCCTCCAGCACGAAGAGGCCCTCGTCACCACGCGCTGGACCCGCCTCCGCAGCCTCGCGCTCCGGGCGGCCTTCCCCGCCGCGCACCGCAGCCACGGCGCCTGGAGCCCGCCGACGGCCATCGACGCCCTCCGCGTCGAGCACCTCCGCGAACTCGTGCGCGACCGTTACGCCCCCGGCAACGCGCGCCTCGTCGTCACCGGGGGCTTCGACCCCGCGCGCGTCCGCCCCTGGATCGAGCACTATTTCGCCGACATCCCCGCGCGCCCCGTCCCCCCGCGGCCCCGCGACGACGGCCTCCTCGAGCTCGCGCGGACCCGCGAGGTGAGGGTGCGCTCGACCTTCCCCGAGACGGTGGTGCTGGTGTGGCCCGGCCCCGAAGTCGACGCGTGCCACGACGTCGACCTCGTCCTGCTCGCGGCCGCGCTCCGACGCGCGGTGGCCGCGCGGCCCGACTTCGGCCAGCCCGAGCGCGCGGAGGCCCACTGGCGCGTCGAGACCCTCCACCTCGGGCGCCAGGTGTTCCTCGTCTTCGAAGCGAACGCGGACCTCGGCGGGGGCGACCGCGCCGCGACGCTCCGCGCGATGGACACAGCCCTCACCGCCGCGCGCGAGTCCTTCGAAGCGCTCGCCCCCGTCGACCGCTCCCTCTTCGACACGATCGGCGACGCGCTCGTCGACGAGGCGCGGCAGCTCGGCGCCCGCACCGAGCGCATCGTCGCCACCCCATCGCCCGACGACCCCGGCGGCTACCGCTGCGCCCACCGCGCCGTCCGCCTCGCCGAGCCCGCCACCGTCCGCGACCTCGCGCGCCGCTGGCTCACCGCCCGCCGCCTCGTCCTTCAATTCCAGCGAGACGTCGCCCTCGTCGGGCTCCACGTCGACGCCGTGGAGCCGCCGTGAGCGCCCTCCGCGCCGCCGCCCTCGCCCTCTCCCTCGCGGCCTGCGCCCGCACCGTCGTCCCGCAACGCCCCACCTTCCTCTCGCGCGAGCTCCCTCCCGCGCGGGACGTCGCGCGCCCGCCGCCCGAGCCTCCGCCGCTCGACCTCACGGCGCCGCCGCTCGACCTCGCCGTCCAGAGCGTGACGCTCCCCAACGGGATGCGCGTGGTCGTCTCGCCGATGCCCTCCGCCGATCGGGTCGCCGTGGTCTGGGTGAACCGCCGCGCGGGCTACGCGGCCCCGGACGTCCCAGAGGGAACCGCCCGCGCCTTCGCCGAGGCGCTCTCGCAGCGCGCGACCGCCGCGTCCGCGGCGCTCCCCGGCGCGAGCGGCCCCGTGTCGCTCGCGTACCGGACGCACCCGAGCGCGTCGCTGTTCTGGGCGACCGTCTACCCCGAGGAGCTGGGGACCGTCCTCGGCTCCCTCGCCGTGGCGGTACGGAGCTTCGGCCGGCGGGACGTCGCCCCGCTGCTCGCGGTCCGCGAGGCTCCCACGCTCCCCGCGCTCCTCCCCTGGGAGGCGCTCCGCTACGAAGGGTCGTGGGACCCGCGGCGCGCGGCGCTCGGCGCGGCGACCGATCGGAGGGCCACGGCGGGTTCGCTGCTCGCGCTCTTCCAGCGGCTCTACACCCCCGCGGCGTCGAGCCTGGTGGTCACCGGCCCGGTGGACGTGGCCGCGGTGGTCGCCTACGCCGAGCACCTCCTGGGCCCGTGGCGCGGGGCGGCGCCGGGGCTCTCCCCCCGCCGCCCCTTCCGCCTCGACCCCGACGACGTGAGCGTCTGGATGATCGAGCGCGAGGGCTCCGCGCTCGTCGAGGTCCGCGCGCGCCTCCCGCTCCGCGCCCCCGACGCGCGGAGCGTCGCGGCGGCCCGCGTGGCGTGTACGCTCCTCGAGTACCGGGCGGGCTCGCGGCTCTTTACGCGCCTGCGCGACGACGGGGGCCTCACCTACGCGTTCGACACGAGCTGCGAGCACGCCGACGGGGTGTCGTCCTTCGACGTGACGATGACGCTCCCGGCCGCTCGTGTGATCCCGTGCGTGCGAGAACTCCGGGCCTCCCTCGCGTCGCTCGCCACCGACGCCCTCCGCGACGACGAGCTCGCGGCGGCGCGGAGCCTCCTCGTCTGGCGCGAGCGCCGCCGCCTCGCGACGACGAGCGAGCGGGCCTTCGCGCTCGCTGAGGCCGAGGGGACCGAGGACCACCCCGGCGAGGCCGAGCGCGCCTGGGTGCGCTCGCTGCGTACGCTCACGGCGCCCGCGGTGAGCGCGTACCTCGCGGCGGAGGTGCAGATGTCGCGCGCGCTCCTCTTCGTGGCGGGGTCTCCCTCGGCGGGCGTCGACCCGCACGCGGTCGTGGCGGCGTTTCGGGGCGCGGCCGCGGGGCCCTGACCGACGGACCCGCGCCTCCCCTCTCCGCGCGCTGGCACAGCGTGGCGCAGCGGCGCCACGGAAAACCGGGCGCATGGCCCCTGGTGCGCAGCTTGCTGTGCACCAGGGCGGAGGTTCACGAGCCCATGAGATTGATTCGCGCGGTGTTGTTCTCCCTCTCCCTCGCGGGGACGGCGCTCTCGTCGGGGGCGGCGGACGCGTGCGGCGGGTGCTTTCACGGCCCGCCCACGGTGCCGCAGGTGGTCACCGACCACCGCATGGTGCTCTCGCTCGCGAGCGGGCAGACGACGCTTTGGGACCAGTTCCAATACAGCGGGAGCGCCGAGGATTTCTCGTGGATCCTGCCGATTCGCTACACCGAGCGCACGCGCGTCGAGGTGGGGAGCGACGCGTTCATGACCATGATGGACCAGGCCACCACGCCGAGCCTGACCTACCCGACGCCGCCGGGCCTGGCGCCCGACTGCCAGCCGCCGCCGCAGAACGGCTTCTTCGCGGACGCCGCATCGGGCGGGGCCTGGGACGCCGCCCAGGACAGCGGCGTGACCGTGCTCCGCGAGGAGGTGGTGGGGCCCTACGCCGTCGCCATCGTGCGCGGCGCGAGCGGGATGGGGCTGCGCGAGTGGCTCCGGATGAACGGCTACGTCGTCCCCGCCGCGATGGAGCCCGTGATCGACCACTACCTCGCGCTCAACATGGACTTCGTCGCGCTCCGGCTGCGGGCTGGCAAAGGGGTGCAGCGCATGGTGCCGGTGCGCGTGACCGTGGACGGCTACCAGCCCCGGCTGCCCCTCCGCATGGTGGCCGCGGGCGTGGCCGACCGGGTGGGGCTCTCGCTCATCGTCGTGGCCGAGTCGCGCATCGAGGCGGCCAACTTCCCCAACGGCGAGATCCGCGACGCCGAGCTCACCTACGACTGGAACAACCCGCGGGGCGTGTCGGGCGACGTGCTCCGCGACGAGTTCACGGCGCGCAACCGGGCCGCGGGCGAGCGCCTGTGGCTCACCTGGGTGTCGGAGCCTCGCAGCTTCCTCGAGCTCGAGTCCGCCGCTGCGTTCGCTGAGGCCGGCGCGCCCGTCCGAGGGGCCGACGGCGGCTTCCTGCCCCCGCCTCGGGTGGACGCGGGCGACGTGGGCGATGCGGGCGATGCGGGCGACGGGGGCGACGCCGGCGACGGAGGGGCGCCGCGGCCGCTCGCCATCGAAGACCTGCGCGTCGCGTTCGGCTCGCTCACCGAGGCGCGCATCACCCGCCTTCGCGCCGACCTCCCCGCCCGCATGCTCGACCGCGACCTTGAGCTCGCCGCCAGCGACGGCGGGGTGCGCCTGCGGGCCTACAACTTCGGCCGCGAGCTCAACCGCCGCCAGTTCGCCACCTGCCCGTGGACGACGGACCGCGACGCCGGCGCGTCCTGCACGGCCACGCCGGCCCGCGCCGATCACACCGCCGCGACGGCCCTCTTCGGCGCTGCGCTCGCGGGCCTCGCCATCGCCCGGTACCGCCGCCGCGCCCCCCGCGTCTGACACGCGGGGGTACACGCTCGTCAACCGCCGCACGATCCACTGGCGCTTCGGCACCGCGACGCTCTCGTTCTGCGGGGTCGCGCCGGTCCACTTCACGACGGTGCACGGCGTACGCGCGATGGACGCGCGCGCTTAGGGGTTGCGGCAGCAGAGCGTGTGGCCGCGCTCGGGCGGGATCGCGCCACCGGCGAAGGCGCAGCGGTGGATGGCGTGCTCGACGCAGGCGCCCGTTCGCGTGTGCGACCACGACCAGTTGCC
Organism: Polyangiales bacterium; assembly: GCA_044375895.1. GTDB lineage: Bacteria > Myxococcota_A > Polyangia > Polyangiales > CAISKJ01. The sequence continues at coordinate 28,367 of JBILLV010000063.1, read as the reverse complement.
CGCGTCGATGGCGAGGCGCCAGCCCTCGGGGAAGACGCCCGAGGGGGTGCACCCGGCCGTTCCGCGGAGGTTGGCGACGGCCGGGGTGACGCCGCCGCAGCGGGCGAGCGGGAAGTTGCCGAAGCGATCGGTCGCCGTGTCGACCCACTGGACCCAGCCGAAGGAGCCCGGCGTGAGGAAGTCGGGCGCCGTCCCGGTGACGCGGGACACGTCCTCGGGCGTGCAGGGACGCCAGCCGTCGGCGCAGACGTTGGCGGAGGTGGCGGTGGCGGCGTCGAAGGTGGTCCGCGCGCCGCACGCGGCGATGGTGGGGAAGAGCGTCGTGTCCGTGAAGCCCCGGCGCAGCGAGGCGCGGCAGCCCTCGGCGGGGAAGCAGCGACCCGACTCGCAGGCCTGTCCCGACGGGCAGGCGGGCGTGCAGGCCGCCGCGGGCGCGCCGGTGGCGACCTCGAGGATCGCGAAGGAGACCGCGGAGTAGTTGCGCAGCGTGAACTCGACCGGCATCGCGGTGGCCCCGGCGGCCATGCGGTCGTCGAGCGGCTCGACCTGGACGCCCGCGTAGTTGCCCGCGCCCGGGTGCGTCACGTCGTTGACGGTGACGGCCATCCCGGGGTTGAGGCGGGCGACGCTGGGCGCGTCGTTGGGGTCGTCGCCGCCGCCGAAGACGTGGAAGGTCGCCGAGGGCGGCGTGACGCTCGCGTTGAAGCCCGTGAACGTGAAGTTGCCAGCGCCCGGCATCACGTCGGTGTGCATCCCGTCGTAGATCACCACGGTCCGCTCGGGGAGCGAGGGGGCCTCGTAGACCATCCACCAGCCGAATCCGCCGGAGCTGGTGTCGGGCGTCTGGGCGAGGGGGAGCGTGCGGACGCCGTCGGCCGCGGGCGTGGCGGCGCGGAGGAGGTCGGTGAACTCCGCGCGGGCCACCTGCACCGCGCTGGTCGTCGAGGTGCCGATGAAGTCCGTGATCGGCGTCAGGTTGCTGCTGAGGAGCGTCCAGGCCGTGAGGTAGGTGCTGGTGCGGTCGTAGGTCTGGCGGTAGAGGAAGGCGCGCACCACCCGCGCTCCTGTCGGCAGCGCGGCGAAGGGCACACGAACCTGCGCGGTCGTGCCCGTCGCGACGGCGCCCGACAGCACCCCGACGCGCCCCCGCACGCGGCAGAACGGACGGAACACGTTGGCGCCCGCGAGCGTGCCGCCCTCGCCGCGCGCGCAGCCCGTGACCTCCAGCGGGATCGTGCAGGCCCCGGCCACGCAGACCTCGCCCGCGCCGCAGGAGCGCCCGCACATCCCGCAGTGCGCGGCGCTGGTGCGGGTGTCGGCCTCGCAGCCGTTGGCCGCGCTCAGGTCGCAGTCGGCGAAGCTCGTCGCGCAGGCGCCCACCTCGCATCGGCCGGCGCGGCACGCGGGCGTCCCGTTGGCGATGGTGCAGGCCGCCCGGCAGGCGCCGCAGTGGGCGATCGCCGAGCGCGTGTCGACCTCGCAGCCGTTGGTGGGGATGCCGTCGCAGTCCGCGAAGCCGGCGTTGCACGTGAAGGCGCAGGCCCCCGCCACACACGCGGCGGCCTGGTTGGGTCCGGCGGTGCACGTTCGACCGCACATCCCGCAGTGGGCGAGGGTCGTGCGGGTGTCGGCCTCGCAGCCGTTGGCGGGGTCGCGGTCGCAGTCGGCGAAGGGGGCGGTGCAGGCGTCGACCGCGCAGCGCCCGGCCGCGCAACGGGCCGTGGCGTTGGCGAGGTCGCAGCGGGCGCCGCAGGCCCCGCAGTGCGCGACGCTGGACTGCGTGTCGACGCAGGCCGCGGTGCAGCAGGTGGCGCCCGCCGCGCAGGGCTGCGACGCGTTGCAGCCGGGGACGCAGGCGTTGCCCATGCACACGCGGCCGGCGGGGCAGTGGGTGTCCGTCACGCACTCGACGCAGGCGCGGGCGGCGACATCGCAGCGGCGACCCATCGGGCACCCATCGTCCGCGCGGCAGCCGGGCGCGCAGGTGAAGGTCGCCACGTCGCAGTGCTGGTCGGGGCTGCAGCGGTCGTCGGCGGCGGTGCAGCGGACGCACCGGCCCGAGGCCGTGTCGCAGACCGGCGTCATGGCCATCGCCGCGCAGTCCGTGTTCGACGCGCAGCGGAAGGGGGCGTCAGGGGCGACGTCGGGCGCGATGTCGGAGGCGACGTCGGGCGCGATGTCCGGGGCGACGTCGGGCGCGATGTCCGGGGCGATGTCGGGCGCAATGTCCGGGGCGACGTCCTCGGGTCCGTCCACCGGAACGTCCACGGGACCGAGGTCGCTGGCCGCGTCGGGGAGCCTGCCGCCGACCACGGGAAGATCGCCCGTGCAGGCGAGGGGGAGGAGCGTCGCGACCAGGAGCAGCAGGGGGAGACGCATCGGGGGATTGTCCGTCGATGACCACGAGCGGCACAAGGCGGATGCGCGAGGAGGGTCGCTGCGGGGGGCTTGGACGGGCCCCAGACCGTGGCGCTACGGAAAGAGCGTGGACAGCCGCGTGACGACGGCGGCGCAGTCGGCCCCTGCGGTCAGTCGCGCGAAGGACACGCCGTTGTTCGACGCGGCGGTGTCGACGCGGGAGGGGATGTCCTGCGCGAGGAGGCTCGTCGACGCCCCCACCGTGCGCTGCAGCGACCCGGTAGGGTCGTTGACGGCGCGGGGCGTGCGGTCCGCGGCCTGGTCGCCCGAGAGCGCGCTGCGCTGCGTCTGCACCACATACACGGTGCCGTTCGCGAGGAGGCCCGCGATGCGGACCGACACCCCGGGGTTGCCGTCCCCGTCGCTGTCGAACACCCGCGGGTCGGTGCGGGACGTCGGGAGCGCTTCGTCAGGGCTCATGCGCGGCATCCATCCCACGGCGACGCTGCGGGCGGCACGGGCCCAGCGCCACGCCCCGCCCACCTGCGTGAAGGTGATCGCCGCCGTCGCGGGCGCGAGGGACTGCACCACGCGGTCTTCGATGGAGGTCTGCCCCAGCGACGAGCGGTCGAAGACCACGCGGCACGCGCGCTCGGTCAAGGTCACCGTCGCCCCCGCGCGGGCGAACACCGCGATGCCGTACGCGCTGCTGGTGGTGCGGACGGTCCCCAACACCGGCGCAGTCTGCTCGGTGAGCGTGCGGGTGCGGGTCGCCCAGGTCCCGAGCAGGCCTTCGACGAAGGCCGCGGGCGGGCCTTCGACCACGCCGGTGTCGGGCGCGGGAGTCGCGTCACGCGGCGTCGTCGCATCCGGCGCGGTGGCCACGTCGGGCGCGGTGGCCACGTCGGGCGCGGTGACCACGTCGGGTGCGGTGGCCGCGTCGGGCGCGGCGGCCGCATCCGGCGTGGTGGCCACGTCGGGCGCGGTCGCTGCGTCGGGCGCGGTCGCTGCGTCGGGCGCGGTTGGTGCGTCGGGGCCGGGTTTGCTGGCGTCGCCTGACGTCAACCCGCCGGCATCGCGCGACGCATCGTCGAGGGCCGCATCTTGCGGAACTCTCTCCGGCACCACGTCAGGCGCGCAGCTGAGCATGAGGAGGGCGAGCGTAAGGGAGCTTTTGGCGCGCACCGGGTTGAGATGCTCGGAGCGCCCGCCAGGCTGCAAACTGGCAAGTCCCTGCGGTCAGCTCCGACCGCCCAGAGGGGGGGCGGGGGGTTGACTCCAGGTGCGCGCGGCTCGCTATTCCGCGCATGAACCAACCTCCTGCACCGTCCCCCAAAGGCCGCGCGTTGGCGCTCGGCGTCGGTGGTGTGTCGCTCCTCGTCGGTGTGGGTTTCGTTGCCTACTCCGCGGGGCGCTCGAACAGCGAGGGCGACCGCGCCGCCCCGATCGCCCCGGTCGTGACGTCTCCGCCCGCCGTTGCGCCGCCCTCCGCGCCGCCCCTCCCCGCCCCCCCAGCCCCGTCGGCGTCAGCGCCCGCCGACGCCGACGAGGAACACCTGACGGCGCAGCACAGCCCGGAGTTTCCCTTCGCGCTGGACTTCCACTTCGCGCGGGTGCGCGGCGAGTCCAGTTACGACCTCCACGGTCAGCTCGCCCACCGCGACGGCCACTACTTCGAACTCGCGCCGGGCGACTCTCTCACCCTGGAGGCCGGGGACGGGCTCCAGGTCATGGCGGACGGCTCCGAGACCACACCGGACATCGAGGTGGAGGTGCATCCCCACGACCGTTCGGCGCGCGAGTACGCGGTCGATGTCAGCTTCGAGCACCGCGACACCGCGGAGGGCTGGATTCCGCTCGGTCAGGGACCGGAGCACCGCTGGGACATCGACCACGTCCAGCAGACCGCCGTGCGGTACGTTCGGATCCGCAACATCGACCCCGCGAACTCCGTCTACCTCGACGGGGTCTACGTGCGCACCGTCCAGAGCTGCACCGACCTGTCGCGCTGCCGTGACGTGAACCACCTCGCAGGCGCCCGTCGCGGCGCGCGCGCAGTTGCAGCGCCGCCCTGACCGCGTCGGCCTCGCGTAGGCGGAGCGCGATCGCGGGCGACAGGCTCGCCTTGCCCCCGCGGCGCCATCGCACGAGGTTTCAAGGTACCCTCGGCGCGTGGACGCTTCGAACACAGGTCGGGCCGCGCGAGAAGGCACCCGTGGGGCGGGGTCGGCGACGGTGGGCGCGCTGCTCGCCGCGGCCTGCGGGCACGGGCGCCCGTCGCCCGCCCCGCCCGCGTCGGCGACCCCCGTGGTGGCGCCCGCGCCTCCCGCCGCGCCGCCTCCCGCCGCGGCCGTCGCCGCGCCGCCTCCCGCTGCCGCCGCGCCGCCGCCAGCGAACTTCGCCGCCCACGTCGCGTGGCTCGGGCGCACGGCGGGTGCCCTCGCGCAGGGGCGCCGGGGCGACGCCGCGGGGGCGTGCGAGGAGGCCACGCCCTCAGCGGGGGAGTCGGGCGAGGAGAGCGCGTTTCCCGAGCTGCGGCAGGCGCCGCCGTGGGAGGTGCTCGCGACGCTCGTCCGCGTGGACTTCACCGCGCCCTCGGGGTGCGCGGGGGCGGCGTGCGATGCCGTGGTCTCGTCGCTCGGCGCGGTGCTGCCCGATGGCGTGGTGCGGTGGGCCGAAGTCCGGTGGATCCCGCCGCGTCAGCGCCGCGATCCGGCCGTCACCGTGAGGGTCGACGACGCGGCCTTCGTGGCGCCGCTGCGCGAGGCGGTCGAGGGGCTCCGCGCGCCCGGCTGTGCGCCGTCGCCGCGCGCGACCGGGGCGGACTTCGCGCGCGCGTGGCCGGGCGCCCCCGACGTCACCGAGCAGCTCCGCGGGTACGTCCTCGACGCCTCCCCATGGCGGCCGCTCCCCCGCGCGGGCTGTGCGGCGGCGCGGCGGGGCGCGTCGTGGGACGCGTCGTACCGCGGGGTCGCGGTGTACGGACGCAGCGGGGAGGGTGTCTACCGCGTCGACGCGTTCGTCGGCGGGCCGTGGCCCGGGTGCGTGGAGCACACCATCGTCACCATGCCCGAGTAGCGCCGGGTGAGGGAGCGGTTGACGAGGAGGGTGGAGGCGGGGGCTTCCGAAGCGAGGACACCGGGCGCGGGGAGCTGCCGACGCCTGCACCTGGAGCTGCCGTCGTCGGCACCTGGGCTGCCGTCGTCTGCACCTGGAGCTGCCGACGCCTGCACCTGACGGCGCCGAAGGAGAAGCCGCCGTACAGGCATCGCCACACGCGCTCGCGCGGGGCTGCTACAGGGGCACCGTGGCGAAGGTGGCCGGGCAGGCCCCGGTGACCTCCTCGCCCGTGCGCGCGAAGGACGACGGACCCGTGTGGTGGAAGTACCAGCGGCCGGCGCGCGAGGATGCGGTGATCGCGCAGGCGGCGCCGAGGTCGGGGACGGTCGCGACCACCTCGGTGCGGTGGTCGGCGAGGGAGGTTCGAACGACGGTGCGAGCGTCGCGGAGGTAGACGACGCGTGGGCTGTCGGCGGTTCGCTCGGCGATGCCCCACCAGGCGCCGTTGGGGCAGGTGGGGTGCGGGAGCGGGGCCTCGGCGGCGGGGAGGGTCAACACCGCGCCCGTTGCGACGCTGACGAGGTGCCACGCGCGCGCCGAGCCGACGCCGCCGGAGTAGAGGATCACATAGCGCCAGCCCGCGAAGAAGCCCGCGTCGTGGTAGAGGGCGACCTCGCGCGAGAGGCGCACCGTGGGGATCGTGGCCGCGAAGGAGGGCGGGAGGGGGACGAGCTGGGTCACCGTGAAGGGCGCCGTCGCGTCGCGGGCGACGCCGGCGAACTCCACCCCGCCCGCGTCGCGCGCCGTGTAGGCCAACCCGGTCGTGAGGTCGGAGACGAGGCCGTCGTGTGAGACGGGGAGCGGCATGGCGGGGATCAACGTGGGGCCTGCCAGCATGGCGGTACGCGCGCTCCCGTTGTGGTAGACGCCGGAGGACACCGCCGCGAGCCCGCCGCGCTCGCGGCCGTTGTGGGCGGCGTGGTCGACGACGGCGCAGTCGGCGCTCTGCAGCGACGCGACGACGGTGGTCATCGCTGGCGGCGGCGCCCGGCACGCGCCCGCCACGCAGACCAGACCGGCGGCGCAGGCACTTCCGCAGCGGCCGCAGTGGCCGCGGTCGGTGGAGAGGTCGCGACACACGCCCGAGCAGTTGGTCGACCCGCCAGGGCAGACACAGGCGCAAGACCCCGCGGCGCAGGGGCAGTAGGCCTGGCAGACGTGGCCGCAGGCGCCGCAGTTGTTCTGATCGTTGGTCACGTCGACGCAGAGCCCGCCGCAGCGGCGGCGCGGCGCCTCGCACGCGGTGAGCGCCCTGCACTCGTCGCGGATGCAGCCGTCGCCGCATTCCCGCTCGGCGGTGCCGGCGCCCCGTGCGTCGCAGACGCGAGCCCGGGTGCTCGACACGCAGTACGTCTGACCGGGGAAGCAGCGCCACGGTACGCAGCGCCCTGGGAGCTCGCAGAAGGTCCCCGCGGGGCAGTCCGGGTCGGCGGCGCAGGCGGCGGTGTCGGCCGGCACGTCGGGCAACGGGGCGCGGTCGGGGGCGACGTCGGGCGCCGCGTCGGCGGTGGCGTCGACCGGCACGGGGGCGTCGGGTGTGGCGGCGTCCATCGGCAGCGCGTCGGGCGGGAGGTCGGCGGGGGTCGCGACGTCGAGGTCGGAGGTGTCGGGCGCGTCCGCGGGCGCGTCGGGCGCGGCGTCCCGCCCGTCGTCCGCGTCGTCCGCCGAGGGGCCGTCGAGCGCGGCATCGAGCGCGACGTCGGGCGTGGCGTCGCGCGGCGCTCCGGGGGGATCGGTGCGCCGCACGCTCGACGCGCAGGCCACGCCACACAACGTGAGGAGCAGGAGTGAGCGACGGCCCATGCCCCGACGGTACCGCAGTCTTCCCCGCCGCGGGGAGTCGCGCGCCGGGTCGTTGGCGCGCGATGCCGACCGAGGTCTCCGCGCGACGTCTCAGCGGGGGGGCGCGTCGCGCAGGGAGGCCACGAGGCGCCCCAGCGCGCGGGTCGCCTCGTGCTCGGGGAGCCGCCTCCGCGCCAGGTTGAAGGCCCTGCGGAGCCGCTGCTCGTTGCGGAGCGTGCCCTCCTCCCAAAGCGCGCGGGCGTCGTCGGCGAGGGTCGCGAGCGCCTCCGGGCACGGCCGGGCCTTGGGTTTCTTCTTCACGATGGGGCACCTCGCGGTGGGCGCGCAATCGGGCGCACCGTGTGACTGGAGCGGACAGATCGCGGCCCCGGGCGGCGTAGCACGGAACTGAGGCCGCGGCTTCACACCCGACGTCCGCGGTCGCCCCGCGAGCGCGCGGTCGCCGTGCGCGCTCGGGCAACCTCCCACCCTCTCACCCTCACGGGACGACCCATCGATGAACCGCTGGAAGCTCTTGCTCTTCGTGTCGGCGTGGATTCCAGCCTGCGATGCGTCGGCACCCACCGGAGGCGACGGGTTCGAACGCGACGTCCCCATCGCCAGCGACGTTCCGCCTGACGAGCGACCGGTCACGCTCGACGGCCCCGCGGCGAGCGATGCTGCGGTGCCCGACGACGTCCTCGATGCGGCGTCCGCGCCCGACCTCACCGATGCGGCGACAGCGCCCGACCTCACGGATGCGGCGTCGACACCTGCCGACCTCGGCCAGAGCTGCACCGAGCCGTGGTTTCGCACCTGCTACTCCGGTCGCCCCGGCACGCAGGGCGTCGGTCGCTGCCGCGCCGGGATGCAGGCGTGCATCCCCGGTCAGCCTCCGACCGAGTGCGTCTTCGAAGTGGTGCCCGCCCCGGCCGAGACCTGCTGCAACATGGTCGATGACGACTGCAACGGCGCGGTCGATGACACCTGCGGCGTGTGCGATCCGTGTCCGCCGGGCGCGACGCGCGCGTGCTACGGCGGCCCCGAGGGCACCGCGGGCGTGGGCCTCTGCCGCGCCGGCATGCAGCTCTGCCCGGCCGCCGGAACGTGGACGGGCGCCCCCTGCGTCGGCGAGGTGTTGCCCGCGGCCGAGACCTGCAACGGGCGCGACGACAACTGCAACAACGCAGTCGACGACGGGAGCGCCGCGGCGGGCTGCAGCGCGGCCAACGCGACCGCCCTCTGCACCGCGGGCTCGTGCGCCCTGGGGCCCTGCAACGCGGGCTTCGCCGACTGCGATCGCGACGCGGCCAACGGCTGCGAGGTCGACGTGAGAATCACCCGGACGAGCTGCGGCGCCTGCGGTCGCGCCTGCGCCGACCGCGAGCTGTGCGACGCCGGTCGCTGCGTGGCGGTGAGCGGGAGCAACCTCGCCGGGGGCCTCCGACACGCGTGCGCGGTGCTCGCCGACCGCCGCCTCGCGTGCTGGGGTGGCGGACAGCAGGGGCAGCTCGGTGACGGCACGACCAGCACGCGCGCGCGGGCCTCCGTCGTGCCGGGCCTCTCGCCGGTGATCGAGGTCGACCTCGGCTACTCGCACAGCTGCGCGCTGGTCGGCGAGGGGACGGTGTCGTGCTGGGGCGCCAACGACCTGGGCCAGATCGGCGACGGCTCCTCCAGCACGCGCACCTCGCCCGCGAGCGTGGTGGGCATCTCCGACGCGCTGATGCTCTCGGTGAGCTCGTTCGCCGCCTGCGTGCTGCGACGCGCGGGGCCGGTGATGTGCTGGGGCGAGAACCGCGGCGGTGAGCTCGGCGACGGCACCACCACGACGCGGCGGACGCCCGTCGAGGCCGCGGGGCTGCGGGGCGTCACGCAGATCTCCGGGGGCGGGCTCCATTTCTGCGCGCGGCTGAGCACGGGGCGCGTCACGTGCTGGGGCTCCAACGGCTTCGGACAGCTCGGCGACGGGAACATCCTGCCGCGGGGATATCGCGCCGACGTCGTGGGGCTCGGCGACGTGGTCTCGGTCGCGTCGGGGGCGACCCACAACTGCGCGCTGCTCACCAGCGGCTCGGTCGTGTGCTGGGGGTCCAACGACAGCGGCGAGATCGGCGACGGGACGCGCGCCGTACGCCCTCGGGTGACCCCGGTCGTCGGCCTCACCGACGTCACGCAGATCGCCCTGGGCAACGCGCACTCCTGCGCGCTGCGCCGCGACCACACGATGATGTGCTGGGGCAACAACACGTACGGCCAGCTCGGTGACGGCACCCTGACGCAGCGCTCGACCCCGGTGGCGGTGCTGGGCGCGACCGGCGTCGATCGGATCGCCGCGGGCGCTTCCCACACGTGCCTCCGCTGGCTCGACGGCCGCGTGGCGTGCTTCGGCCGCGCCGACCTGGGCCAGACGGGCACCGGCGCGACGGAGAACACCTCGCGCATCACCGTTCCGGTCGTGGGGCTCTGATCGGCGCTCGGCGAAGCATCACGCGCTCGGGAGCTGCGCTGGAAGCGAGCGGGGGCACGGCGACCGCGCCGCCGATCCCACTGCGGGCGTGCTCGGCGAACAGGAGCCGGAGGAGCCAACCGCGGTCGCGGCTGACCAACGAAGGCTACAGGCGGAAGAAGCGGCGGATGCGCTGGAGGAGCTGGGTCTCGTCCTCCTCGGCCGCGTCGACGCTCTCGTCGGCGCGGATCTTCCGCTCGACGTCGCGCACGCGCTCGGCGAGGGCGCGGCTCAGCACGTCGGCGATCGCGGGCTTCTCGGTGACCAGGCGCTGGAGCGCGGCGTGCGACACCACCAGCAGCTCGAGGTCGGTCTCCGCGGTCACCGTCGCGATGCGGGGCTCGCCTGTCATGGCGCCGCGCTCGCCGAAGAAGCTCCCTTCGGAGAGGCGCGCGAGGTCGATGGAGCGCCCCTCGTGCTCGGCGCTGAGCGCGACGTCGCCGCGGTCGATGACGAAGAGCTCGTTGCCCTGCTCGCCGCGGCGCATCACCACCTCGCCGGCGGCGTAGAGCCGGAGGCGGCAGTCCTCCGCCAGGGAGCGCTTCTCGACGTCGGTGAGCGTGGCGAAGAGCGGCACGCGGCGGATGGTGCGGAGCCGGCGCTCGACCCAGGAGGCCTGCTCGCGGGCCTTGCGCTCGTCGGTGAGCTGCTCGACCAGGACGCGGCGCTGCGCGGCCGGGAGCGTGAAGCCCGAGCGGCGGAAGGCGTACCAGATGCGGTCGCGCGCCTCGCCGTCGACGCGGTCGCGCTGGTCGAAGCGCTCGGTGAAGAAGCGGACCCAGTACTCCATCCCGCTCTCGGGGACGAAGCGGTTGGTGACCACGGAGGGAGCGGGCTCGTCGAGCACGCCGAAGGACCCGTGCAGCGCCGAGGTGATCGCCTCGTGCACCTCGTGCGGTGGCGTCTCCGCGGGCGCGAAGACGTAGAGCGAGCGGCGCGAGAGGCGCGTGGGACGCGTGTAGTTGACGATCGGGGCCTTGGCGATGAGCCCGTTGGGGACGGTGACCTCGACCTCGTCCAGGGTGACCACCCGCGTCGCCCGCCAGTTGACCTCCGCGACGCGGCCGATGTGCGAAGGCTGGTCGTCGAACTGGATCCAGTCGCCTGGGGCGAAGGGCCGCTGCACCTGGATGGCCAGGCCCGCGAACAGGTTGCCCAGGGTGTCTTGCAACGAGAGGCCGATGGCCGCGGTGAGGAGCGCGGAGGTGGTGAGGAGGCTCCCCGGCTCGACGCCCGAGGCCCGCAGCGCGAAGAAGAACACCGCCATGTAGACGCCCCCCTGCGCCGTGTCGCGCACGATGCGGGGGACGCCGCCCTCGACGCGGCGCGAGAGGGCCACGTCGAAGAAGAGGAGCACCACGCAGCGCCCCGCCGCCGCGAGGAGCGCCACGAGGGAGACGAAGGCCACCGCGCGCTGAGGGTCGGGCGCGAGGAGGTTGAGCTGCAGGAGCCCGAGCAGTGACAGGTGGGTCAACAGCAAGCCGACCGGGAAGCGGAGCGCCCGCAGGTGGGCCGGGTGCAGCAGCGCCACCAGGGTGAGCAGGGCCGCGACGACGCCCACCGCCGTGAGCTCGCTGCGCCAGAGGGCGCCATGGACATTGAAGAGGAAGGGGTTCACCAGGCGGGGCCGCGACGCGGAGACGAGCGGCCGACCGCTCGCGCTCCGACCGGGATCATGTCGCCGATGCTAATGCACGGCGACGAATTGACGACGGCAAATTTGCCGTCGTCGTGGGACTCGCTGGGGGAGACGGTCGCGCGGGCGGCTGCCGAGGCACCAGCCTGCGGTCTGGCGAACGCCCGCTGAACGCCCTATCCTCGGCGATGACGGAGACGCTGCGTTGAGCCCCGACCTCACCCGAAACCTTCTGACCGCGTGTGTCATCGCGGGCTTCGGTGCGATGGAGCTCGTCACCCGGCGCTATCAGCGCACCGTGCGCGCGACGGGCAACGACACGCGGCTCGAGGTCCTCATGCTCGTGAGCCTGCTGGCGATCGCACAGCCCGTGGCGCTGCTGGTGACCGGCGCGCTCGGCGCGTGGCTGGCGCCGAGCTACCGGGGCTGCCTCGCGGGGCTCCCTGGCTGGGCGATGGTGCTCATCCTGCTGCTGGGCGACGACCTCACGCAGTACGTGTGGCACCGGCTCTCGCACACGCCCCTGCTCTGGCCGCTGCACCGCGCGCACCACTCGGCCCGGTACATGAGCATCCGGATGACCTTTCGCAACAACCTCTTCTACTACCTCATGATGCCGGGCCTGTGGATCGCAGGGGCGCTGCTCTACCTGGGCGTCGGCGGGATGGTCTACGCGCTGTACCTCGTCGTGAAGCTCGCGGTGATCCTGGGCGCGCACAGCAGTTGGCGGTGGGACGAGCCGCTGTACAAGGTGCGCGCGCTGCGCCCGCTGATGTGGGTGATCGAGCGCACCATCTCGACGCCGGCCACGCACTGGGCGCACCACGCGATCACCAACCACGACGGCGTCGGGCACTACAAGGGCAACTTCGGCAACCTGCTCTTCCTCTGGGACGTGATCTTCGGCACCGCCCACATCACCCGGCGCTACCCCGAGGCGGTGGGGTTGATCGACGACAAGCTCTTCGGCGATGAGCACTGGAGCCACCAGATGCTCTTCCCCCTGGTGCAGTCGAAGCGCGCGCACACGGCCCTCAAGATCGGAGGGCGCGCCTACGTCCCGACCGACGCCGAGGATCCCCGCCCGGCGTGATCGCGGCGTCGCCGCGCGGGGGCGCGGACGGGCTTGACGCTCGGCGCCGCCTGCACCACCACACCGGACCTATGGCTGGCGGAGGCGAAGGCAACGGTTGGATCGGGAAGCTTGTCGGCGGCGGGAGCCTGGTCGCGGCGGCGACGGTGGCGCATCGCGCGCTCGGGCACGGCGTGCTCCCCGGGTGGCTCCATGCGCTCGTGCTGGGCGTGGGCGGGCTCGCGGTGGTCTTCGGCAGCTGCGAGGCCATGATCAAGAGCGTCGAGGGTCTCGGCCGCCGCCTCGGGTGGAACCCCTTCGTCGCCGGCACCATGGCCGGCCTCGCCTCCAACATCCCCGAGATCGTCATGCTCGGCTTCGTGCTCGCGGCGGCCCCGCGGGTGGGCTTCATCGTCACGTGCCTCACCCTGCACGTCGGGGCCCTCGCGCTCGGGATCTACTCGGGCTTCCTCCCGCGCGATCACACGGGGCACGCCCGCCTGCCCGACGCGCTCGTGAAGATCAGCACCGACCTGTTCGCCGCCGCCGCCGGGGTGTTCCTCGGGCTCGGCCTGGTGATGATCATGCTGCGGAGCTTTCGCGCCGGCGACCACGCGGGCGAGGGCCTCGGCGTGCTAGACCTCGTCGTGGTGGGGGTCGCGCTGCTCTCGGTGCAGGTGGTGGCCATGGTGGAGCTGGTGCGTCGCTTCAGCGGCGAGTCGCCGCCGGCCGCCGAGGACGACCCCGCGGGCGCGCAGCCGCCCGGTGAGCCCGCGGCGCCTGCGCCCCTCCCGCCGTGGCGAGCCATCGCCGGCTTCGGTCTCGTGGGCGTGGTGGCGTCGGTCATCGGCGGTCACGCGGTGGGCGATTTCGCCGACGCGCTGGTGGCCGGGCTCGCGGCCCGCCACTACCCGGAGATGGTGGGCGCGCTGCTGCTCAGCGTGTTCGCGTCGGCGGGCGCGTTCGCGATGATCGTGACCTCGCACCGGCGCAAGATGTACGACGTCGCGCTGGCGTCCGCGGCGGGGCAGGTCAGTCAGGTCCCCTTCGTGGTGCTGCCGGTGGCGATGATCCTGCTGGCCGTCTTCGCGGTGACGCGGGTGATCACGACCGCGCCGAGCGGCGCCGTGCTGCCCATCGACCTCGAGACCACCAGCGTGGTGGTGCTGGCCTTTCCGCCGATGCTGATGCTCTGGAAGGCGATTCAGGACGACGGCAAGGTGAGCTGGGTCGAGACCGCGGCGATGGTGTGCGTCTTCGGCATCGTGGTGTTTCTCCTCGCCGTCCACGGCTGAGCGGGGGAGGGAAGGCGCGGCGCCGCTCAGGGCGCGGGGCGCAGGCGCACTTCGAACAGGGTGGGCCAGAGCTTCCCGGTGACGAAGAGGCGGCGGCTGGTGGGCTCCCAGGCGATCCCGTTGAGCACCGCCTCGTTCTCGTCGAGACGAACCTCGCGGCGGAGGAGGGCGAGGTCGACCCAGGCGGTGACCTGGCCGGTGGCGGGGTCGATGCGAACGATCCGGTCGGTCTGCCAGACGTTGGCGTAGAGCGCGCCGTCGACCAGCTCGAGCTCGTTGAGCATGGCGACGGGGTTGCCCCGGTCGCGCACAGGCACGCGCCGGAGGAGGTGGAAGTCCGTCGGATCGAGGAAGCGCAGGGTGTCGCTCCCGTCGCTGAGGATGAGCGCGCGGTCGTCGTGGGTGAGGCCCCAGCCCTCGCCCGGGAGGTCGAACTCCGTCACCGGGGCGAAGGTGGCGGCGTCATACACGAAGCACCGGTGCGTCTGGTAGGTGAGCTGGTAGATGCGGCCGCGGAAGACGGTGAGGCCCTCGGCGAAGTGATCGCGCGAGACGACGTGGCGGCGGCGGACGACGCCAGTCGCCAGCTCCACCTCACGCAGCGACGAGTGGCCGTAGAGCCCGGTGCTCTCGAAGAGCCGGCCGTCGGAGAACTCCAGCCCCTGGGTGAAGGCCTCGGGGTCGTGGGGGAGGCGCGAGACGATCTCCACCGTGAGCCGCTGCGGCCCTTCTTCCCTCGCGGGCGCGGCGTCGTGGGGAGCGGACGCCTCTGGGGGCGGCGGGGGCACCAGAGCGGGTGGGGTCGAGCGGCAGGACAGCAGTCCGAGACAGAGCAAGGGAATCGCGCGCACGCGGCGGGCATACCACACCGGCCGCGCGGTGATACCGTCGCCCTCCATGAACGCTCGCCCCTGCGCCCTCGCCCCCTGCGCCGGATGCTCCCGCCACGTCCGCACCGACGAGGCCGCGTGCCCTTTCTGTGGTGTTGCCCGCGAGGCCCCCGCGCCCGCCGCCCCGACTCCCTTCCCGCTGCGCGCGCGGACGGCCCTCGTGGCGACGCTCGGCGCGCTGTGCCTGCACGCGCTTGACGCCGCCGCGGGCGACCCCTCGTACGACAACACCCACGACGCCATCTCGCTCATCCCGCAGTACGGCGCGCCGCCGGACTTCGACCCGCGCCTGCGGCCGCCGCGCCCGCCCGTCGCCCCCGCGCCCGACGCTGGCGCCCCCCCCGACGCGGCGCCGCCCGACGCGCCGCCCCCTGCGCCGACGCCGCCGCGCGACCGCCGCCCGAGCTGATCGGGCGACGGGCGTTGGCGAGGCGGGGCGTCGGAGGCCCTCTCCGCCGCGAAGGAGCCCGGGCGCGGGCGCTCAGCCCCCGGAGGAGGCCGCGAGGTCCCAGCGGCGCACCAGGGCCATGTGGCCGTCGGTCTTGCGGGCGAGCAGGTGCGTGGTGAGCGCCGTGCGCCCGTCGGCGGCGAGGGCGAGGTCGTCGACGATCGCTCCGTCAAGGGGCGCCTCGGCGAGCGTCGAGGCGTCGGCCAGGGACAGGTGCAGCAGGCGGTCGTGCGTGGCGACCAGCATCGATTGCGCCCGCGCGTCGCGCCGGAGAAACTGCACCCCGACGAGCGGCACGGTCTGCAAGGCGAGGCGCTTCTTGCGGGTGAGCTCCCAGCGGGTGAGCCCTTCGGCGGTCGCGACCCAGGCGCTCTGCGCGTCCGCCGTGAGGGCCACTGCGCGGGCGACGCCGCCGACGGTCTGGGTCTTCCGCAGCTCGTTCGTCTGGGCGTCCCAGAGGCTCAGGCTCTTGCCCCGGACGCTGGCGATCACCGACCCGTCGACGCTGAGGTCGAGGTCTTCGCCAGCGTTCTTCGTCGCCCCGAGGTCGGCGTGGAGGAGCCCGTCGCGACCGAAGCGCCGCAGCGTGGCGCCGCCCATCCAGAGCGATCGTTCGTCCGCGGTCCACCGCAGCCGCCCGGTGTAGATCGCCGTGTAGATGCGCTCTCGCTCGGCGCCGTCGCGAGGGTCGTGCAGCACGAGGTGGCGCCCCTCGGCGACCGCCACCCACGATCCCGTGGGGGACACCTCGACCCCGTAGAGCTGGTCCGTCGCTTCGCGCGAGGGGCGCTGCCACCGGGGCGCTCCATCGGCCCCGAGCGCGAAGAGCCCGTCGAAGGTCACGACGTACACGTCCGAGCCGTCCGCGTTCAGGGCCACCCGCCAGGCGCGAGAGGGGAAACCGTGCGTCGAGAGCACCCGCATGGGGGGATCAAAGGGCCCCAACGCCCCTCCGCGTCAAGACCTCTTCCGCTGGGGCCTTCTCACGCAGGATGACGCCCGTGAAGGCGCCGCCCGCGACCTCAACGCGTCGATTCGCTCCTACCGCGCTCGGCCTCACGCATACGCTTCCGCCGACTCCGCGCCACAGTGTCGCCGGCGGTCGACACCAGGACGCCGCGCGTCCACGGGCATTTCCGCGCGGCACCGGTCGTGCGTAGCGTCCGCTGCATGAACCACCGCCTCACCGCCACCCTCACCGCCCTCCTCGCCTCCCTCGCTGCCTGTGGCGGCGGCGTCGACACCGAGGAGTACAACGCCGCCGCCGACGGGATGGATGGCAACAGCGTCACCTCCTCCGTCCTCGCCGTCGTGAGCGAGCCCGCCAGCGCCGCGATGACCGGCGACGCCGCCGCGATGGCCTCCTCGCAGCGCGCGTCGACCTACTTCCTCCCCGCGGGCTGCGTGGTGGCGACCCCGACGGGCGCCACCGTGGCCTACACCTTCACCAACTGCACGGGCCCCTACGGCCTCGTCCTCGTCAACGGGACGGTCAACGCCACCTTCTCCAACCGAACGGCCACGGGCTGGACGGTGCAGACCTCGGGCGAGCTCCGGCTCAACCGCGCCGTGCACCGCCCCAACGCCACCGCGGTGGTGTCCTACGCCAGCGGGACGCGCACCGCGATGGTCACCGTCAACGGCAGCGGAACGGGGCCCCGCGGCACCGCCTACGCCACCTCCGGGGGCTACACGTCCACCTGGGACGGCGCCTGCCTCGGGCTCAACGGCTCTGTCACCGTGACCGCCAACGGGCAGAGCCTCACCGTGGCGGCCACCAACTGGCGGCGCTGCCGCGGCGAGTGCCCGGCGGCCGGCGCGTCGGTGTCCATCACCGCGCCCGGCGGCACCGCCACCATCGCCTACTCCGGCGGCCCCACCGCGACCGCGACGGGCCCGCGCGGTGGGATGGCGACGGTCAACCTCTTCTGCGGCGGCTGATCCCCCAGTTTCGGCGCCTGGAGCGCCTGGCACGGGGGGCCTCCGTCGAACACCTGCACGCGCGAGTTCACGTTGGGGCTCGCCGCGTGGCTCGCTCTGGCGGGATGTGCGTCGACCGTGGAGGGGACGGCTGGGGCGCACAACAGCCGCCTGTGGTGGTACGGCGGCCCTTGTTCGCTTTAGGGCGTCCGTCGCGCCGCGGCGCCACTCGGAGGCGCGACGCGCCCTCAGCCCCGCGGGGTGCAGCGCAGGATGTCCAGCCGCTGCCAGGTGGCGTAGCCGCGCCGCGGCGGGTCGTGCGCTACGAGGCCCTCCGCCTCCTCCAGGTAGCGCAGCCAGCGGCGGCTCTTGCCCGTGAGCCCCGAGGTGACGGCGTACACCTTCAGCGGCACCTCCAGCGTCGCGAGGGTCTCCACGGACCACTTCGCGTCGAACCACGGGCGCGCCACCGCGTCGCAGAGGCTCGACATCACGAGCACGAGCGAGCCGCCCGGCGCGAGGTGCGCCGCCCCCTCCTCCGCGAGCTCGCGCAGGAGCCCGACGCCCTCCCAGGGGTTGTCTTTGTGCGCGCCGTCGGCGAGGTCGGCGGGGCGACGGATGTAGGGCGGGTTCATCATCACGAGGTCGTAGCGGCCGCGGACCCGCAGCGCGTCGCCCCGGCGGCCGAGCGAGGCGGAGACCAGCGTCGACCCGGCCGCGCGCTCGAGGCCGCCGAGGGCCACCTGGAGCGCTTGCGGCTCGATGTCCACCACGTGCACCTCCGACGCGGGCGCGCTGCGGCGGCGGAGCGCCTCCATCGCGTAGAGGGCGATGAAGCCCGAGCCGCAGCCCACCTCCAGCAGCGACGCGCCCGGCGCCATGCCGTCGAGCAGCGGCCCGAGCGCCTTGCACATCAGGAAGGTGTCGATCGAGGGCGACCACACCCGCGGGTGCCGCGCGGCGTCGAAGTCGAGCGCGACGCCGTCGAACTCCAGCGTGCGCCGAGGGAGCCCGAAGAACGACGACACCACGTCGCGCTGGGCCGCGGGGAGCTGCCCGATGCGCCACGGGTCGGTGACCAGCACCGGGTCGTCAAAGCGCGCGAGGTGGACGCGGGCGCCGTCCTCCGCGATGGAACCGTCGAGGATCCCCTCGACCTCGTCGGCCCCCTCCGCGTAGGCGTCCAGGCGAGAGAGGTCACGGTCGACGACGATGCGCATGCGGGGATGCTACGAGCCCGGCGCCCGCGCGATCAACCGCCGCTTCGTCGTCGACGACCTCCCGCGAGAGTCACCCCCCGCGGGGCACGTCGACCGGCGGAGGGTTGCACTTGGCGGTCCCGAACAGGATCCAGCGCCCCGAGACGCACTCGAAGATCGACGTGCCCGGGGGCCAGGCGCCGCCAGGGCATTCAAAGGAGTAGCCGCAGCGATCCGGGGGCGATCCTCCGCAGGTGTCCCCCACCGTCGGCTGCGTGCGCGGGCACAACGGCGCCGCCGCGTCCAGCGAACCCGCCGCGTCCGCTGCGTCTGCCGCGTCCGCTGCGTCTGCCGCGTCTGCGACATCCGAGGTGGCCGTCACACCCGCTTCGCCGCCGTCCGGGCCCGGCGGAGGCGGGTTGCAGGAGACGGTCCCGACGTTCCATCGTCCACCCTCACAGCGCGCGAAGGTGCCAGACGGCCCCCACGGGGGGCACGGCATCCCGTCCCAACCGCACATCGTCCCCTCCGCCAGCCCACAGGCCGAACCGTTCGACGGCGGCGCGCTCGGACAGGTCGCCGGTCCACCTCCATCGGGCATGGCGCTGTCGGGGGGAGGGGGGTTGACGATCAGCGTCTCGGTCGCGCAACCCGCCGCCACCGTCACCACGAAGGCCGCCCGAATCATCCTGGTTCGCTGCATGTCTCCCTCACTATTCACCCCTCGTACCGAAGCCCGACGCGACGCTGCCACCGGGGACCTGCTCCTTCCCCACCGACGGCGAGCGCCGCTGCACCCCGCGCTCATCGTGACATCCGTGTCCTACTGTGCGCCGCGTCCATCGACGCGCGGCCGGGGCGGTTCTTCGACGTCGAGTGCGGCACGCGGAGGACGGTGGTCCGGCTCGCCGACGTCGGTCTCTCCACTGCTCGACGGTCGCGTCGCCCGTCCCGCGCGGCCTCGCGGTGGTCGTCGCGAGCGGTGAGACTCTCGAAGGCCGCAGCCCCTGCGGTACGATCGCGCCATGACCTGGTGCTGGCCCCTCGCTCGTCGCGAACTCCCTCCGCCCAGCGCGCCCGCGGCCGGCGCGTTCGGCGCGGTGCGGCGCCACGACGTCCACACCGGCGTCGACCTGTACGCGGAGGAGGACGCCGCCGCGCTCGCCGTGGAGGACGGCGTGGTGGTCGCCGTCGAGGACTTCACCGGCCCCGGCGCCGGCTCGCCGTGGTGGCTCGACACGCAGGCCGTGCTCGTCGAGGGGGCGAGCGGCGTGGTGCTCTACGGCGAGGTGCACCCCGCCGTGGGCGTCGGCGACGTCGTGCGCCGCGGCGACGTCGTGGGCCGCGTCCGCCGGGTGCTGCGCCACGACAAAGGGCGGCCGACGGCGATGCTCCACGTCGAGCTCCACGCCCGGGGGACGCGCGCGTCGGCGTGGTGGCGCCACGGCGAGCCGAGGCCCGCGGCGCTGCTCGACCCGACCGAGCACCTGCGAGGCGCGAGCGACGACCCGCTGGCGCCCTGACGCGGCCCATCCGCGAGCGCAGGGGCGTGGAGGACGGGCGGCGTGATGGGGCGACGGGTCTTGGCGAGGCGGGGCGTGGGATGCCCGATCCGCTTGTACCGCATGTACTGCGAGCGGCGCCTCGCGCCGCGGGCGACCGCGAAAACTCCGCGACCCGCGCTGGACGTGGTCTAGACTCGGCGCCGATGTCGGCTCGACGGGCTCTCTTCGCG
The DNA here is from genome assembly GCA_044375895.1 of Polyangiales bacterium. GTDB lineage: Bacteria > Myxococcota_A > Polyangia > Polyangiales > CAISKJ01. Next base: position 8,403 of record JBILLV010000063.1, on the reverse strand, counting down.
CTCCTCGCCGGGCTCCACGGCTTCGTCGCCACCAGCGCCGCGTGGGCTCAGTCCCCGCCGAGCGCGCGCCTCGACCTCGTCCTCGGCCCCGGCGCCGAGCGCTGCCCCTCCGCGGAGGAACTCCGCGCCGCCGTCGCCGCCCGCCTCGGCCGCGACCCGATCGACCCGGCCGCGGCGCGGGTCCTCCGCGTCCGCGTGTCGCGCAGCGGCGCGGGGCTGCGCGCCTCGGTGCAACTGCTCGATGGAGACCGCCTGCTCGGGCAGAACACCCTCTCCGGGCGGCGAGCCGACTGCACCGACCTCGGCGCCGCTCTCGCGCTCGCCGTGAGCCTTGCGCTCGACCCGCTCGCCCACCCTCCCGTCGCGCCTCCGCCAGCGCCTCCGTCTCCACCGCCTCCACCACCTCCGCCTCCACCGCCACCGCCTCTACCGCCCCCGATCGTGGCCCCCGCGCCCACGGCCTCCGAGCCGGTGCGCTGGCTGCTCGGCGCCGAGGCGGTCTTCACGGTGTCGTCGCTCCCTTCGCCCGCCATGGGTCCTGGGCTCTTCGGCGCGATCCGTTACCGACGCTTCACCGGCTACCTCGCCGCCCGCTACGACCTCGGCGCCTCGGCGCCGCTGCAGGGTGGGGGCGACCTCCGCGCGAGCCTCTTCACGACGACGCTCCACCTCTGCGGCTCGCCGCGGGTCGGCGTCCGCTTCGAACTCGACCTCTGCGCCCTCGCCGCCATCGGGGCCCTCTCCGCCGACGCCACCGCGCTCGACCGCTCGACCCCGGAGACCACGCTCTACGTCGGCGCGGGGGCGAGCGTCGGCGTCACGCTCCGCCTGGGCGTCGTGTTCGGGCTCCGGCTGCACGGCGACCTCGTCGCCAACATCGTGCGGGCGCGGCACACGGTGCTCGACGCGAGCGTCGTCCGCGAGGTGTGGCTCGCGCCGCCCGCCGGCGGGGCCATCGGCCTTGGGCTCGTCGCCAATTTCGGGTGACGGATTCCCCCGGCGCCCTCCAACAACCATACCCGACGCGACACCGAGCGACGAACGACGAAGGGACGCCGGGGAGCCGCAGGTGCACGCCGCGGAGGCCCCGCGCCCGGACGGTGACTTCACCGCGTTCTTCCGCGCCCACCACGCGTACGTCTGGTGCTCGCTGCGGCGGCTCGGCGTCCGCGAGGCCGACCTCGAGGACAACGTCCACGAGGTGTTCCTCGCGATCTATCGGCGGCGCCACGACCATGACCCCGCGCGCCCCGTGCGGCCCTGGATCTTCGCCTTCGCGCTCCGGCGCGCCTCCGACCACCGCCGCGGCGCGTGGCAGCGCCGGAGCGCCCCGGCCTCCGACGACGAGCTCCGGGCGTCGGGCCCGCACCCCGACGAGGCCGCCGCCCGCGAGGAGCAGGCGCTGGTGCTCGAGGCCCTCGACGCGATGACCCTCGACCACCGCGCGGTGTTCACCCTCCACGAGATCGACGGCGAGCCGATCCCCGCGGTGGCCGAGGCGCTCGAGGTCCCACTCAACACCGCGTACTCGCGCCTCCGCGCGGCGCGCGAGAGCTTTGCGACGTCCTGGCGCCGCCTGATGGCGCGACGAGGTGAGCGATGAGCAGCCCCCCTGATCCGCCCCCGCCCTGGGAGTCCGCGCTCCGCCGCGAGCGCGCGCGCGTCGGCCCGCCCCCTGAGGTGGAGGCGCGGATGCTGGCGCGTCTGCAGGGTGCCATCGCGCAACTCCCCGACGCGCCCCCCGCGCCCTCGTCGCCCCGTCGCGACGCCACGCTGATCGCGCGCACGGTGAGCTACGTCGCGACCTTCGCCCTCGGCGCCGCCGTCGGCCACGGTCTCACGCGCGCGCCCTCCCCGCGGCCCGCGCCGCCCGTGGCGCCCGTCGTTGCTTCCCGCGACGTGGGCGCGACGACCGCGCGTCCCGCGCCTGTGGCCCCACCCGCCGCGACGCCGACCGCCCTCCACGACGCGGGCGCCGTCGCCGCCCCGCGCGACGCCGCGGCGGCGCAGAGGCCCACGGCGCCGGCCGCCGACCGCACCGACCTCACCGCGGAGACCGCGATGATCGACCGGGCCCACGCGGCCCTCGCCCGCGGGGAGGCGCGCACGGCCCTCGAGGCCGCCGAGGCCCACGCGCGCCGCTTCCCGCGCGGTCAGCTCGCGGAGAACCGCGAAGGGGTGGCCATCCAGGCGCTGGTCACCCTCGGGCGCGCGGACGAGGCGCGCGCACGCGCCGCGGCGTTCCGGCGGCGCTGGCCGGACGGGCTGCTCCGCGACGCCGTCGAGGCGGCCGTCCGGTCGATTCGATGACAGACGCGGCAGCACCCCTCCAACAGCATGGATGTGGCCGACGCGGCGCCGAGGGACGGCGCGATGCGAGCGCCCCGATGGAGCCCTGAAATGAAGTCCTTTCGATTCCTTCCCGTTTGTCTCGCCGCGGCCGCCTGGAGCGGGTGCATCGTCGACGAGCGCCTCGGCGACCGCAGCGACGCCGCCGTGGACGTTCCCGCTGACCTCTCCGCCGACGTCGCGCCCCTGGACGACCGGAGCGCGCCCGCGGACGTCGCTCCGATGCCCGACGCCCCCGCCGGTGACGACGTCCCCACGCGCGACGTCGGCGACGTCGACGCGCCGCCCGAGCCCGTCGACGCCGCACCGACCGCGACCGTGCGCGCGATCGACATCGGCGTGGTGCGGGGCCACGCGATCCCTGCCCTCATGCAGCCCCCCTCGCTCGGGGTGGTGGTGACCTTCCGGAGCGGCGCGATCGAGCCCGAGGTCGACCTCCGCGAGCTCGCCCGCGAGGGCGGGTGCGTGCTCCGCCAGCCCATGTCCCGCGCGGAGGTCCCCGCGCGCTCCGTCGGCTCCGTGGTGGTGACGGCCACGCCGGAGGGGGGCGCGACCGTCGCCCTGACGCCCTCCCCGCGGGTGCGCGGCCCCTGGGTGATCGTCGAGTACCGCGCGGAGTTGCCCGGCGTCGCCAACGGGACGCGCGTTCGCGTCGAGGTCGGCGCGACGGCGAGCTCACCCGCGGTCACCCGCGACCTGGTCGTCACCGACACGGAGTACGCGCCGCCGACGCCCGTCACCGATACCCCCACCGCCCGCTACCTCACCTGGACGCGCGGGAGCGCCTTGGAGGTCGCCTGGCGCACCATCGGCGCAGCGCCGAGCGTGGTGGGGCTCACCTTCAACCTCTTCACGCCGACGAGTGAGTCCTACGCCCTCTCGTGCACCGCCGCGGCCGGCGCGACCCGGCTCACCGTGCCCGCGACCGTCCTCATGGCCCTCTACAACCTGTCGCCTGCGATGGGGGTCGGCGGTGTCTCGAACATCCTCACCGCGAGCGCCCCGTCCACCGCCATGGTCGGCGGTGTCGAGGTCACCACGAGCGCCGCGAGCTTCACCGTCGCCGGGACCCGTTGGTAGCACCACGGGAGGGCCGAGACGGAGCCGGCGTCGTTCGACATGGGGGCGAGTGTGCCAGACTCCCGACGCCACCCCTGCCACACTGCGCGCCGTGCAGCGAGAGCCGACTGAACATCCTGGCGGCGATGCGGTGACGCGGGCGGGGCGGCGCAACGCCGTGGCCCAGCTCCGCGCGCTCGGGGGAAGCTCCCTGGTCGAGCGTGACGCCGACCGCTACCGCCTGCCCGCCGCGCCGACCGTGGTGCTGTCGGGCGCGACCGACCCCCTGCGGCGCTGACCGCCGCGCGAACCCTCACCGACGAAGCGAGGCACACCTCCCCATGCGCACGAAGCTCACCCTCCCCGCCACGCTCTCCCTCACGGTGCTCTCGGCGTGCGCGTCACGCGACGGCGGCGACGCGTCGACCGCGCCCTTCGACGCGCGCGCCGACCTCGCTGACGTCGCCGACGTCGCCCACGGCGACCGCGTTGACGCGGCGGCCCCCGACGCCCCGGCCGACCTCACCGACGCGTGCGTCTACAACACGGCGCAGGAGACGTTCGGTCTCTCGTGTCGGCGGCGCGCCGGCGCTCCCGCGACCGCGGCCTGCCCGCGGACGGTGTGCCAGCCCGCGGAGTGCCCGAGCGCGACGTGCCAGACGTGCGAGTACACCTTCCCGTGCGTGTCCAAAGACGGCGGCGCCCCCTGCGTCGAGGACGGGCTCTGCGACACGAGCCTGTGCCCGTCGGGGTGCCAACTCGTGTGATGACCCCACGGACGGCCGGTCGGCCGTCGAAGGTTCGCGGTGAGGCGCTCGGCCCATGCGATTCCTACGGTGGCCGGGGTGACCCACGGGACCCTCCGGGCCCGCGCGGGCGGCAACCGGCGGCGCGGCGCGCGGCGAGGTCGTCGGCGCCTGCCACGGAGACCACCAGGTCGTAGGCCAGGTGGGCGATGCGCGAGAGGTGATCCCACTCGATGCGCGCGGCGGTGTCGCAGGGCCGGTGATGGCAGCGCGGATCGGGCGTGTAGAAGAACGTCGTCGGAACGCCTGCCGCGCAGAAGTTCACGTGGTCCGAGTCGTCGCCGGCCGCGCCAAGCTCGACGCGCAGGTCGGGGTACGCGGGGGCGAGGTGGTCGAGGGCGACGCGTCCCGGCGTGCCGCGAAACGTGTGGAGCGCGTAGAGGCACCCGTCGCTCGAGTACGAGCCCACCATGTCGACGTTCAGCATGAACATCGTCTGCGCCATCGAGAGCCCGTCGGGCGGCGAGCGCACCCACGCGGCCGATCCGTGGAGCCCTTCTTCCTCTGCGCCGAAGGTCACGAAGGCCACCGTGCGGGGGAGCGCGACGTGGCGCTGCGCGAGCGCCTCGGCCACGGCGAGCACCACCGACACCCCCGTCGCGTTGTCGTTGGCCCCAGGAAACACCCTCCGCCCCTCGCGCCCGAGGTGATCGTGGTGGGCGCCGACGACCACGACCTCGTCGGCGCGCTGCGGGTCTGCGCCGCGCAGGATCCCCGCGACGTTGGCGGTGCGCACGGCGTCTTCTTCGTCGCTCTCGAAGGTGAACGGGTGCTGAAACCCTCCCGTCGGCGCGGCGAGCCCGGCGCGTCGCATCGTCGACTCGATGAGCGCGCGGGCCTCGTCGTCGCCGCGCGTCTCGGGCTCGCGCCCCTCCATCGACGGCGCCGCGAGGGCCTCGACCGTCGCGCGCAACGACGACGGCGCGAGCGGATCCCACGGCGCCAACGGGGGGCGCGGCGCGGGCCCGTCGGGGGCCTCCGCGGGCGATGGGGCGACGTCGCGGGCCACGACGGTCGGTGCGCGATACACCGCGGACGAAGGGCGCCGCGAGCAGGCAGGCGCGCTCGCCACCCAGAGCGCCCAGAGGAGTTTGCGGAGGCAGCGCACGACGCCCGAGGGTGCCACGGCGCCGCACTGGATGTCATCGCCCCGCGACGCCCACGGAGGCTCGCCCGCACACGACGCCTCACCGCGAGGGCAAAGGGGAGTCGGCCACGGGGCCATGTGGCCGTCGGTCTTGCGGGCGAGCAGGTGCGTGGTGAGCGCCGTGCGCCCGTCGGCGGCGAGGGCGAGGTCGTCGACGATCGCTCCGTCGAGGGGCGCCTCGGCGAGCGTCGAGGCGTCGGCCAGGGACAGGTCAGCAGGCGGTCGTGCGTGGCGACCAGCATCGATTGCGCCCGCGCGTCGCGCCGGAGAGCGATCGTTCGTCCGCGGTCCACCGCAGCCGCCCGGTGTAGGTCGCCCCATCGCCAGGCATGGGGCTGAAGCCCCTTCGCGCCGAGTCGGTGCGCTGCGGTGAGGCTCAGGGCGGGCAGACGGTGGCGTTGACGCGCGGGTCGGAGAGCACCGCGCCCGTCCCGACGCCCGTGCGCCACGCTTCGAAGGTGTCGAGCAGCCGCGCCGCGCGCCCGCCGGTCGGGGTGACGGTGACGCCGTACACCTCGCTGTCGGTGTTGATGGTGTCGTGCTTCGTGCAGTTGGGGGCGAACACGCCCGGCGCCGCCGTCATCGCCGCGCCCTCCTCCGCGGTCGTGCGCATCATCGGGAAGGCCGACAGCTCGACCTGGAGCACGCGCGCGAACACCGTGGCCATCGCGTCGAAGGGTCCGAGCGCGGGCGCCACCCAGCCCTCGTCGAAGTAGTTGCCCGAGATGAGCCCGTCGCGCAGCGCCATCCGCACGAAGAAGGGCGTCGTGAGGTGGTGCCGGACGACGTGCATCTCGTCGCCGCACACGTCCTCGGTGCCGGGCATGTTGGCCGCGTGCCACGAGCGGCAGCTCTCGTCGCCGAGGAGGCCCTGCGCGCCCGCGCGCCGCTGCGCGACCGCGGTGTTGAAGGCCGCGTACGTCGTGTAGCCCGCCATGCCGATGCGGCCTGTGGGCGAGGGGGTGAGGCGGCTCTTGTCGGGGCCGACCACCGCGTCGATGAGCCCGCGCACCACGAGGGGGCACGCGCCCCCCGCCGGGCACGCGCTGTTGCGGGCGCGGAGGGCGGCGGTCACGCGGTCGAGGTTGTTGATGACGCCGGCGCCCCCCGCGGAGTCGCCCGCGAGGATGACCTCGGCGGCGTCGTCGAGGTCGGGGAGGGGGGCGTTCATCCCGGCGAGGGTGTAGGGGGCGACGCGGCCGCCGTCTTGACGCAGCGTCGCGAGGACGGCGTCGAGGATGCGCGAGCCGAGGAAGTGAATGGTGTACGCGACGGGCGCGCCCGACACCGGGTGCGTCGCGACGAGCGGCGCCGCGCGGCGCGTCCCGGCCCACGCGTCCGACGAGCAGTAGACCACGCGCACCTGGTTGTAGTCGCCGAGGGGATTGGGCCGCGCCGCGTCGCCGCGGAGGAAGATGCCCGACGCGAGCTGCGAGGCCGGGCCGTCGGAGATCATGTTGCCGCGGTCGAAGTTGGTGTACGAGGCCTCGGGGGTGGCCGGGCACAGGCGCATGCCGACGCAGCCGCACCAGCGGGCCGCGCAGCTCTGGCCCTCGACGCAGCCGCCGCCGCCGCGGAGGTTGATGACCCAGCGGTTGCGGTTGGCCTCGCCGCGGTAGGGGCGGAAGTAGATGGCCGCCGGGCTCCCGTCGTTGCAGATGGCGTCGGGGAAGGCGCGCGTGTCGATGGCCGCGCGCTGGAGGCTCTCGGCGTTGGCGGGCCCGGGGCCTGAGCCCCCCATGCCGCGGCCGCAGTCGAGCGCGACGCTGATGTTGGGCGCGGCGGGGTCGGCGTCGGGTCGAACGACGTCGGTGACGACGTCGGGGGAGGCAGGGACGTCAGGCGCCGTCGGGACGTCGGGGGAGGCGGGGACGTCGGGCGTGGCCGCGTCGCGCGGGGTGGCGCCGCCGCCGCCGCAGCCGAGGGCGAAGACGAGCGCGCAGAGGGTGGTGCGCAGGGCGATCACTGGTAGACGGGGGCCGGCTGGGCGACGACGACGGTGGAGGGCTGGGCCACGACGACGGGCGCGGGCCGCACCATGACCGCCGCCGGGCGCACGACCACGCCGCGGCGGGGACGAATCACGCAGCCCTGCGTGAGGACGCCGAACACCAGCCCACTGATCACGATCGAGAACCTCATGGCGAGCACTCCTTGCGAGGCGCGTCGGCGCCCCGAGACCCTCCGCGGTGCACCGCGGGTGCCAGGGAGCTTCGGCCAGGAAGTCGGCGAACTTCCAGAGCGTTGCTGCGACCTGGCGACGACAGTGTGTGGACCGCGGACGACACGGGTCGGCGCGCGCGTCAGAACACGCCGCCGAGGCCCACCGCGGCGCCTCGGCCGTCGTAGGTGACGGTCGGCGCGACGCGGCGCGCGGCCGAGCGGTCGAGCAGGTACCAGGTGACCGCGCCGACGAGCGCCGCTCCCCCGACGGCGAGCGTGACGTTGACCCCGGTGCTGAAGTCCGCCGCCCGATCCTGCGCGCCCCGCGCCGCGTCGACGTCGCCCGGCGTCGCGAGGGAGCACGGCGCCCGGCCGACGCAGAGCGCGTCGCGCGACGACAGCGCGTCCGCGCGGAGCCCCGCGAAGAGGACGGTGAGGGCGAGCGACGCGGCCCCGACGCCGCCGACGATCCAGGGGCCGTAGCTCGCGTGCGCCGGGGGGGCGCGAACGGGCGATGGCTCGCTCGTCGCGGCTGCGGTCGCGGGGGCGACGGGCGCGGCGCGGACGAGCGAGCGCTGCGACGACGCGAGCGTCCGACACTCCACGAGGAGGGCCTCGCGGTCGGGGCGGCGGGGTGGCGCCTCCGCCTCACGCGCGCAGGCCTCGGCCTCGGCGACGGCCTCCTGGTGCTGCCCGAGCGCGACGTGTTCGTGGGCGATGAAGGCGCGGAGGGACGGGCTCGTGCCGAGCGCCGCGGCCTCGCGGGCGAGGGTGAGGGCGAGCGCATGATCGCCGCGGTCACGGGCCACCGCCGCCCGCTCGATGAGCGCCCGACGCGCGGGGGCGGCGTCCTGCGCGGCGACGACCGCGGGGGCGGCC
>JBILLV010000062.1:0-34184 GCA_044375895.1 Polyangiales bacterium | reverse complement strand
GTCCGCATGCGGTTGACCACCTTCTGGAGGCGCGCCACGAGGCGCAGGCGGTCTTGATCGAACTGGTGCAGGATGCGGGCGGCGTCGCCGTCCTCCACCTCGCACAGTTCGAGGAGCACGTGCTCCACCGTGACCTCGTAGCCCTGCGCGTTCGCCACGCGGACGACCGCGCCGTTCAGCGCGTTCTTGCAGGTGTTGGTGAGCTTGCTGATGATGGTCTTGGCGTCGACGAGCAGGGCCATGGTGATGGTGCTCCCTCCCTATGGGGCGGTTTACGGGGTGGCGTTCGCCGCAGAGCCCGACGGCTCAACGGCGCTGGAACTTGTCGCTTGCGGGACCTGCACGATCATGTGCACCTCGCGGTCGGCCCCGACGGTGAGCCATGAGTCGAGGCCGAGGCGCGAGGCCGTGGGCGGGGCGCCGCCGAGTCGCATCGAGGGCGCCTCTCCCGGCGCGAGGATGAGCTCGACGTCGAACTCCAGCGGGTCGCGCACGTAGAGGGTCACCACCTCGCGCAAGAGCTCCAGGCCGGGCTTCCCCGGCTGGAGATCTTCGAAGGACTTGCGGCGCATGGGGCCGAGCGTGAGGCGAAACTTGCCCCCGCGGTCGAACACCTTGCGGCCCACGGTGGCGTCCTCGCCGAGCGTGCAGTTGGCCCGGCCGAGGCGCATGAGCTGGCGCTCTTCGATGGTCATCCAGCGACCGACAAACTGCTCGACCGAGACCCCCGCGCCGTTGAGGATGTTGGCCATCACGTCGCCCACCACCGCGACGAGCCCGTCGGCGGTGCGGGCCCGGCGCGCGAGGAGCGGCGCGAGGCGCAGCAGGCGCGGGATCGGGAGCGAGGTGATCGCGAGGCGGTCGGCGAAGCCGTCGAAGCCCGCGAGGCAGAGCGCTCGGCGTGACCACGGGTCGCGCGAGTCCGACGTGTAGTCGGTGATGAACGAGTACTTCGCGTGCGCCCGGTAGAACACCGACAGCACGCGGTGGTGGAAGAGGTCGAGAAACTCCCGCTGCGCCGGGTGATCGGGGTCCTCGTTGATCACCTCCTCGATGAAGTACGCCGGGAGCGGCGACACCGTGCCCGTGAGCCCGAGGAAGGTGGTGGTGACCTCGAAGTACTGGTCCGACGTCGCGCCCTCGGCCACGTCGGCGTGGTGGCGCTTCTTCAGCGTGATCGCGGTCACGTCGCTCGCGCTGAACGACAGCGACGGGTCGTGGCGGAAGCGGATCGCCTCCCGGCCCACAGGCCCCTCCTCGCCCACGCGCACCGCCCGCGGCGTCGCGCGCTCGAGGATCTCGATCGCCCGGTAGAAGCCCACCCGCCGCGGCTGCGCCAGCAGCGCGCTGACGGCTGGCGTCAGAGGATCGTCTGTCTTCCGCTCTTCGCCGTCCACTGGTACTCCGCCTGGGAGGGATGTGCCCTGGCCTTGAGCTCACTGAAGGTGTTGAGGCCCGCGTGCGCCGCGAGCACCTCGTCGATCACCGACGCGAAGAGGTAGAGGTCGCCCTCCCCCGTGAAGCCCGACTCGTCGAGCTCCACCGTCGAGCCGACCCCGCGCACCGGCACGCCCTTCACCAGACGCTCCACGGGCCGCGTGCCCACCGTGCGAATCGACTCGATGCGCCGGGTGTTGGCGCTGCCGCGCTGCCGGTCGACGATCGCCTGGAAGTTGTAGAGCGCGAGCACCGAGCGCAGCGCCTCGGCGTCGGCGAGCGAGCGGTAGTTGAGCGCGAGGTGCGAGATGAGCCGCCAGTGCAGCGCCTTGCCGAACGGGGGACGGATCGGGAGCGTGACGTGGGTGATGTTCTTGAAGCGCGCGAAGGGCGGCGAGCCCGGGGCGGGGACGCAGATGTCGCCCGCGCGGAGCTGCGAGGGCAACCCCCGGTTGGTGACCGACACCTCGATGGAGAGGGTCTCCTCCACCGGGTTGTTGGAGACGTCGCGCGGCGAGTGGAGCGAGAGCCACGTGTCGATGCCGTCGTCGAGCGGCGAGGTGGACTTGCGCGCGCGGTAGTACGCGGGCACGTCCTCCACCCGGATCGCGTGCATGAAGTCGAAGAAGGGCGCGTACTCCTTCCGGTCGGTGCGGCCGGCCTGGAGGCCCGTCACCCGGTCGAGCGAGTAGATCTCCATGTGGCGCGGATCGATCTCCGACGCGCGCAGGAGGTACTCGTTGACGTTGGGGTCGACCTTGAGCGGGTCGGCGTCGGTGGCGAAGAGGTTGATCACCGGCGCGCAGTGGAGCTTGACGATGTTCTTGTCGATCTGCGCCGGGAGCGCGGGCGGGCGCTCGAACTGGAGCACGATCTCGAAGCGATCTTCCGCGCGCGAGGCGAAGGCGTCGAGGCCGCGGATGTCGAAGAAGTAGAACTTCGACGGGAGCGTGAAGTACTCCTGCAGCAGCCGGTAGCCGCCGGGGGCGAACTTGGGCCACGGGATCATCGCGCACTCGGGGTCGAAGCCCACCGCGCGCATCGCCTTGCGCCCGAGGTCGACGCCGCGCGCCCCCGACGACGTCCCCCGCACGCTCACCCCCCGGAGGTAGTGCGAGAACCACAGGAAGAGCATCGCCGTGACCGCGGGCTCACCGTGGAGGTAGATGCGCAGGCCGTCGGGGTGAAACACCGCCGCCCGGCCCGCCTCGTGGGTCTGGAGCTGGATGCGGACGGCGGGCTGCGAGGGCTTCGACGTGTCGAGGATCACGTCCTGGAGCGTCACCGGGAGGAGGTCGACGTCGGACGTGGTGCGGAAGCGGCAGGCCGTGCCCTCCACCGGCGAGGCCGCGAGCTCGGTGTTGCGCGCGATGCGCTGGCGCGTGCGGAGCGCCCCGGCGACGGGGGTGAACTCCACGATCGAGCAGGCCGGCAGCGTGCGGAGGTAGTGCGGGAGGAGCAGGTCGGTGAGCGTGTGGATGATCTCGGGGACGTCGTCATCCAGCCGCTCGCGGACGCGCGCCGTGAGGAAGGCGAAGCCCTCCAAAAGGCGCTCGACGTCCGGGTCGCCGCTCCGCTCCGCCAGGAGGCCCGCCACCGCGGGGAACGCTCGGCCGTACTCCCTCCCGAGGTTGCGGAGGTAGGCCAGCTCGCTCTCGTAGTATCTGCTGAACAAGGACCGTTACTCCCGCAGTAGGCGCCGGACGATATCAGGGTCGGCCCGCGCAACGGTAGAAGATCCCGTTAGCCTCCGGGAGGACAGAATCCGTGTCGCGCGATTTCGCGGTTTTTGCGATAAGTTCGCGCCAACCGCATGAACGCGTACGTCTCCGAGCTCCTCCACCTGGTGCTCCGCTGGGTCCACCTGATCGCCGGCATCATGTGGATCGGCAACTCGATGCTCTTCAACTGGCTCGACCGCAACCTCGAGAAGCGGCCCGAGGCGCAGGAGGGGCACATCGGGCAGATGTGGATGCTCCACTCGGGGGGCTTCTACCTCGTGGAGAAGCTCATGCTCCCGCCGGGCAAGCTCCCCACCACCCTCCACTGGTTCAAGTGGCAGAACGGCGTCACCTGGCTCTCGGGCATCTCGCTCATGATCCTGGTGTTCTACATGGGCGGCGCCGCCCTGATGATCGACCCCGCCGTGGCCTCGCTCTCCCCGCGGACGGCCGTCGTCGCCTCGGTGGGCTCCCTCCTCACCGCGTTCGCGCTCTACCACGGCGTGTGGCGCTCGCCCCTGCGTCTGAGCCCGCCCATCGCGACGGGCTTCACCATCGCCATCGTCCTGTTCTTCTCGATGCTCTATTTCAAGCTGTACTCGGGCCGGGCGGCCTACGTGCACGTGGGGGTGCTGCTCGGCACGCTGATGACGGGCAACGTGTGGTTCTGCATCGTGCCGTCGCAGCGCGAGCTGGTGGCGGCGACGGCGGAGGGTCGCGCGCAAGACCCCGCGATCGGCGACCAGGCCAAGCAGCGCTCGATCCACAACAACTACTTCACCTTCCCGCTGCTCTTCATCATGCTGAGCAACCACTTCCCGAGCACCTTCGGGCACAAGCACGGGTGGGTGATCTTGACGGTCCTGGCGCTCTCCAGCGCCACCATCCGCCACCTGATGAACATCCGCTTCGGGCGTCCGACGAAGGACTGGCTCTGGGCGGCGATCGGCGTCGGCGCCGCGGCCCTCGCGATCGTCTACGGCATGATCGCGCAGGGAGCTCCGGCCCCGCGCCCGGTCTCCCGGGAGCGGACGGTGGCGTACGCCGAGGTGCGCGGCATCCTCCAGCGGCGCTGCCTGGAGTGCCACTCCTTCGCGCCGACGAGCGCCGTCTACCGCATCGCCCCCAACGGGGTGATGTTCGACTCGGGGACGGAGGTGCGGCGCCACGCGCAGAACATCAAGACGCGCGCGGTGCTCCTGCGCACGATGCCCCTCAACAACACCACGCACATCACGGACGCGGAGCGGGAGACGCTCGGCCGCTGGATCGACGAAGGCGCCCACACGGAGTGACGGCCGCGCGTCGGCCTCAACGGCAGATCGACGGCGCGCTGTTCGACGCTTCGCTCGTCATCTGAACGCACTCGACCACCGCGGTCGCGCCGGGCATCGGCTGCGCCGCGGCGGTGAAGCTCACGTTCTGCCGGCAGTCGGGCGAGGCAGGGTCGGGGCGCGTGTCGTAGAAGAAGCCCTCACGACCCGCAGGCGGCGCGCCCCCCGGCGCCGCCGCGAGCTGCCGGATGATGCAGGTGTCGCGACGGAGCTCGGGGTCGCGCTCGCCCGGCGTCCGCCCGCGGGCCGCCGTGCACACGCTCGCGGCCGACACGCCCGCCGGGAGGATCTCGCGCACGACGCACCGGGTCTGCACGCAGCCGCGCTGCCCGGAGCCCGGCTCGCAGGGGGCATCGGAGGTCTCCAGCGGGCGCGGCAGGCAGCGGCCCTGGAGGCGCGTCTGGATGCGCTCGACGAGCTGGTCGAGGGCGCCGCGGTAGTCGTTCTTGCAGATGGAGGTGAGCGCGCCGTTGTCGTAGCGCTCTTCGAAGCGTCGGACCACCTCGGCGACGCGGCGAGAAGGCATCGCGACGTACTGCGCAGCGGCGTCGCACCCGGCGGTCGCGGTCGAGCCCTCGCGGCGGCATGCGGGCACCACGCGCGTCGAGCAGGCCGGGTCGGCGTTGCGCTGACGCATCGAGATGGGGCCCTCCGCGCTCGTCCCCGTGTAGCCGTCGGAGCCGTCGGGGTTGGCGCCGAGGAGCGCGCCCCAGTCGATGCGCGTCTGGCTCCCCGACTGCCGCGTGGGGAGGTTGATGGGGACGCCCGCGATGGCGGAGAACACCACGAGGTCGGGGCGACCGGGCTTGAGCGACGTGAAGCCGCGGTTGGGGTTGCGCGGGTCGATGTAGCGGTCGAGGGGCCACGTGGGGTCTTGCGCCGAGCCCGGGGCGTACATGTACATGCGGAGGTTGAGGTCGTTGGACGACCACTGGGGCGCGTTGACGTCGAACACGCTCACCGCCTCGGTGCAGGGGACGCCCCGCTCGGCGTAGCGGCAGTCGCGCACCGAGCCGTCTTCCTCGTCGGTCACCATCAAGATGGCGAGGACGGCGTTGTCGCGCACGAAGCCCGCGTTGGGGGAGGTGTTGCCCGGCGTCGCGCGCGCGTTGTGCACGACGAGCGCGCGGTAGGCCGACTCGAGCTGCTGCTCCAGGCCGCAGCCACCGGTGGAGAGGTACGCGTTGCACACCGCCTCGTCGCGAAACACCTCCGCGTTCGAACTCGCCCGGTCGAAGCGCAGGAAGCTCGGAAACTGGTTCGGGTCGTTGGTGCAGCGCGCCGGACGCCGCGCCCCGGCCGGCGTGCTCCACGGCTGGTGGGCGCGCATCGAGAGGCCGTTGCGGATGGGGTTGAGCAGCCCGTTGTCGCCCACGTCGGTGTTGGCGCACGAAGGAACCACGCTCCCCGGCGTGCCGAGGTCGGAGGACACCACGCCGAGGTGGAGGCTCTTCACCTGGGGATACAGCGGTCGCATCGTCTGCGGGTTAATGGGCGGGTTGACGAGCGCGTCGACGAGCACCCCGAGGTTGCGCGCGAGGGTGGCCTGGTTCTCCAACATCGAGCCGGAGTTGTCGATCGCGAAGAGGATGTCGACGTCCTCGATCGCGTTGTTGGTGATGGGGATGCGCACCGCGCTCTGAACCACCGGAGTCACCGCGGTCGCGCAGCGCTCCAGACAGCCGGCGAGGGGCAGACAGGCGACGACGAACGGGAGAATCCTACGCATCACGATCGCACCTCCGAGCGCGAGGAAGCCGCGCTCGAGCGTGCTCATCGCAAGGGCCGCGCCGTGCGGGATTGCGCGGGTCTCTGCGGGTCGCGCGCGCCCGTCGACAACCGACGGTGGCACTCAGTTGGCGCCACCGCCGATTGGCTCAGCGCCGGTACATGCGATCGATGCGCGCCTCAGGGTCGCCCGGGTCGAGCGCGAGGAGCACCGCGTAGAAGGCCCACTCGGCGGGCTTCATCGCGAGGTAGATGACGTCGGCCACGAGGCGCCAGCGGATCACGCGGCTCACCGGGAGCCCGAGGCGGTCGTAGACGGCGCGGCAGAGGCGACCGAAGCGGGGCCAGCGGACGTGCAGGAGGTCTTCGAAGGCGTTGGCGACGGCGAGCTGGCGGTTGACGACGATGGTCTCACCGCCGCGGACGCCGAGGCGCTCGGGGCGGACGAGCCAGCCGTGCCCGCGCGCCGCCACCGTGCAGAGGTAGTGGCAGTTGCCGGGGACGTGCTGGATGGGGAGGCGCGAGAAGGTGTGCTCGCAGGTCTCCGTGAAGGCCAGCGCACCCGCCAGCGCCCGATGCGTCACGAGGGCCGAGAGCACCGCGTAGGCGCCGAGCAAGACGGGCGCCCCCGCGAGGGCGCGGTACAGCCACGGGCGGCTCATCGCCTGGTGGGGATCGAGGTCGCCCGGCACCTCCACCTCGCGGTACACACCCGCGCCGACGGTCTCGGTGGTGGCGCTCTCCTCGGCGCCGCGGCGGCGGAGGCGGACCACCAGCTCAGTCGCATAGCAGAGCACCGTGAGCAGCGGCGACACCACGGGCAGCGCGAACGGAGCGAGGACGACCCCCATGAGGAGGAAGCCCGCGCCGAGCTGGATCGTCAAGGCGACGTGGAGCACCATCCCCGTGACCATCGCCGCGAGGACGCCCGTCTCCACCGCGGGGCGAAGGCGTTCGGGGCGGCGGCGGGAGAGGGCGAACGCGAGCGCCGTGACGACGTGGAGGAGCGCGGGGGCGATCACCCAGGGCTCGGCGAAGGGGCGAGCGAGGTCCATGCCGCAGCCGTCGCGCACGCAGGTGCCGCTCAGGATGTGGTTGACGATGAGGCACCAGGCGGGAAACCACGCGAGCACGAGGAGCTCGTAGGCGACGCGGAGCCGCGCGACGCCGTGGGCGCGCACGTGCTGGTAGAGCTTCGCCATCGCGAACAGGGCGGCGAGGACGACGACGAGGCCCAGCAGTGGGGAGAGCAGCCCGGCGACCCTTCCCAGATGATTGAGGAACGAGCCCCCCACGCCGCCGATGAGCAGGCCGAACGGGAGCAGGTAGCCCGCCGACGTGATGACCACCAGGGCGAGGTCGCGGTACCAGGGGCGCGCAGGAACCATGCGCAGACCCTACCGCAGTCGCCCCATCGGGAGGTACCGGCGGCGGCGCGAGCGGTCGAAGTTTGCGCCCGGCCGGTCGTCGATCGTTGCGGGGAGGTGCCCCGGTCGCGGACAATCCCCGCCGATGCGACGGATCCTCCTGGCCTGCGCCCCCGTGGCGCTTCTCCTCGCCTGCACCGAGACGCCCGCGACGCCCGATGCCACCGTGGCGCCCGACGTCACGAAGCCCGACGCCACCGTCGACGCTGGCCCCGCGCTGCCCCCGTGGCCCCGCGAGCTGCCGCCGGCGCGCGAGCTGGGCGAAATGCGCGGGCTGACGCCGCGGCGCGTGATCGTGCATTCGCACTCGGTCCACTCGCATGATGCGTGTGACGGCAACCCCTACGTCGACGGCGGACCCAACGAGCCCTGCCTCCAGGACTTCCGCCGGGCCGTGTGCGAGACGCGCCTCGACGTGGTCTTCCTCACCGAGCACGAGGACCGCATCTCCAGCGTGGAGCTGCCGACGGTGCTCCAGATGCGCCCCGGCGACGAGCCCATCATGGAGGGGGGAGCCGTCGTCGGGTCGTGGATCCGCTGCGCCGACGGTCACCGCACGATGATCCTGCCGGGCTCGGAGAACGAGCTCATGCCCATCGGGCTGCGCCGCCACCCCGACCTCGTCAACGGCAGCCTCGACCGCGCCTACCACGCCTACGACACGGCGGGCGCGCGGCGCTTCCGCGAGGCGGGGGCGCTCGTGGCCATCGCCCACGTCGAGCAGCGCCCCTACGAGGAGGTGCGCGACCTCGCCCCCGACCTCGTGGAGATCTACAACATCCACGCGAACATCGGCCCCAACATCGCCAACATCGCCTCGCCGGACTTCAACCTCGGGCAGGCGCTCGTCGACGTGCTGCGCTTCCGCAACGCGTCGAGCGGCCTCGCGCCCGACCTCGCCTTCCTCTCCATCTTCGCGGAGAACACCAACGACCTGGCGAAGTTCGCGCGCTTCTGGTCCGAGGGGCGCACGATCCCGGGCATTGCCGCGAGCGACGCGCACCAGAACGCGATCCCCGCGATCCTCTCGGACGGCGAGCGGGGCGACAGCTACCGGCGCATCTTCCGCTTCTTCTCCAACGAGGTGCTGGTGGGGGGCGAGCTCACGCGGGCGAGCGTGATGGATGCGCTGCGGCGCGGGCGCTCGTACGTGGTGTTCGAAGCCTTCGGCACGCCGACGGGCTTCTCCTTCCACGCCGCCACGCGCGACGGGACGGTGCACGAGATGGGCGCCACGGTGCGGGCGGCTGACATGCCGGAGTTCGTGCTGCGCGGCCCGTCGCTGCTGGTGCCGCGGCAGCCGCTCGCGCAGCCGCGCATCGACCTGCGGGTGTACCGCGCCGACGCCGACCGCTGGGTGATGATGCAGCGCTGGGAGAACCCCGCGGCGATGGGGGAGATCCGCTGGACGCCGCCGATGGCGGGCGCCTACCGGGTCGAGGCCCGCATCGTCCCCGAGCACGCGCGCGCCTACGTCCCCGGGCTGGAGGCGCGCGTCCGCGAGCTCCCCTGGATCTACAGCAACCCGATCCTGATCACGCCATGACCCTCAGCATCTTCGACATGTTCAAGATCGGCATCGGCCCGTCGAGCTCGCACACGGTGGGCCCGATGCGCGCCGCCCGTCGCTTCGCGGAGACGCTCCAGAGCGAAGGGGTGTTCGACCGCGTCGACCACGTGCGGGTCGAGCTCTTCGGCTCCCTCGGCGCCACGGGCAAGGGCCACGGGAGCGACCTCGCCGTGATGCTCGGCCTGGAGGGGGAGCTGCCCGAGGCAGTGGACACCGACGCGGCCCCGCTGCGCGTCGCGGAGATCGCGCGGGAGGCGAAGCTGCGGCTGATGGGCGAGCGGGAGATCCCCTTCGCGCTGGCCGACTCGCTGGTGTTTCACCGCCGCCAGACGCTGCCGCGGCACCCCAACGGGATGCGCTTCACGGCCACGGGGGCGGCGCTGCCCGAGGGCCTCGCGCGGGTCTACTACTCCGTGGGCGGCGGCTTCGTGGTGAACGAGAGCGACCCCGACGGCCCCTTCGCGCCCGACCGCCCGCAGGTGCCGCACCACTTCCGCTCCGGGGCCGAGCTCCTCGGGATGGCCAACACGCACGGCCTCAGCATCGCGACGCTGATGCTCGAGAACGAGCGAGCCCTCCGCCCCGAGGCGGAGGTGCGGGCGCAGGTGAAGCGGCTCTGGGAGACGATGCAGGCGTGCGTGAAGCGGGGCTGCGAGCGCGAGGGGATCCTCCCCGGCGGGCTCAAGGTGCGTCGCCGCGCGGCGGCCCTCCACCGCAGGTTGCGCAACGACACGCGGACGAGCGACCCGCTGCTGGCGATCGACTGGGTCAACCTCTGGGCCCTCGCCGTCAACGAGGAGAACGCCGCGGGCGGGCGCGTGGTGACGGCCCCCACCAACGGGGCGGCGGGCATCATCCCCGCGGTGCTGCACTACTACGCGCGCTTCGTGCCCAACGCCGACGACGACGGGGTGATGCGCTTCCTCCTCGCGGCGGGCGCCATCGGGATGCTCTACAAGATGAACGCGTCGATCTCGGGCGCCGAGGTGGGTTGCCAGGGCGAGGTGGGCGTGGCGTGCTCGATGGCCGCCGCGGGCCTCGCCGAGGTGCTCGGCGGCACCCCCGAGCAGGTGGAGAACGCCGCGGAGATCGGCATGGAGCACAACCTCGGGCTCACCTGCGATCCCATCGGCGGCCTCGTGCAGGTGCCGTGCATCGAGCGCAACGCGATGGGCTCGGTGAAGGCGATCAACGCCGCGCGCCTCGCGCTCTCGGGCGACGGGAAGCACAAGGTGTCGCTCGACAAGGTGATCGCGACGATGCGTCAGACGGGCGCCGACATGATGACCAAGTACAAGGAGACCGCGCGCGGCGGCCTCGCGGTGAACATCATCGAGTGCTGACGGTCGCTACGGGTAGCTCCCGTCGGCGCAGAAGTCCTCCGGCGCCATCCCCGCGTGCCGCGTGTAGAACGACCGGAGCGACGCCGCGTCGACGCAGTCCGCGCGGTAGAGCCACCCCCACGCGGCCGCGGCGATGGGCGTCGTGATCTCGTTGTCGCGCGTGATCACGGCCCGCACCCGCGCCGGCGACGCGTCGTCGGGGGTGCACGCCCGGTCGGTGGGGAGGGCGTTCACCGCGGCGACGATGCTGTCGCGCACGGCTTCGCAGGCGCCCATCGGGCAGCGGTAGAGGTAGGCGACGCCGCCGTGCTCCAGGTTGTGGATCCAGTGCCCGCGGGGGATCGCGGGCCACGCGCCCCAGCGCGCCCAGATGGGGTAGTGCGGCCCCGAGGACGGCGGGTTGGTGAGCCACGCGATGGCCCCGGCGTCGGGGTCGACGTGGGGCGACTCCTGCGTGGCCACGTTGCGCTCCTGCGCGTTGCAGGTCGCGCCGGGGATCGACGTCCACGCGCCGTTGTTGGCGAGGCCGCCATCGGGTGCGCTGGCGTCTGCGGTGAGGGAGGTCGTCTCCTGGCAGCCCGCGAAGGAGAGGGCGAGCGCGCAGGCGAGAGGGCGGGCGTTCATCGCGGGATTTGTAGTACCGAACCCGCCGCGACCGCAATCACCCCGCCACCATCCCGTCGAAGCGACGGAGGTAGGTGAGGAAGGCCGGTGACACGTCGCGCTCGGCGTATTCCTCCGGCGTGAGCGGCGGGCGGCGCGGCGTCCACGCGTCGTCGCGAACCGCGTGAGGCAGCGCGGGGTTGAGGATGCCTGCCCGCCCGAGGGCCACCATGTCAGCCCCCAGCGCGAGGCACCGCTCGGCGTCGGCGCGCGTCCACACCTTGCCGGCCACCACGATGCGCACGTCCGCGGGGAGCGCCGCGCGGAAGACGTTGATCGCGTGCGCGTCGGGGCGCTTCTTCGTCATGCGGGTGACGTCCCAGAGCGAGAGGTGGATGAAGTCCGCGCCGTCGTCGGCCAGCCACCGCGCGACCTGCACCGTCTCGTCAAGGTCGAGGCCATGGGCGAAGCCGAAGTCCTCGGGCGACAGCCGCACCCCCACGAGGAACCCATCGCCCCCCTCCTTCCTGGCGGCGCGGGTCACCTCACGGACGAGGCGAGCGCGGTTCTCCAGCGATCCCCCCCAGCGGTCGTCGCGGGTGTTCATGGTGGCGCTGAGAAACTGCGAGAGGAGGTACCCATGGGCGCCGTGCAGCTCGACGCCCGCGAAGCCCGCGGCCCGCGTGCGCACCGCCGCCTCGCTGAAGCGCGCAATGACGGCGGTGACCTCCGCGTCGGTGGCCGCGCGTGGCACTTCGAAGCCTGGCTTCTCCTCCGTGAACGCCGAGGCGCTCCAGGGCTGTGCCCCCGTGAGCTTCGAAGGGCAGCGCGCCCCTCCGTGATAGAGCTGAACGATCGGGAGGGTGCCGTGCTTCGTGAGGTCGGCGGCGAGGGAGGTGAGCCCGGGGAGCTGGTGGTCGCCCCACACCCCGAGCTGCCCGTCGAACCCTTTGCCCTCCTCCGAGACGTGCGCGGCGCAGGTGGAGACGACGCCAAAGCCCCCCGCCGCGCGGCGCACGAGCCAGCGTCGCTCGGCGTCGGCGAGGGTGCCATCGTCATGGCTCTGGCCGTTGGTGAGGGCGGCGAGCATGTAGCCGTTGGCCGACACGGCGCCGCAGGGGAATCGCACGGGGTCAAAGATGGAGCGGTTCATGGTCAGGTTGGCCCTTCGTAGCGCACCTCCGGGCCTCCGCGGAAGGACTTCTCGGCACCGCGACCCACCGATTCAATCGCCGCCCCACTTCGCGGGAACCTGCCGTACCTTCCCGCGTTCCGAGAATTGTACATGGCTCCACCACGCTCGCCCCCACACCTCCTCCTCGCGTTGGTGGCCCTGGCCGCCTGTCGCGCCACCACCGCCACCGCCCCCTCGTCGACGGCCTCGGTCCTCCCGACGCCCGAGGCCCCGGCTTCCCACGTCGGCGACGTGCTCGTCCGCGCCCGCGAAGCGCCGCGGATGCCGGTCTGCGAGGCCACCGACGCGATCACGGCGGCGGCGCTGAGCCCGTCGGTCGCCGCGCACCCGACCATCGCGCGGCGCGGAGACGTGGGCCTGGTGGCCTTCATCACCGACCCGCACGGCGACGGCGGCACGCGCCTCAACCTCCTCTCGCTCGGCGCGCAGGCTTCACCCACCGACGCCCGCGGTGACCTCCGCGACCTCGTCGAGCTCACCGACACCGGGCCCGCGCCGACCTACCCCGCGCTCGCTGCCTTCGGTGAAGGGTACCTGCTCGCGTGGCGCGAAGGCCCCCGCGGGCGCCACCGCGTGATGGTGCGGCGCCTCGACCCCCGCGGCGTGCCTCAGGGAGCCGCCCGCGCGGTCGGCCCCGCAGGCATCCTGGGGGCTCCGGCGCTGCACGTCGAAGGCGACCACTGGACCGTCGCCGTCGCCCGCGCCGACACGATGGAGCCGGACGGCGGTCGCGACCGCGGCGTCCCCTGGGGCTCTCACGTCGACGTCACGGCCGACGAAGGAGCCTCGCGCGCGATCGCCGCGCCCGCCGGGGCCCGCTTCGATGGCAGCGCGCCCGTGATCGTCACCACCCCCGCGGGCGTGCGGGTGTACGCGACGGTCGCCCGGCGCGGGGCGGTGCAGGGCGACGAGCGCGCGCTGCTCCGCCTCCTCGACGGCGAGCAGCCCACGATGGTGGCGCGCGACCTCGACCACCCCGCGGCCCTCGCCACGCCGCAGGGCGTCCTCCTCGCGTGGCGCGCCCGGATGACCCGCCACGACACCTCCGTCCGCGCCGTTCGTCTCCCGCACGAGGGCTTCGCCGACGCGCCGCCCGTGACCCTCGCCACCTACCGCGGCGCCTTCGAACTCGCTCCCGCGATCGCTCCGCTCGGCCGCGGGCTCGTCGGGGTCTTCTCCGTCTCGACGCTGTCGGACGACGCGGCGGGCTCCCTCAACGTCTCGCTCCTCGACGACGCCGGGCAGTACATCGGCCGCGCGGCGGTGCTCACCGGCTTCCCCACCCGCACGGCGCAAGTGTCCGTCGCCGCGGCCCCTGCGGGTGCGTCCGACGCCGCCGCGTGGTTCGCCATCGACGGGCGCGCGACCGATGGTTCGGGGCCGAAGCTTCTCCTCACCCGCGCGAGCTGCGACCCGACCCGCACCGCCGACCCGCTCGACGTCCCGCCCGGCACCTTCCTGCAAGACATCAGCGCGGCCGACCCCGCGCCGCGCGCCCTCGCCCGCGGCGCCTCCGAGCAGCGCTGCACCGCGCGCAACCACGGCGTGTTGGCCCCGCACCTCTCGGGCGTCGACGACGTCCTCGTGGGCACCTCGGCGGGTGTGGCCGTGACGCCGACGGGCGCGTCGCTCTTCGCGGTCACCCGCGCCACCGCGGGGGCCGCCCCGAAGCTGGTGTACGCGACCCTCGACCCGCAAGGCCGCCCCACGCCCACGCGCCCCGCGCTCGACGACGCGGCGGAGGTGCTGGCGGTGGAGGCCGTACCGGGCGCCGTCGTCGCCGTCGTCAACCGCACCGTGCGCGGCGTGTCGCGCCCCTTCGTGGTCACCGCCCGCGGCGCCACCCTCGCGGGTCGGCCCTTCGCGACGGCGTATCGTGACGCCTCGTCGGCGGTGGTCGTCCCCGAGACCGGCGCCATCTTCCTCGTGGCGCGCGATGACGCCGGGGCCACCGCGCTCGTGCACACCCCCTGGACGGCGGGCGCGCCGGGGGCATCGACCCCCGTGGCGTGGCTCCGGCGCGGCGACGCCGTCGTCGACGCCATGCGGCAGGACAACACCACGCAGCTCCTCCTCACGCGCGCCGACGGCATGGGCGGCGAGCTCGGTCAGTCGGTGGCGCAGTGGACGCTGCGCGACGGCCCCTCCCCCGCGGCCGCGGCGAGGGACGCGCGCGACGTGTTCGCCGACCCGCTCGGACACGCGCGGCGCGGGGCGCTTTGGATGCGCGTCGCGGGAGCTCCTGCGCTCGCCTACGACGAGAACCACTCCCTGCGCGTCGCCGACGTCGTCGACGGCGGCCTCCGCAACGCGCGGAGCGTGCTCGACCTCTTCCCGGCGGGCGGCGCTGTGCTGTCGTCGTCGTGGGGCGGCGGCGGGGTGCGCTGGCTCGCGCTGGCGACGGGCTTCCCCGACGAGCAGCACGGCGCGATGCGGCCCGTGACCCTCGCGGCCCTCGACGACCGCGGCGAGGTGCGCGCGCTCACGACGGCGCTCCCCAACGACAACGACGCCATCCCTTCGGGCATCGCCCTCGGCGCGCGGGGCGAGCGCGTGGTGCTGCTCCACCCCCGCACCGAGCGCGCCGGCGGGATGAGCTGGGCCTGGATCGACGTGACCTGCACCCTCCCTGGAGAAGGACGATGAAGCGACACCTCACCGCCGCCCTCTGCGCCGCGGGCTCCCTCCTCGCGACCGGCGCCCTCGCCCAGACCCGCGAGCCCCTCTGCGTGACCACCGAGGTGCGTCGCCTCGTGAGCGCGCCGTATCTCCAGGTGAACGGCAGCGACTTCCTCGTCGCTCGGCCGCTCCCCTCCCCCGCCGCGGACGGCGCGGCCTTCGTGGTGGCCGTGCGCGACCCCGACCACAGCCTCCGCGTGGGCGACGCGCGCGACCTCGCGCGCACCGTCGACGAGATGGAGTTCGAACGGCCGCAGACCGCCCCCGACCGCGAACCGGGCCTCACCGTCCTGCGACTCGACCGGACGATGCGGATGGTGGGAGAGCCGACCTTTCTCCCCGACCCGGTGCGCGGCGAGCGCGGCCAGGAGACCTACGCGCCGGGCATCCCCGCGGGCGCCACGGTCGACGACGGCGTCCTCGTGGTGCAACACGTCGCGGGCGACCTCTACGCCACCGTGGTGCCCCCATCGGGACCCGTACCGCCCGCGCGTCGCGTGGCCCAGGCGCCCGCGGTGACGGAGAGCGGGCACCGCGGGTACGTGTGGTTCACGCTCGTCGAGCGTCGGCGCGGTGACACACGCGGCGCGGCCCTCCTCGCGGGAACCGACGACGGCGAAGTGACCGCGCTCGCCTTCGACGGGCACGGCGCGCGCGTGACGGAGCCCGTCCTCTGGGGGCAGCACGTCGGCGGCGCGATGCAGCTCGCCGTGATGCCCAGCGGCGACACCGTGGCCATCCTCGAACGCCCCGTGCGCGGCACCGCGATGAACGGCAGCCAGGCCCGCGAGCAGGTGCTGGTGCGCCTCTCCCCCACGCTCGAACCCCTCGGCGAACCCGAGCGCCTCGGCCTCGGCCCCTATCCCACGACGGCCGTCCCCCGCGGCGACGACCTGGTCGTGTCGCAGTGGGCCGAGTCGCGCGGCCTCGCGGTCGCGACCCTCCCCTCCCGCGAAGGGCGCCTCCAGCTCGAGCTCCCGCGCCTCTGGACCACCTCGCCCCTGGAGGGAATCCCCCTCGCCCACGTCGCCATCCGCGGGGCGGGCAACATTCTCTACGACCTCATGCTCCACGGCGATGACGTGGCGGGCGGGCTCCATGCTTATGTCACATGGCAGCCGCCGGCAGGGCCCCCGTTCCCCCGGCGCGACGTGATTCCCTGGCGGGCGCGCATGATCACCCGCCCGGCGCTGCTCCCCGCGGAGGACGGCGTCGTGGTGCTGATGGCCGCCTACGATGAGCTCGGGGGCGGCATCGATGCCGCTCATGTGCGCTGCGAATTGACCACCCTCCCCGCACGCGCCGCCCAATAGCTTCGTGTTAGAACCGTCCGGCGGGACCCACGACTGGGTGGGCCACACCGCTACACAGGACGAGACATGCGCAGCTCCTCTTTTCTTCTGTTCGCGTGGTCCGCGCTCATGGGCTGTTCGCTGGTGGTTGACCCCGACACCACGCGGCTGCGTCCCCGCGCCGACGATGTCCCTGGGATCGACGTGCCGGGTGACACGGATGTACCGCCGCCCGACGATCGCCCCGACGTCCCGCCGCCCGACGACCGCCCCGACGTCCCGCCCCCCGACGACCGCCCCGACGTCCCGCCCCCCGACGACCGCCCCGACGTGCCGGACCCGCCGATGTGCACCGACACCCAGCTCCTGTGCGGCGGCGTCTGCCGCGACGTCCAGAGCGACCCCAACCACTGCGGGTCGTGCGGCGTCGCGTGCGCGGCCGCGGAGAGCTGCGTGATGGGCGTCTGCCGCACGATGAACACCTGCGCGTCCCCCATGCGGATGTGCGGCGCCGCGTGCGTGAACCCCCTCACCGACACCCGGCACTGCGGCGCCTGCGACAACCGCTGCGCCGCGGGGCAGGCCTGCACCGACGGGATGTGCGCCTGCGCCTGCCCGGCGGGCCAGTCGTGCTGCGCCGGCGGCTGCGCGAGCCTGCAGACCGACGCGCGCAACTGCGGCGCGTGCGGCCGGATGTGCGGCGGGGGGCAGGTGTGCGCCGACGGCGCCTGCGTCATCGCGTGCGGACCGGGCACGACGCGCTGCGACGGGATGTGCGTCAACACCCTCACGAGCGCCGCGCACTGCGGGGCCTGCGGCAACGCGTGCTCCGCGAGCCAGATGTGCGCCGACGGCGTCTGCGCCACCCGCTGCGCCGCACCGAGCCGGGTGTGCGGCGGCCTCTGCGTCGACGTGCAGACCGACAACGCCAACTGCGGCGCCTGCGGCATGCGCTGCGCCGCCGACCGCGTGTGCATGGCCGGCCGCTGCGCGCGGGTCTGCACCGACCCGCAGGTGCTTTGCGGCGACGCGTGCGTCGACCTCGACACCGACGTGCGCAACTGCGGGACGTGCGGCGCGGCCTGCCCCGCCGGCCAGACCTGCGTCACGGGCATGTGCCGGCCCGCGTCGATGTGCATGGCGCCGCGGACGATGTGCGGCGCGGCGTGCGTCGACCCCACGAGCGACAGCGCCAACTGCGGGATGTGCGGCCGCGTCTGCCCCGCGGGCCAGGCCTGCATGAGCGGCGCGTGCGCGTCGATCTGCACGATGGGGCAGACGTTCTGCAGCGGCACCTGCGTCGACACCATGAACGACCGGAGCAACTGCGGCGGCTGCGCGGTCGCGTGCATGGCCGGACAGTCGTGCGTGAGCGGCGCGTGCCGCTCGGTCTGCATGGCGGGCCAGACCTTCTGCGGCGGCGCCTGCGTCGACACGCAGAGCAACGCGAGCCACTGCGGCGGCTGCGGCCGGGTGTGCCCGGCGGGTCAGTCGTGCATGAGCGGCGCGTGCCGCCCGGTGTGCCTGCCGGGGCAGACCCTCTGCGGCGGCACCTGCGTCAACCTCCAGGCCGACGCGGCCAACTGCGGCGCGTGCGGCACGGCCTGCCCCGCGGGGCTCGTCTGCGCCGTGGGCCGCTGCACCTGCGCCTGCGCGCCGGGCCTCTCGTGCTGCGGCATGGGGACGGCCCTCGCCTGCGCCAACACGCAGACCGACGCGCGCAACTGCGGCGCCTGCGGGCGGGCCTGCACCACCGGTCAGTCGTGCGTGGCGGGGGCGTGCGTGAGCGCGTGCGCGGCGCCTCGGCTGATGTGCGGGACGGCCTGCGTCGACCCGACGAGCGACAACGCCAACTGCGGGATGTGCGGGCGCGCCTGCCCCACCGGGCAGAGCTGCGTCGGCGGGGCCTGCGCCTGCGCCGGGGGCACCACGCTCTGCGGCGGCGCCTGCGTCAACACGATGACGGACGCCGCCAACTGCGGCCGCTGCGGGACGGCGTGCAGCAACGGGCGCACCTGCGTCGGCGGCTCGTGCACCTGCGCCGCGCCCTCGGTGACGTGCGGCGGCACCTGCACCAGCCTGCTCACGGACACGCGCAACTGCGGCATGTGTGGGCGCACCTGCCCCACCGGCGCCACCTGCTCGACGGGGACGTGCCGCTGCCCCACGGGCTACACGCTCAGCAACAACAACTGCGTCAACGTCACCATCGACCCGGTCAACTGCGGGTCGATCGGCAACACCTGCCGCAGCGAGCAGATGTGCTCGGGCGGGCGCTGCGTCTGTCGGCCGCCCTTCACGGGCCTCGCCACGGGCGGCTGCACCGACCTCAACGCGAGCCCCAACAACTGCGGCCGCGTGGGCAACTTCTGCACGGGCGGCAACGTGTGCGTGACAGGCACCTGCACGTCCCAGATGCGCTGCACCTCCCCCAGCTCCGTGTGCACGCTCAACGGCCGCCCCTGGTGCCTCAACACGCGCACCAGCGTCTTCGCCTGCGGCGGCTGCGGCCGCACGTGCCGCACCGACCAGGTGTGCGTCAACGGGAGCTGCCGCGACTACGACCCCGGCCCCATCGGCTGCACCACCTGCCCCTGCACCATGCCCTCGTGCCCGGGCGGTGGCGCCTGCTGCAGCTCGCCCGACAACACCGCCCCGGTCTGCGTGGCCGGCGGCGCCTGCCCGTAGCGTTCCCCTACCGCGCGCGCTCTGGCAACAGGGCGCGCAGCGTCGCCGCGGCGCTCTCCGCGGGAACCCGATCGAAGAACACCACCGTCCGCCCGCGCGTCCCCACCAGGGACACCCGGCCGCCGCCCACATCACGGGCCGCGGTCGCGTCGGCCACCCGCACGATCGGCCGCGCCGCGTAGCGCCGGGCGAGCGTGGCGGTGAGCGCCGCGGTGAGCTCGCGGGCCTCCGCGTCGTCCTGGGAGCGCCCCGCGTCCAGCACGCTCACCCACACCAGCGCCGCCCCCGGGAGCGCGGCGGCGGAGAGCGTCACCCCGGCACCCGCTGCGGGCGTGACCGAGCCGCGCGGCGCGAGCAGCAGCGCGTGGTCGCCGCCCCACCCCTGCGCGGCGGCCTCGGCGCGGGCCTCACCGACCGCGTCCGCGACCACGAGCCGCGTGCCAAACTCGCCGAGCACATCGTGGTACGCGAGTTCGAAGCTCGCCGCGAGGGGCGCGGGCACCGCCGTCGGCACCTCCACCGGGGCCTCGCGGGCGGCGAGCTTGTCGGGGTGGAGCACCTGCTCGGTCGACGCGGGGGCCTCGGCGAGGAGCGCGTCGATGGCCCCGTGCCCGCCCGCGCGCATGCGCTCGACGCAGAGCCGCAGCCCCGCGATGTACGGGAAGAGCAGCGTCTCGCGGAGCGCGCGGGGGGCGGCGGCGAGGCGCGGCTGATCGCTGCCCGACATCTGACCGGCCACGGAGTTGGTGACGTCGGGCAGGTCGAGCACCGTGCGCCCCGAGGGAGCGAGCGAGAAGTCGAACATCGCCGCCGTCGCGTCGCCCTCCACCACGGCCATCGCGGCGGTCTGCGCGTCGCCGCGGCCCCGCACGTGGTGGGTGAAGCGGCCGATGTCGAAGTGCTGGTCCTGCAGGGCGTGGGTCACCTCGTGGGCCATGGTGCTCGTCTGCATCTCCGCGGGCACCCAGTCGGCGATGTAGAGCCGGTGCTCGTCGGGGTCGTAGAAGCCCAGCACCTGCTCCTCCAGCAGGTCGAACATCGTCCGCTCGTAGTCGATCGCCTCGGGGATGAGCCCGAGCCGCTTGAGCGTCTCGCCCTCCAGCTCCAGCTCACCAGGGGGATACTCCGCGCGCGTCCGGCGACGCAGCCGATCGACCACCGCCGCCCGCGACATCACCCCGCGAGCGACCGGTCGGCGCACCGCGAGGCCGCGCACGACGGCCATGCGCTCGGCGAGCTCGTCGGCCATCGCCGAGAGCCTCCGCGCGAGCGGATCCTCCGCGGGGGCCGCGTCGGGCGAGGCGGCGACGTCGAGCGCCTGCGGGGCGTGGGGCGGCGGCGCGGGGCGGTCGGAGGGCGGCGCGACGGCGTGGCGGCACGCGAGGAGGCCGAGGGCGAGCCCGAGGGCGCGGGTCTTCATGGGCATCACATCCCGTAGGAGGCGACGGCGCGCGCGATGGCGCCCGCGAGCACGTCGCGGTACCCCTCGGCCCGCAACCGCTGCTCCTCCATCGCGTTGGAGATGAACGACAGCT
This sequence comes from Polyangiales bacterium, assembly GCA_044375895.1. Taxonomy (GTDB): domain Bacteria; phylum Myxococcota_A; class Polyangia; order Polyangiales; genus CAISKJ01. The sequence goes on along the minus strand of JBILLV010000062.1, from coordinate 13,632 downwards.
CGACCAGCACCGCGGGCATGCGGGCCGTCACGAGCACGTGGAAGGAGGCCGGGTGCACGCCCAGGTCGTCGACGGCGGGGTAGAGCAGCCGGAGGTCGTGGAGCATCGCCCCCTGAAGGGACTCGGCCAGCGCAAACGACTGCCGCCCCGGGCCGCTCAGACGCAAGCTGGTGAGGATCCGCGCGACGTGCCAGGAGCTCACCGGGTCGTCGGCGACGAGCTCGCCCTCGCGGCGGCCGACGCGGGCGGCGACGCGCTCGCTGCCGGTGTCGAGCACGAAGGTGGCCACGCCGTGCGCGTCGCGGTTGGGGGCCGCGTTGCAATGGATCGACACGAAGAGATCGGAGCGCGTGTCGTTGGCGTGCGCGGTGCGCGTCTCCAGGTCGACGTAGGCGTCCTCGTCGCGCGTGAGCACCACCTGGATGCCGTAGCGGGCGGCGAGGCGGTCGGCGACGCGGCGGGCGACGTCGAGCGTCACGGCGGCCTCGGTGAGCCCCGTGGGGCCGATGGCGCCGGGGTCGCTGCCGCCGTGCCCGGGGTCGATCACGACGCGGCGAACGCGCGTGGCGGAGACCGGTCCCGCGGGTGCCGTCGCGGGCCGGCGAGCGCGCTGGGACGCCGGGACGCAGACCGACTCGAAGGCTGCGTTGGCGGCAGTCGCGCCGGGGTCGTGGGACTCGGTGAGGAGGTCGCGCCGTCCGCGGAGCGCCGCGCACGCGCCGGGTCGCGCGGGGTCGACCGTGGCGGCCCGGTAGTAGTCGAGCGCGCGCCGCAGGTCGCTCGGGTCGCGCGCGAGGCGCCACCGCCCGCCCACGAGGTCGCCCGCGAGGCGCAGCGCGTCGGGGTTGCCCGCGTCACGACCGACCAGCGCGAGGTCTTGCACGATGGCGTCGAGGTCGCGCGGAACCTGTCGCCGCCCCAGCGCCGCGAGCGCGTCCCGGGCGCGCGCCGCGGGGTCGCGCGCCGCGATCGGTGCGGACGCGCGGGGCACCTCTTCGCCGTCGCTCTGACCACAGCCAGACGCCAGGACGAACACGGCGGCGGCGGCGAGGAGGGAGCGCATCGGAGCGGTGTCATGGCAGAGGCGCGCGGGCCTTGTCCATTTCACGACAGGGTCTTGCGCGACCGGAGGACGAGATCAACGAGAGGGGCGGACGCGTCGCCGACGCGCGGCGAGCAGCGTTGCGAGCGCGATGAGCTCGCCCCACCGGCTCCGTCGCGGCGACGCGCCGCACGCGCAGTCCGCCGGGCGATCGGGGACGGCGTAGGTCGCCGCTTCGTCGCCGACATCGCGCACAGCCGCCACGTCCATCGCCGTCGCACCATCGGGCGGCGCGCTCGCATCGAGCGCCACCGCGGCATCCGGCAGCGCCGCAGGAAGCTCCCCCACGAGGTGCAGCTCACCGAAGCGGTACGGGTCCTTCCGCAGCCCGATGCCCGCGGTGAACTCCATCCACCCCTCGCGCCCGTTGCCCTCTGGGGTGGTCGCGCCGTCGTTGTCGTTCACCAGAAACGACCACCCCAGCACGCTCCCCCGCGCGAGCGTCGCGGGCGTGAGCGAGGCCATCGGCAGGGCGACCTCGTAGCGCGTGAGCGTGCCCTCGCGCCGCACCGCCACCGACGTCGGCAGCGTCGCGCCCGGCGGGCCGACGAAGCGGTGCGCCCGCGCGCTCCCCCGGGCGAGCGCGAAGGTGAGCTCGTGGTCGTCGGTGGCGTCGTAGCGGTCGCCGAGGTTGCGCGCGACGTCGAAGGCCACCTGGAGCGAGTCGCCCGCCCACAGCGTGTCGTCGCTTCGATCGTTGACGTGGCGCTCGTCGGTGACCTCCGCGGCGAGGTACAGCGTCCCCGGCGACCAGCGCGCGGCCACCCGCACCCCTAAGTCGCCGCTCACGAGCAACGGCACGCCGCCCACCCAGCCCTCCCGCGTGAGCGTGACCCACCCCGCCGCGCTCCACTCGTCGAGGGCGCCGTCCACCCGCACCGCCCCCGCGGCCACCGCGAGCGCGTCGACGCGGAGCCGCGGCGGGTCGTCGGACTCGTTGGCGTCGAGCCCGTTGGCGCACCCGCGGTCGTCGCCGTCGACGCGCCGATCGCCGTCGTCGTCGACCCCGTTGGCGCACTGGGCGGGCATCGCGCGCGACACCACCTCGGGGTGCGCCCGGATGAAGTCGCGCAGCGTCGTGAACGCCGGCTTCACCCTGTAGTCCGCGGGGTAGCGCCGCGGCCCCCCCGTGATGGGGCGCAGCGCGCGGGAGAGCCCGAAGCCGTCGATGTCGCACATCGCCTGGTCGACGCCGCAGTCCATCACCTCGTAGAAGAAGGTGTTGCTCCACCAGCGGCGCGCGAGCTGCTCCTCCAGCGTGCGGCGGACATACGTGGCTTGACGACCCTCGGCCGCGGCGTCGCCGATGGGGGTGGCGCGGTAGCCGGTCTCGGTGATCCAGACCTCGCCCGTCCAGCCGCGCGCGTCGAGCACCTCGCGCAGCGCGGGGCGCGTGAAGGGGAAGCGCCGCATCTCCAGCGCCTGCACGAAGTTGTCGCCCGAGAGCAGCGTGGTGCCCGTCTCCGGCCAGCCCCCGTAGATGTGGTGGGCGAGGATGTCGAACGACCCGCGCGCCCGCGCGAGCACGCCGTCGAGGAAGACGTGGTAGTCGCCGAGGTGGGCGAGGTCGGGGCCGAGCACGCGGCAGTCGGCGCAGGCGGCGCGCACGGCGGCGGCGCCGGGCACGAGGACCTTGGTGACGTAGGGGTCGAGGCCCGCGGCCTCCTCCCAGAAGCCGTTGAGGTTGGGCTCGTTCCAGATGCCGAAGTGGGTGACGCCGAGGGGGCGGTAGTGGCGGACGGCCGCGGTGACGAAGGTGGTCCACTCCGCGCTCGAAGCGGGCTCGTCGTTGCCGGGGTAGGTGTCGGCGCGGGCGCGGGCGACGCGCGGGACCCACGCGGGGGTGTAGGCGAGCGTGAGGTACACGCGCAGGCCCCGCGTGCGGGCGGCGTTGACGGCGGCGTCGAGGGCGGCCCACTCGTAGCGACCAGCGGCGGGGTTGAGCGAGAGCCAGTCGCCGTCCATGCGCACCCAGGTGACGCCCGCGTCGACGCAGAGGTCGAGGAGGTCGGCGCCGGGGACGTGCGTGTTGATGCCCACCTGATCCTGCGCGAGGGAAGGCGACGCGGCGAGCGCGAGCGCGAGGGCGAGCGCAGAGCGGAGGGAGCGGGGCATGGCGGTGATGCAAGCGCGCACGGTGGCTCGCCGTCAATGGCGCCGGAGACCACCCCGAGTGGCTCTCACGGCACGTCGACCGTCACCTCGCCCGTCATCGGCAGTTCGAACTCCACCGACACCGTCCGCTGGGCCTCGCAGCGCATCCATGGCCCACCGAAGGGAAGCATCGGCGGCCCGACGCGGGAGCACGACGCGGTCCCGTCACCGCCGCTGTTGCACCCGGCCGGGAGCGCGTCGAAGAGGCCGAAGGTCGCGCGGTACCGACCGGGCGCGACCGGCTGCGCGGCCGCCCGCGCGCTGAGCTGGAAGCCGGCGCCGGGCCAGCCGCGCATCGCGCAGTCCACCACCTCCGAGCAGGTGACCAGACCGCGTCCGTCCCAGGTGAGCTCGGTGGTCCCATCCGCGCGGCGCAGCATGGAGGGTCCCGGCGGCGGCGGCGCGGGGCACTCGCAAATGCACTGGAAGGACAGGCCGAGGGGGACCTCACCGCCGCCGACCCGCGCGATGCTGTATGGGGCGCAGAACATCCCCGCGGTGGTGATCCACGCCATCGACGACCGGAAACGGAAACGGACCGTGGCGCGGGACGCGATCTCGGCGACGGGCATCGTCTCGCAGGTGCCCACCGGGCGATCAGGCGGCGGGGCGTCCGGCGCGACATCGGGCGGAGGAGGCGCATCCGCGGGAGGCGCATCCGCGGGAGGCGCATCCAGGGCAGGTGCATCCAGAGGAGGTGCGTCGAGCGCGGCCGCGTCCGCCGAGCCATCCTGTGCCACCGGAACGTCCTGCGTCGCCATGACGACCGCCGGGCCGCTACAGGCGCCGAGCGTCCACACGGCCAGAATCGCGAGCAAACCGCCGAATCGTGTGTTCATGGGACCGCGCCGGAGCACGTGTTGTGCCGGAGGGGTCGATCGCAAGTCCGCGCGCGATCGTGCGTTACCCTCCGAAGCATGCGCGCACGAAGCTCCCTCGTCCTGACCCTGCTCGCAACGATGACGCTGTCGACGGCGCTGGCCACTGCGCAGCCCGCGCCGTCGACCTCGCCGTGGGTGGGCGTGTGGCTCGTCCACGAGACCGAGCACAGCAGCTACGCGGGCACGGTGTACCGACTCGACGCGTCAGGCGGGGTGACCATCACAGCGATGCTCGACACCAACGTGCACGGGCGCCGTCCCCGGCAGGTGGGGGCGATGTTGCGCAGACGGGTGGTCTGCCGCATCGGCACGCGCTGGCGCCCGGGCGCGACCCCCGACGAGATCGTCTTCGCGGGCGCGTGCAGCGATGGTCGCGCGCGGGAGATGGTGCTCACGCTCGCGCCGCCGCCCGGGGTGCCGCGGTCTCTTTCGCTGCGCCCGCGCGTGCTTCGCGTCGGCCGTGAGCGAGGCTGGACGCGCCCCTCCTGGAACTGGGAGATGTACCGCTGCGACCCGAACCCCGACGGGCGCTGTGCGGACATCGAGCGGCATCAGCAGGTGTACCACCCGAGCGAGGCCGAGCGCGACGTGCGGGCAGCGTCGCTGCCTTGACGCGCTCCCCTCACCCGCGTCGCTTGCGCACCAGCGGCTTCACAAACGCCGCCGCGGCCCGATCCGCGTCGTCGACCCCGTGGAGCAGGTGCGCTGCCGCCCGCGCCGCCTCGCTCACCACCGCGGGGGCCACCTCCCCCAGCGGCATCCACTCGGCCCCTTCGCGCGCCGCCCGAAACCGCAGCCCGCGCACCACCGTGTCGCGCGGCTGCTCGGCCCACAGCGCGATGCCCTCCACCTCCAGCACCGCCTCCGTCTCCCCGTAGCGCCGCAGAAACCGTCGGCACAGCCCCGCCTCGATGGGCGCCGCCTCCCAGCCCGCGCGCGTCCACGCCGGCGGCCGCGAGCGCTTGCGGTCAGACGGCGCCGTGAGCACCCGGCCCTCCACCGCGGCCCACGACGTCGCCGCCGCGTCGCCCGCCGCGAACGTGGCGCGGGCGAGCTGCGCGAAGGGCTGCGGGGGCAGCTTCGCCTCCGCGAGAACCTCCGCCCAGCGCTGCCGCTCCGCGTCGTCGAGGTCGATGGGGTGCGCGAGCGTGACGGTGGCGTCGTCGCGCAGGCGCACCGTGGTGCCGCGCTCGTTGAGCAGCGCGCCGTGCGTCGTGCGGACGAGCGTCGGGCGGCGACGTCCCGGCGCACTCACCGCCCACACGAGGCGCTCGGCTAGGGCGCGGAGCACCGGGTGCCCGAGCACGCGCTCGGTCCAGCGCGTCGCCGTCCACACGCGGCCCGCGCACATGGCCTCTTCGAGCCGTCGCCGCTCGGCCTCGACGACGCGCGGGAGCTCGTGACGCAGCGCCTTCCACCGCGCCTGCGCCTCCGCCGCGCGGGCCGGATCGTCCGACAGGTTGGGCTTCGGCGGCGCCGTGAGCACGCGCCAACGGGTCTCCGTGAGCGAGGTGTCGAAGCTCCCGTCGGCGGCGAGTTCGAGCGTCACCCGAAAGCGGCGGCGGCCGTAGTCGAGCCACGCCTTGCCCTCCGCCGACATCCCCCAGCGCGGCACCACCGCGTCGGAGAGGTCGTCGCGCGAGAGACCGCGCTCGGCCGCCTCTGCCGCCAGCGCCGAGGTCGCGAACGCGCCGAGGGCGTCGTAGCCGTGACCCCGCGCGAGCTCGTCGAGGGCGCGGGCCGCCCGGTCGCCGCCGAGGCACGCGAGCAGTTGGGCCCCCAGGGACGACAGCGCCCGCCGCCCGCCGCGGTGCCACGACTCCACCTCGCGCTGCACCGCGGGAACCACCGCGTCGCCGCCGAGCGCCACGGCCAGCGCGAGGCACCAGTGAAACTTCACGTCGGCCTTGCGGGCCACCCACGCGTCGAGCAGCGCCCCGGCCCACCACGCGAGCGAGCGCCCTTCGAGCAGCGCGGCGGCCTCGATGGCGCGCGGGTCGAGCTCGGCCCCGGAGCACGCGTGCTGGCAGAACAACAGGTACTCCCCCACGGCCCCAGGCGCGTCGGAGCCGTCGTCCCAATGAAGCGGCGGGCGCTCGGCGAACCACGGCGCCACGGGCTTCGCCAGCGCAGTGACCGTCGCGTCGGCGCGTGCCGCGAGGGCGGCGGCGGCGCCCTCCGGTGCGTCGGCGAGCGAGCTCCCTTCGAGCAGCGCGACCACACCCGGCGTCTCCAGGATGTGTCGGCGCACGCGGGCCGAACGCTCGCTCGGGAGGTGGAGCTGGAGGAGCCAACGGGCGGAGGTCTGCGCCTCGCCCTCCACCGCGGCGAGGGCCTCGACGGCGATCAGGCGCGCGTCGGCGGCGGGGTCGGAGAGCATCGTCGCGACGTAGGCGACGTCGTCGTCGTTGAAGTGGGGGGCCGCTTCGAGGGCGATCACCTGCGCGTCGCGGGCGGGGTCGCGCAGCGCGCGCAGCGCCCACGCCGGGCGGCCGGGCCACGACACCTCCAGCAGCCGCGCGAGGGCCGCGTGGGCGATGTGCGGGAGGGGTGAGGCGGCGAGGGCCTCCACCGCGGGCCGTGACGTCTCGAAGGGGAGCTCGCGGAGGGCCTCGAAGATCCAGACGGCGGGGACGACGCGGGCGACGGGTTCGAGCGCGGGGCCGAGCGCGGGGCCAGTGGCGATGACCCAGGCGCGGAGCTCGGGCTCGGTGAGGCGGAGCGCCTCCTGGGCGGCGTCGGCCGCGGTCACAGCGACAGGAAGAGCTTCGTGAGGAAGAAGTCCGACACGAGGATCGCGATGGCGGAGACCACCACGGAGCGGGTGGTGGCGCGCCCGACGCCTTCGGTGCCGCCGCGGGTCTGCATGCCGTAGTAGCAGCCGATCATGGCGATGGTGACGCCGAAGAAGGGCGCCTTGCCGAGGCCCGACATGAAGTCCTGCATGTTGATGGACTCCAGCGCCGTGCGGAAGAAGAAGCCCATCGGCGTGTCGAACTGGAGGTACGCGACCACCATCGCGCCGCCGAAGCCCACCACGTCGGCGAAGAGCGCGAGGACGGGGATGAGGATCACGCAGGCGATGAGGCGCGGGGTGACGAGCTTCTTCACCGGGTCGGCGCCGAGGGCGCGGATGGCGTCGATCTGCTCGGTGACGGCCATCGAGCCGATCTCCGCGGCCATGCCCGAGCCGATGCGGCTGCCGACGACGAGGGCGGTGAGCGACGGCGCGAGCTCGCGGGTGATGGAGAGGCCGATGACGCGGCCCACGTAGTCCGTCGCGCCGAAGCGCTCGAGGCCGAAGGCGAACTGCACCGTCATCACCATGCCGACGAACATCGCCGTGATGAGGGCGATGGACACCGACTTCACGCCCATCGACTCGAGCTGGTAGACCACCTCGCGCCACTCGAAGGGCCGTGCAAAGCAGGCGATGACGGCGTCCTTGAAGAGCACGCTCATCCCGCCGAGGTCGTCGAGGAAGACGGTGAAGCGCTCGAGCTGATCCTTCAGCCAGGCGTCCTTCTTCGGCGCCGGCGGGAGGATCGAGGGGAGGCGCGAGGGGCGTTCGGGCGGGGGGTTCATGGGGCGCTGAGGGCGGTGCGGTTCGTGTGGAAGCCCCGCACAAACCCGTCAAAGGCCCCGCGGCCCGCTTCGAAGCGGTCGGTGGGCGCGGTGTACCCCAGGTCGAAGACGCAGCCGTCCTTCTTCATCACGTAGAGCTCGATCATCCGCGGGACGCCGTCGAGCCGCGCCCGCACCACGACGTGCCGCGCCTCGCGCCCGTCGAAGGGGATCGTCTCCTCGGTGACCACCTCACGCTCGGTGAAGCCCAGCAGCAGGTGGGCGACGAGCGCAGGGAGGGGCGTGTCCTGCGAGCGGTCGCAGGTGTGATCGACGTGGACGGTGCCCCGCGTGGCGTCGTCGGCCCAGGCGGCGTCGTTGTTCTCGATGGTGATGGAGCGCCACGAGGGGGCCACCGGGCCGAAGGTGTACGCGACCTCACCGCCGCTCACCGTGCTGCCCTGCACGCTCACGCCCCCGGCGCTCGCGCAGCCGACCGCTGCGGCCAGCGCCGCGCCTGACAACCATCGGCTCAACCGTCGAAGCGACACGGCGCGGACTCTACACACAGCCACGGCCCCAGCGTCAAACGCTTCGGCGCACCAGGGGCGTCCGCCGCGGGTTTCCGACACGCCGTCTCCCCGTCGGGGGCGCCTGGCGCCGGGGGCCTGCCGCGATCGCTCTGGCGCGTGGCTGCCGCCCGCCGTGGAGGCGGTCACCACGGCGCGACGAACACCACCCTCGGCCGCACGCCCAGGGCGACGCCGTCGAGGGAGACGGTGCAACCTCGTCGGCGGTGACGAGATCGTCGAGGCCGTCGCCGTCGAGGTCGACCACAGTGTCGCAGTCGCCGAGCGCCACGCCGCTGACCTGCGCGCGCCTCTGGCGTGAAGACGACGCGGCTGACGGTGAACCACCCCTCGGGCCGCGGCTCGACGGGCGGCTGCGCGGTCGGCGGAGGCCACGGCGCTGGCTGGAGCGGCGAGTCCTCATCGCACCCGAAGGCCGCGCAGGCGACGAGCAGCGCTGCGGTGCGCCATCGCCTCGTTGCGCAGTCCCCACGGCCGATCGCGCGCCGTTCGCGGCGTCGTGGCCTCCCGCTCGAGCCACCTCCCGGCGGACGACGTCAGGAGCCCGCTCCAGGTCTTCGCGCTCGGCGGCGTGGGGATCGGCTTTGCGTCGGCGTCCACCTCGCTCGCCCCGAGCGTCTCGCCGGACGACTGTCCCAGCGACGCGATGATGTTCTACGACCTCTCGGGCGGCCTCGGCGCCGAGCTCCGCCTCGGCCCGAACGGGAGCCTCCTCGCCACGGCCCGCGTCGTCCGCCGGAGCAGCCTCGCGGGCGAGCTCACCTTCCTCACCGACAGCGTCAACCCGCCGCTCACCGCGCGCGAAGAGTCGCTCGGCGCGTCGGTCGGCATCGCCCTGGTGGGGTACTTCTCGCGCTGATCGCGCCGTTCGCTGCGACGACGACGGCGCGGGCCGCTCACTGCGGCGGGGCGGGCGGAGCAGGTGGAGCGGGCGGAGCGGCGATCGCCGTCGGCGTGCGCGGCGTGAAGCGCTGCGTCACCACGAGCTGTTCGCGCGAGAAGGGCGGCAGCGGGACGGACTGCGCGTGTCGGAGGAAGCACCCGATCACGTCGTCGGGGAGCCGCTCCGAGGTTGACTCCACGAGGCGCGCCACGCCGTCGTTGCCGTAGGTGATCCGCATCACGAAGGCCCCTGGCGGGAGGCACTCCGCCGCCCGCACCTGGACCTCGGCGAGCGCAGCGCGCACCACGTCGCTCGGTGGGACGGTCGCGTCGGTCTGTGCTTGCAGCACGGCTGGCTCGGACGCGCGCGTCATCCGCCGACCGGGCGCGACCCCCTCGGAGGGCGCGCGCCCTGGGGGGACGTAGTCTCCAGGCGCGTCGGTCCACTGGTGCGAGGCGCAGGTCTCCCAAGAGATGACGGGGACCCAATCGCCGGAAGGGTTGAGACACGCGTGGTAGGCCGGTCGCTCCCGCGCCTCGCAGGTCAAGCGGACCACGGCCACGGGCGTGGCCCCGGTCGCGCAGGTGCCTGGGTGCGGGATCGCGAAGCGGTAGCCGCGCGACGACTGACACACCTGCACGTGCTCAATGGGGAAGGTGCAGGTCTCTGGCCCGGGGGCGCGACGGGGCTCCTCGATCGTCGAGGCGACCGCGGTCGGACTGCCGAAGGCCAGGCCGATCGAGAACCGCGCCGCGAGCCCGAAGCCCGAGTCTGCGACGGACCGCCCCCCGCCCGACGCCTCGACGTCGACGTATCGCCCACCGATCCCGAGGGAGATCGCGAACTCGTCGCCGACGAGCCACTGGTACCCGATGAGCGCGGCGACGCTGTATCCGACGCCGGTCGCCTCGGTGGACGCAGACTTCACCGAGACGAGCGCCGCATCGAGTTGGGGCGAGAGAAACAGCCCCCGCGGCGCGTCATCGGTGAGGTAGAGGCGCACGCCCACCGAGAGCCCAATCCCAAAGACGGAGAGCGAGCGCGGCGCGTCCGACAGCAGTCCAAAGCCGTACTGCAACTGCGGCCCGAGGAACACGCTCACGAGCGGGTCGATCGCGCGCTCGTACTCCAGGTTGATCGTGCCGTTGACAATCGCGCTGTAGGGGTCGCTGGTGAGGACATTGCGGGGCGGGCGGCGTGACCGCCGCGTTTGCCCAGATGCCTCAGAGGTCAGCGCCGCCCCAAGCAACAACCCCGTCACCCACGGATGCTTCATGGGACGAATTGTTGGGACCGACCCACCGCGACGTCAAGACCGCTGTCGCGGTGACGGCGCGCAACGCCCTCGCCGACGGTCGGCGTCGCTCGGCATCGCCCTGGTGGGGTACTTCTCGCGCTGATCGCGCCGGGCGCCGTGTGGACAACAGCGCGCGGGCCGCTCACCGACGTCCGGGCCACCTGGCACGTCTCCCCGCCTTCAGCCGCTGCTCGACCGGGCCTCGAGCGCCTCGAGCGCGCGGGTGAGCGCGACGTCATCGCCCCGCGCGGCCGCTTCGATCGTCGCACGGACCGCCGGGTCGGCCGTGGCGTCGACCACCACCCGGACGCGCTCCCGCGGCGCGTCGGGCGCGGCGGACAGCGCCACCGCCGCGGCGGCCCGCTCCGCTGGGGTCACGTCGGCGGCCTCGAGCACCTCCAGCAACCGCTCGCGGGACGGCGGCGCCTGACGGAAGCTCGCGGCCCCGCCGCTCCCGATCGCGCGCAGGTCGCTGAGCCACGCCGCGATGGGGCGGCCCTCGCGGGCGAGCGCGGCGCGCGCGGCCTGGAGGTCGCCCCCGCGGGGCAGCGCGAGCATCCACTGGATGCGCGCGTCCACCGTGCCCACCTCCTCCTCGCCGAGGGGCTCCGTCCCGCAGAGGATCTCGACGGGCTCAGCCTCGCTCACGTACACGCGGAGCCCGTGCCGGAGGTAGCGCCCGAAGCTGGTGGTGTAGCGTTCGGTGTAGGCGATCTGCGCGGCCGGGATGAAGCGACGCGTCCCCACCCAGCGCACCAGGAGCCCGTCGGCGCCCACATCGACGGCCGTGGGCATGGTCTGAAGCAAGAGGGACGGCACCACCACGGCGAGCAGAAACGCCGAGGCCACCAGCGGCGGGGCGACGAAGATGACGCCGACGGCCAACACCAGGAGGAGGGGCCAGACGACGTAGCGGGCGACGCCGGTGGCCAGGCGCGACGCCCCGCGGAAGGTCACCACGCGCTGGTGGACGCCGTGGCCCATCGCGGTGAGGAGGTGTTCGGCCTCGGAGCGACCGTTGGTGACGACCTCCCGCACCAGACCGAAGCGCTGCTCGACGCGCACCACGTCACGCCCCGTGCGGTGGGTCGGGAGGTACACCGCCCGCGTCACCCGCTCCCGCGGGATGCGGGTGTCGCCCAACACGATCGCCGCGGCATCGACGCGGACGGTCTCCTCCTCGACGGAAGCCATCGGCAGTCCGCCGAGCACGGCGCGCACCGCGACGAACCCGGCCACCGCGAGGAGAAACGGCACCTGCGCGAGCTCGGGCGCCTCCCCAAACGCCCACACGACGCCGCAGGCCGCCGCCAGCGCCCACGGCGTCAGGGCGAGCGCGAAGAGGAGCGCGTTGGGGCGTCGCACGGCGAGGCGTTCCTCGAAGAGCGGGGTGGACATCGCGGGCGCATCGTACGCGAGGCGCGTCGCGGCACGCCAGGGCTTTGCGCGGCGGCGCGCGCCCCAGGTAAGGTCTTTCGCGCGGTGTCATCCCCATCGGATAGGGGCACGATCCGCCGCGACCCACCGACTCTTACCCCCGAAGCGACGTCGATGACCACGAAGCCCGAACCCAGCGAGCTCCTCGCGCAGCGCCGCGATCTCCGCGCCCAGATCGACGCCGTCGGCCTCTCGGTGCGCCGCGCGGCCATCGAGCGACTGGCGAAGCCCGGCGTCGCGATGCGGACGCGCGACGCGACCGAACGAGACCTCGCGCCCGGCGCATCGCGGGTCGGCGGTGATCCCGACCTCCCGCATGGAGCACCCTGGCCGACCGGCGCCGAAGGGCCGCTCCTCTTCGTGCTCCAGGTCGACCTCGCGGCGGTGAGCCCCCTCGACCTCGACGCGGTCCTCCCGCCGGACGGCCTGCTCTCGCTCTTCGTCGATCGCTGGGGCCAGGAGGCGCTGGTGGTGCACACGCCGCCGGAGACGACGCTCGTGTCGCTGGCCACCGACCGCTACGCGCCGCGCCGCTTCCGCGCCTGCGGCGTCGACCTCTTCGCCGAACTCCACCTCGCCCCGCCGCAAGGTCCTGCGATCGACGACGAGGCGGCCGCGTGGACCAGCGACGAGCGCGACCTCTACTGGGACTCGCTCTGGCTCCTGTGGCGCGATGCGCAGCGGCCCGGCCCCGCGGGCGCCAGCGGCATCCATCAGATGTTGGGCTACCCCCTGCCGGAGAGCGCAGACACGATCGAGCGCGGCGACGTGGTGCTCTTCGGCGCCGACAGCGACGACCGCGCCGACATGGAGTGGGGCGACGTCCACACGCTCTGGGTGACCCTCGACCCGGCCGACCTCGCGGCCCGCGCCTGGTCGCGGGTTCGCGTAACGATGTAGCCCCAATGCCGGTCAGTTAGCGTGGGGCAAGCGTCCTCGGGAGTTCCCAGGGTTCGCAGGAGCTCACGCCTGGGCTCCAATCGGATCGCCCGCAGAGCCGGGCTCCCTCGTTGCGGACCCTCCATGGTTCTCCATGAGCCCGGCTCTGCGGGCGATCCAAATCCAGCCCAGGCGTGAGCTCCTGCGAACCCTGGGAACGCAGGACGCGCGCTAACTGATCGGCATGGGATGTAGCCCGGTCTGCGCCAGGGTGCGCCGCGGGGTACGCAACGGCGCCCCGCCTGAACCCTCACGCCCGCTCAAGCAACTCTTCTCCGCAGCCGTTGAGCCCCATCGGTACGGCGCTCGCGTTGTGTCGTCCCCACCCCGAGGAGCCTCCGATACCGATGTGGCCGCCGCGTGGGCCAACCCGCCGCCGGCGCACCCACGTGTCCTGCGTGATCGGTTTCGGGGCACGGTGCTCGTCGGCGCCACGGTGGGCGTCGGCTCGCCGATGGGCTTTGGCGGGGGCTTCGTCGAGCTGCGGCCGTGGCGGGCCTTCGGCCTCTCGGTGGGGGGCGGCGTGAGCGGCGTCTCCGGCCCGGCGTTGGGACCGGGCGACACCCCGAACATGCCCGGGGCGTCGTCGAGGGGGCAGTCGGGCATGTCGGGGGATGCGCGGGGCCTCATCGATGGCGCGGGTGGGACGGGTCGGAGAGGCATTGGCGTTAAGCCGGTGCCTCGGTCCGCCGTTGGAGTGGGGGCATGGACACCAACACCTTCGACTCGGCCGGCTGGAACGCCCTCGTCTCGCTGCTCCCCACGGACTGGAAGGAGCGGGCTGA
>JBILLV010000360.1:0-8992 GCA_044375895.1 Polyangiales bacterium | reverse complement strand
CGCCCGCGCCCGCACCCGCACGATCGCGCCGCCGTGGAGCACCAGCGTCCCGCTGTCGTACGTGGCCACGGCGGCGGCACGCGTGAGCGTCTCCGCGCGGGGCGGCGACGGGGCCTCCGCGCGGTCGCAGCGGTCGCGCTCGGCGCCTCCGGTGGCGTCGTCTTCCTCCACCAGCAGCACCGTGAGCCCCGCGGCGTGGAGCGCGTCGGCGGCGGCGGTGCCCGACGCGCCCGCGCCCACCACCAGCACGTCGACGTCGCGCTCGTGGTGAGGCACCACCTCGCCCGGTTGTTCGGGGAGCGCACCGATGCCCGCCATCTGCCGCGCGAAGGACTGCATCGTGCGGTTGATGGCGCCGCCGAAGCCCACCATCAAGTGGTGGTGATCGAGGTGCTTGGGGAAGAACCAGTCGGTCACCTGGAGCACGTCGAAGCGCGCCGAGGGGAAGCTGTTCTGTGAGCGAACCTTCATCCCCGGGCGCACCGCGGTCTGGCAGGCCATCACCCCGGGCGTGTCGTCGATGCGCACGAGGCAGCCGTCGCAGGCGCCACGCAGGCACGTCGGGCCGCGCGCCCGGTGGTACTTCGGGCTGCGCGCGAGCGTGAGGTGGCCCGCGGCGAGGAGGGCGAGGGCCACGGGTTCGCCCTCGCGCGCGGGGACGGCGAGGCCGTCGTGCTCCAGGGTCACGGTCACCGCCGCGGGCGCTGACGCGAGCCGACGGGCGAGGGGGTGCGACGCCGGGAGCGCGCTGGGGTCGATGCGCCGGGGTGCCATGGACGAGCGGGCCGGATGATCGCCCCCACCCGATCGACCGCGCAAGGGAAGTGTGCGCGTGGCACCCTCCAACAGACCATGACCGACACCGCGCCCGGACGTGTCTCTCCCGCCCTCGTCGCCCTCGTCGACCGCTACCTCCGGCCCGCCGTCCAAGCAGCATTTCGCCCCACCCTCACAGGCGTCGAGAACCTCCCTGCCGCGGGCCCCTTCCTCCTCGTCGCCAACCACTCGGCGGGTCTCGGGCTCGCGGAGCTCGCGTCCTTCGCCTGCCTCTACCTCGAACACGTCGGCGCCGAGCGACCGCTGGCCGGCTTCGCCCACACCATCTCCTTCCGCTTCGGACCCATCGGCGATCTCTTTCGGCAGATGGGCGCGGTCCCGTCCACCTACGAGGCCGCGGAGGAGGCGTTGCGGGCGGGCGTCCCGCTGCTCGTCTTCCCCGGCGGCGATCACGAGACCATGCGACCCGTCTGGGAGGCCGCGCGCGTCGACCTCGGCGGCCGCCGGGGCTTCCTCAAGATCGCGAAGAAGTTCGGCGTCCCGATCGTCCCGCTGGGCATCCGCGGGAGCCACGTCACGGCGCCCATTCTCTGGCGTTCGAAAGTGCTCCCCTACCTCCTGGTGCTGCCGCGGGCGCTCGGCCTCAAGCGCTGGCCTCTCACCGCCCTCGGGCTCGCGGGCGCGGCTGCCATTGCGGTGGCGCCGTGGTCGCGCCTCACCCGCGCGGGCCTGGCGTGGGCGTGGCTTGTGTCGCCGGCGATGATGTTCCCCTGGGTGCCGTCGACCCTCTCGATGCACATCGGTGCGCCCCTCCAACCCGCCGAGCTCTTCGCCGACGACGACCCGACCTTGGAGCGCGCGCTCGCGCGGGTCCAGTCGGTGCTTCAGCGCATCGTCGACGCCCGCTGATCGGGTGTAGGCTCGCGCCGATGCGTCACCTCGCCGCCTGCCTCGCGCTCCTCGCCTGCACCGAGAGCCCCGCCCCCACGCCGACTGCGCGCGATGCCGCTGCGGACGTCGCGCCCGATCGCGCCGCCGATGTCACCCTCGACGTCGCTGCCGACGTCGCGCCCGACGCGCCGACCGATCCGCTCGCGTGCGCCACGCCCGACGCGTGCGCGTGGATCGAGGACTACGCGCGCGAGGTGGTGGGCAAGCTCTCGGGCCAGCGCCCCATCGCCGAGGGCGTGACGCTCCCGCGGCGCGCGACCGTGGCGCAGCGGGAGACCACGCGGCAGTACCTCCTCGCCGAGCTCCAGGCGGCCGGGGTCGCGGCCACCTTCCACGAGTACGCCACGGGGAAGAACGTCCGCGGTCAGCTCCCCGCGACCGGCGGGGCGACGCAGGCGCGCATCGTCGTGGGGGCGCACTACGACAGCGTGCCCGCGGGACCCGGGGCGGCGGACGACGGGACGGGGGTGGCGCTGGTGCTCGCGACCGCCCGCTACCTCGCGCGGCTGCCGCGGCGCGATCACCCGATCGAGTTCGTGCTCTTCGATCAGGAGGAGATCGGGCTCGTCGGGAGCGCGGCCTACGTGAGCTCGCTGCGCGCCGAGGGGGCGGTGGTGGACAGCGCGCACTGCTTCGACATGCTGAGCTTCGACGGCAACCGCGACAACGCTGTGGAGCTCTGGTCACCGGCCGCGACGCTCCAGGAGCTGTACGCGCTGCACGGGACGCCGCGGGGCATCCCCGTGCGGGCGGTGCGCTTCACGTCGAGCGACCACCAGTCGTTTCTCACGCGCGGGCTCGTCGCGACGGGCGTCGGGGAGGAGTTTGTCGGCAACGACCACACGCCCCACTACCACCGCGTGACCGACACCTTCGCCAACGTGGACTTCGCCTACCTCACGCGCATGACCCGCCTCGCGATGGACGTCCTCGCCGACCGCGCCGTCGATTGATCCGTCGTCGCGATCAGCCCGCGAGCGCCGCGGGCACCGCGTCCGCGAGCTCGGACGCCAGCACGCCGCGTGTGCCGCCCATCCGCTCCCGCGCGATCGCGCCCGCCCTGCCGTGCGCGTGGACGCCGCAGAGCACCGCGTCCCACACCGTCGCCGCGTCGCCCTTCGCCTCCGCGAGCCGCGCGGCGATCACCCCCGCGAGGACGTCACCGCTCCCCGCCACGCCCAGCGTCGGGTCGGCGTAGGGCAGCACCGCGACGCGCCCATCGGCGCTCGCGATCACGGTGCCCGCGCCCTTGAGCACCACGATGGCCGCGAAGCGCTTCGCCGCCTCCCGCGCCGCGCCGAGCCGGTCGGCGTTGACACCCGTCGCGCCGCGCGATGCCTCGTGCCCGAGCATTCGCGCGAGCTCCAGGGGGTGCGGCGTGAGCACGGTGACGGGGGCGTTCTTCCCGTCGCGCTTCGCCAGCAGCGACAGCGCATCGGCGTCGACCACGACGGGGCCCTTCGCGTGCCGGAGCGCCGCGTCGACGCAGGCCGCGGCGTGCTCGTCGAGCCCGAGCCCGGGGCCCACCACCACCGCGTCCGCCGCGCCCAGCGCCGCCATCAGCGACGGCGCCACGGTGAACGCGTCCCCCGCGAGGTGGAGCGTCATCGTCTCCAGCACCCGCGCGTCGAGCGCCGCGGCCGCGCGCGACGCCACCGTCACCAGCCCCGCGCCGCCCCGGTGCGCCCCGCGCGAGGCCAGCAGCGCCGCGCCGATCTTCCCGGGGCTCCCCGCGATCACCAGCACGCGCCCCGCGTCGCCCTTGTGCGCGTCCACCGAGCGCGCGGCGGGCGCGACGTACGACGACAGCCACGCGTTCGCCTTCGCGAGAACCTCCGGCGGCACGGCGGCCCCGAGGCCCACCACCGTCACCTCGCCCGCGAGCCGACGTCCCGCGCCCGTGTGCAGCCCCGGCTTCGACGTCCCGAAGGTGCACGTCATCGTCGCGTGAAACACCCCCTCCTCGCCGCCGAGCGCCGCCCCCGTGTCCGCGTCGAGCCCCGAGGGAACATCCAGCGCCGCCAGCCACTGCGCGCCCGCAGCGTGGGCTGCCTTGACGCACGCCAGGGCCGCGCCCGTGAGCGGCCGCGTGAGCCCCGTGCCGAAGAGCCCGTCGACCACCAGCGAGCGCCCGGCCACCAGCGGCGTCACGTCATCCCCGTCGCGCGCCACCGCGATCGCGCCGCCGACCCCGTGCCACGCGTCGCGCATCACCGCCGCGTCGCCCGTGAGCTTCGACGGATCGACGACGCACACCACCGTGACCTCCGCCCGCGGCCACCGCAGGGCGAGGTGCCGAGCCACCACCAGCCCGTCGCCGCCGTTGTTGCCGGGGCCCACGAGCACCGTCAACCGCGCGCAGTCGCCCACCGCCGCGGCGATGCGCTCGGCGGCGCCGCGGCCCGCGTTCTCCATCAGCACGACGCCCGGCACGCCCGCGGCGATGAGGCTCCGGTCGACCTCGCGCGACTCGACCCGCGTGAGGAGGGCCGCGCTCACCCGCCCGTCCTTCGGCCCTGCGCCATCGCCCGCCGCATCGCCCGCACCGCGCGCCCGAGCCCGACGAACACCGCGTCGGCCACGATGGCGTGCCCGATGTTGAGCTCGACCACCTCGGGGAGCGCCGCCACCGGCCCCACGTTGGCCACCGTCAGCCCGTGACCCGCCGCCACGCGGATCCCGTACGACTCGGCCCGCGCGGCTCCGCGGCGCAGCACCGCCAGCTCCTCGGCGCGGGCCTCCCCGGTGGTGTTGGCGTAGTCGCCGGTGTGCAGCTCCACCTGGTCGACGCCGAGCGCGCGCGACGCGTCGATCTGCGCGTCGTCGGCGGCGATGAAGAGCGACACCTTCACCCCCGCGGCCTGGAGCTTCCCGGTGACCCGCTCGACGATCGCGCGCTGGCCCACCACGTCGAGGCCGCCCTCGGTGGTGCGCTCCTCGCGGCGCTCGGGGACGAGGGTGACGTGGTCGGGCTTCACCGCGAGGGCGAGCGCGAGCATCGCCTCCGTGGCCGCCATCTCCAGGTTGTACGTCCCCCGAACCACCTCGCGCATCACGTGGACGTCGCGGTCTTGAATGTGGCGGCGGTCCTCGCGGAGGTGGACGGTGATCCCGTCGGCGCCCGCGCGCTCGGCCATCAGGGCGGCCTCGACGGGGTCGGGGTAGCGCGTCCCCCGCGCCTGGCGCAGCGTGGCGACGTGGTCGACGTTGACGTGGAGCGCGATGGTACGCATACGAACGGTCTCCCCTACTTCAGCAGCGAGCGGGCGATGACGATGCGCTGCACCTCGCTCGTCCCCTCGTAGATCATGGTGACGCGGGCGTCGCGCAGGTGGCGCTCGGCCGCGAGGTCGCGGGTGTCTCCGAGCGAGCCGAGGGCCTCGAGGGCGCGGTTGGTCACCCGCCACGCCGCCTCCGACGCGAAGAGCTTCGCCGTCGCCGCCTCCGACGAGAAAGGCCGCCCCGACTCCTTCAGCCACGCCGCCCGCAGCACCAGCAGCCAGGCCGCGTCGACCTCCGCCTGCATGTCCGCCAGGAGCGCGTCGTTGGCCGCCGTCCGGGGGCACCGCGCGGCGGCGAGGTGCAGGGCGGCGGTGGCGATCCCCGTGGCCTGCGCGCCGATGCCGATGCGCCCGCCGTCGAGCGCCATCATCGCGATGCGAAAGCCCCCACCCTCCACGCCGAGCAGCGCGTCGGCGTCCACCCGCACGTCGTCAAACTCCAGCGGCACCGTGGTCGACCCGCGGAGGCCCATCTTGTCCTCGTGACGTCCCACGCGGAGCCCCGGCGCTCCCCCTTCGACGAGGAAGCACGAGATGCCCGCGGTGCCCGCTCCCCCGGTGCGCGCCCACACGACGAAGACGCCCGCCATGTCGCCCGAGGTGATCCACTGCTTGGCGCCGCGGATCACCCACCCGTCGCCGTCGCGCGTCGCCGTGGTGCGCATCGAGCCCGGGTCGCTGCCGGCCTCGGGCTCGCTCAGCGCGAAGGCTCCCGCGCGGTACGCGCCGCTCGCGAGGCGGGTGACGTGGCGCGCCACCTGCGCCTCGGTGCCGAAGTGACGGATCACCTCGCCGACCATGTTGGTGACGGCCATGGTCACCGCGGTCGCGGCGCACCCGCGGGCTACCTCGCGCATCGCGAGCGCGTACGACACCACGCCCGCGCCCGCGCCGCCGAGCTCCGTGGGGAGGTTGACGCCCATCAGCCCGAGGGCCGCCATCTCGCGGAGCACGGCCGGGTCGACGTGCTCGTCGCGCTCGGTGCTCGTGGCGCGGGGGGCGAGGACGCGGTCGGCGTAGTCACGCGCGGCGTCGCGGAGGCGAATCTGGGCGGGGTCGAGGGAGAGTTCCATGGGCGGGATGTAGGGTCGCGATCAGGGCAGGTCGAAGGAGGTTCGTGCGTACCACGAGCCGGGGGAGGGGAGGCGCCACGCGCGGATGACGCCGAGCGCGCACTCAGCGACGGGCGCGGCCTCGGGGGCGTCGACGCTCGCTCCCGCCGCCGCGACGGTGCCGTTGGGGGCGGCGTAGAGGGTGACGTGGACGCCGCCGCGCACGCCGTTGCGGCAGCGGGCGAGGGCCGCGCGGCTCTGCGTGAGGGCGGCGTTGACGCGCGTCGCGGGCCACGCCGTGGGGGGCCGCGCGTCGGGGCCCGCGTCGAACTCCATCGACCAGGTGACCTCGGCCTCGCCGCCGCAGGGCCGCCCGAAATCGAGCCGGGCGAGCTCGTCGCGCATGCACGTCTCCACCGCGCCGTCGCCCACCGTGGACGACGTGGGGATCACCCAGCGGTGCACCCCGTCGGTGCCCACCCGGAGCTTGAAACCCACGCGCCCCGAGAGGCACGGCATGGCCTCCAGGCGTGACGTGTAGCAGGCCGACAGGCGCGACTCGGCGTCTTGCAGCGCGCGCCGCACGCGGGCCTGCGGGAGCGTCCCGAGCTGGCCCTCGATGGACATGCCGCCTTGCGCGGGGCAGGCGGGCTCCGCGTTCGGGTCGGCGGCGCCGCTCGTGGTCGGGCGCGTGGCGACGACGATCGGCGCGGTGGTAGTGGTCGCGGCGCCCGTTCCGCCGGAGGCGTTGCCGCACGCGACGAGGAGGAGGGCGAGGGGGAGGCCGTGGCGCATCGGGGTCATCGCCTCGCTCAGGGGTGCAGCTCGAGCACTTGCATCAGCTTCTCGAACATCAGCAGCGTCGTGAGGTTGCGCATATTGTACCCGAACATCAGCGCCCGGTCGGTGAAGACGCCCCCGGACGGGTTGTTGCCGGCGGCCCCCATGTAGATCGACGGGTGGACGTTGTCTTCGTTGATGCCCTGGTGGGGGAGGCCCTGCATCGAGGCCCAGTAGTCGACGAGCGGGAGGTGCTGTTCGAAGGCCACGCGGCGCACCACCTCGTTGAGCTGGCGGCCGAGCGCGCCGGCCTCCGGGGTGCCGAGGTGATCGGGGATGGTGCTCAGGATGAGCACCACGTTGCGCGCGAGCACGCGGCGCACGATGTCGTTGAGCTGGCGCGTGTATGTCTCGACGTTGGAGCGCTCGGAGTCGTTGGTGCCGATCATCAGGATCGCGAAGGCGGGGCGCGTCTGGGCGAGCTCCTGCTCCAGGCGGCTGTTGTCGCCCTCGTGCAGGAGCGTGGCCGTCGTCCACCCGGCCTCGGCGGCGCGGCTCTGGCGGGTGAACGAATTGCCTTCGCCCGTGGGGCTGATGTGGTGTCGGCTGAAGTACCGCACCACCGCGTCGAGCCGCGTCCAGGGGCCGAGCTCGTGCCAGCCGTGCCCGATGTCCATGAGGAAGCTCCCCGACTCCGTGATCGAGTCGCCGAGCTTCGCGAACACGTCGGCCTGCTGCCCCGCCGCGGCGCCGGCGCGGAAGAGCGTGCGCACGTGCAGCAGGGTGGAGTCGTCGAAGGGGACGATCGCGGCCTCCGCGCGCTGCCGCACCGACATGCGCTGGAGCGTCGCGACGGGCGGCGGCGCCCACGGGCTGGTGCCCGGCGCGGTGGGCGTCGGCAGCGGCGTCGTGTCGGGCGCGGGAGGGGCGTTGGCGGGCGCGACGGGCGGCGTCGTCGCGGGCGTCGGGGTGGCCTCCGGCGGCGCGCGGCGGGCGACGTCGTTCTCGGTGTGGGCCTCCGGCGGCGGGCGCTTGCAGGCGGAGAGCGCGGCGGCGAGGCAGAGGCTCAGGGCGAGCGCGGGGGACTTCATGCGAGCTCCTCTCGGGCGACGGCGATGATCTCTTCGGCGAGCGTGCGGATGGAGGCGTCGTCTTCCCCCTCGACCATCACGCGGAGCTTGGGCTCGGTGCCCGACCAGCGCACCAGCACCCGCCCGGTGTCGCCGAGCTTCGCCTCCGCGGCGCGCAAAGCCGACTGGGTCTTCGGCATCTGGTCGAGGGGCCGGCGCGACTTGAGCGTGGCGTTGACGAGCACCTGCGGGACGCGCGTCATCGCGCCCGCGGCGAGGTCGCTCATGGGCTTCTGCCCGATGACGAGGGCGGCCACCACCTGGAGGGCGGCGATGAGGCCGTCGCCCGTGGTGGCGTGGTCGAGGAAGACGAGGTGACCCGACTGCTCGCCGCCGAAGTTGTACCCGTGCTTGCGCATCGCCTCGACCACGTAGCGGTCGCCCACCGACGTGCGCACCAGCCGGGCGCCCATCCCGGTGAGGGCGCGCTCCAGGCCGAGGTTGGACATGACGGTCGCGACGACGGTGTCCTTCGCGAGGGAGCCGGTGTCGATCATGCGGCGCGCGCAGATGGCCATGATGGCGTCGCCGTCGACGACGTTGCCGTGCTCGTCGACGACGATGAGCCGGTCGGCGTCGCCGTCGAGGGCCACGCCGAGGTGGGCCTTGCGCTTGATCACCTCGGCCGCGAGCACCTCGGGGTGCAGGGCGCCGCAGCGGTCGTTGATGTTGCGGCCGTTGGGCTTCACGCCGATGGCGGTCACGTCGGCGCCGAGCTCGGAGAACACCAGCGGGGCCACGCGGTAGGCCGCGCCGTGCGCGCCGTCGACCACGATGCGCAGGCCGTCGAGGCGGAGCGAGCGGGGGAAGGTCCCCTTCACGAAGGTGACGTAGCGACCGCGCGAGTCCTCGATCTTCTCGGCGCGGCCGACGCCGGCCTCGGTGCGCCGCCCGGTCATGAGCCGCGGGTCGTCGAGGAGCGCCTCGATCTCGGCCTCGGCGGCGTCGGGGAGCTTGAACCCGTCGGGCCCGAACACCTTGATCCCGTTGTCGGCGTAGGGGTTGTGCGACGCGGAGATGA